>NZ_JAFCWN010000003.1:0-417471 GCF_049897585.1 Agrococcus sp. TSP3-2-1
ACGCAGAACGGGCTGCCGCCCTTGCGCCCTGGCTCCAGCGCTACAACACTGAACGCATCCACTCAGCCATCGGAGCCCCACCGATCACCCGAACCGCACCAAGGTCATGACCCGGTACAACTAGGCGGCGCGCGAGGTGGTGGAGGATCCGGTCGTCTGCCACGGCGACCCGTGCGCGCCGAGCACGCTGATCGCGGGCGGCGCGTTCGCCGGACTCGTCGACCTCGGCCGCATCGGGGGGGGGTCGGACCGCTGGGCGGATCTGTCGATCGCGTCCTGGTCGCTCGAGTGGAACGGCCTCGCGGCGGCCGCGCGGTCCTTCTGGGCCGCGTGCGGCACCGGCCGCGATGAGGCCCGCATGGCGCGGTGGCGCGCGCTGTGGGAGCTGCCGCTCGCCTGAGAGGCAGGCGGCGGGTCGCCTCAGTCGATGCCGGCGGCCCTCGCCGCCCTCGCGGCCGCGCGCACGCCCTCGCGCCACACCTCTCCGTGCCCGGGCAGCACGATCGTCGCGCCCGTGTCCTCGAGCGCGTCGAGCGAGCGGAGGGCGACCTCGGGCTTGACCGTCGCGGCGCCGGCGACGACGCGTGGTCCGGTCTTCGTCGTGTACGGGTCGAGCGTGACGATCGCGTCGCCGCTGATCACCGCGTCGCGGTCGGGGAAGTGCAGCGCGACGTGCCCGTCGGTGTGCCCGGGCGTCGGCACGACGCGCGGGCTGCCGGGCAGGTCGAGCACGGTGCCCTCCTCCATCGGGACGGTGCCGCGCACCCCGGGCACGCCCAGCGCGCCCACCGTGGTCATCGCCGCGAAGATCGGCAGCGAGCCCGGGTAGCGGAAGGGGTACCAGAGCCGCGAGTTCGCGGTGCGGTAGCGGTAGGGATGCCGCGCGATGCGCGCGTCGCCCTGGTGCAGCCACAGCGGCACGCCCTCGCGCTGCAGCTCCTCCGCCATCCCGAGGTGATCGAAGTGCGCGTGCGTGAGCACGAGCGCCCGCACGTCGGCGATCGAGCGCCCGATCGCGGCGAGCGCCGCGTCGAGGTGGGGCCGGCTGCGCGGGAAGAGCGAGTCGACGAGCGTGACCGCTCCGCCGTCCTCGATCAGGTAGGCGTTCGTCGAGGCGTGCTGGAGGCGATGGATGCCCGGGGCGACGTCGCGCTCGAGGACCGCCTGAAGGCGACGGCGGACGGCGCCCCCGCGGCGCCCGCTCTCGGACTCGGTCGTGGAGGGATGCATGCCTCCATTCCAGCGCGCGCACCTGGACGGCGCACCGGGCGAACGTCCAGCCTCAGAGGGCGAGCAGCTCGTCGGCGATGCGCAGCCCCAGCACGGGGCGGTCGGCACTCCACACGGCAGCGCACGCCGCGCGGATCGTGTCGACCGGCCGATCGCCTGCGCGCACGAGCGTGATGTCGATGCCAGAGCGCCGCACCGCTGCCCTGCCGACCTCGAAGTACACCGCGCGCGTGGACGTCTCGAGCGTCTCGCGCACGGGGAGGATCGGCTGCTGGAGGTCGCGCAGGTCCTCGATCACGTGATCGGGCCGCATGGTGGGGTCGGCGCCGATGAGGCTCGCGCCGCGATCGATGCCGGTCAGCACGGCGATGGAACGGATGCCCGCCTTCCGCGCACCGAGGATGTCGGTGTCGAGGCGGTCGCCGATCATGACCGGCGACCGCGCGCCGAAGCGCTCCGCGGCGACGTCGAACATCGGCGTCTCAGGCTTGCCCGCGAACTCCGCGAGCCTGCCGACCGCGGTGTGCACTGCGGAGACGAGCGTGCCGTTGCCCGGCGCGATGCCGCCGGCGACGGGGATCGTCCAGTCGCCGTTCGTCGCGATCCACGGGATGCCGCCGTGCTCGGGCTTGCGCGCGAGCGCGAACGAGGCCTCGGCGAGGTCGTTCCAGCCGACGGTCGGGTGGAAGCCCTGCACCACCGCCTTCGGCTGCTCGGCTGCGGTGCGCACGACGCGCCACCCGCGGGCCTCGATCTCGACCACGATGCCGGCGCCACCGACGACGAGCACCGGGTCTCCGGGCTGCAGGTGCCGCTCGAGCAGCAGCATCGCCGCTTGCGGGCTCGTCACGACGTCGCGGGGCTCGACCGGGAGGCCGAACGACCGCAGGTGCTCCGCCACCTCCGCGTCGGTGCGCGATGCGTTGTTGGTGAGGTACGCCGCGGGCAGGCCCGTCGCGACGATGCTCTCGATCGCGTGCGGGATCGCGTGCGGTCCCTTGTAGACGACGCCGTCGAGGTCGAGGTAGAGGTAGTCGGCGCCGTCGATGGGCGTCGCCGCCGGTTGCGCCTTCTTGAACAGGCCCATCAGCGCGTGCCCTCGGAGCGCTCCTCGCCCTCGATGAGGTCGTCGCCGAACAGCGCGTCACCGAACAGCACGTCGTCGCCGGCGACAGCGATGCCGGCCTCGGACTCGACCGCGCTGGCCGACTCCCCCTCCGGCTCCGCCGGAGCCGCCTCTTCGACGACCGGCTCCTCGACGACCGGCTCTTCGACGACCGCCTCCTCGACGACCGGCTCCTCGACGACCGGCTCCTCGCGCGCGTCGTCCGCGTCGCCGAGCGAGTCGGCCTCGGCCTCGACCTCGTCGTGCGGCTCGTCCCCGCCCTCGGCGGCTTCCTCGTCGACCGGCGACTCGAGCCGCTCGGTCGTGATCACCATCTCCTCGAGCTCGCCCGGACGCAGCGCGTCCTCGAGCGCTTCGATCGCGCGGTCGGCGAGCTCGAACCACTCGGCCGCCTCCTCATCGCGTCCGAGCTCCTCCAGCACGCCGCCGAAGCTCGCGAACAGCGCCGGGCTGTAGTCGAACGCCTTGTCCTTGCGCAGCTCGGGGATGCGCAGCTCCTCGAGCGCCGCCTCCTTCTGACCGAGGTCGAGGCGCGCCCCCGACTTCACGATGGCGAGCTCGACGCGCACCGGCGTCTCGAGCGTGGATGCGTCGACGGAGCGTGCGAGCTCGAGCGCCTTCTCGGGGCGGCCGAGTCCGCGCTCGCAATCGGCCATGAGCGGCAGCTGGTCGTCGCGCCCGGTGATGCGGCGGTACGTGCGCAGCTCGCGGAGCGCGAGGGCGAAGTCGCCGAGCTGGTAGGCCGTGATCGCGAGCGTCTCGCGGACGACGCCGATGCGGCCGGCGCGACGCGACGCGGCGAGCGCGTGCTGGTGCGCGAGTTCGGGATCCTCGTCGATGAGTCGCGATGCCATCGCCATGTGCTTGGCGACGAGCTCGGCGTTCTCCTTCGTCAGGGTCTTGAGCTGCGCGCGAGCGCCGATGTCGAGGTCTTCAGGCGCCACGTCATCGGGCAGGTGCGGCGGCACGAAGTCGTCGTCGCGCACCTGCTTGAAGCTCTCGCCCGAGCCATCGCCGCGACGCTCGTAGTCGCGACCCGGTCGCGCGGCATCGCGCTGCGGACCGGAGTTCCTCGAGCGCTGATCATCGCGTCGCTGCTGATCCCCGCGGCCGAAGCGGTCGCGATCGCGCTGCGGGCGACGGTCGCCATCCCGCTGTGGACGCGAGTCGCGATCGAAGCGGCGCTCACCGTCGCGCTGCGGGCGACGATCGCCATCCCGCTGGGGACGCGAGTCGCCGAATCTGCGGTCTCCGTCGCGCTGCGGACGACGGTCGCCATCGCGCTGCGGACGCCGATCGCCATCCCGCTGGGGACGCCGGTCACCCTCACGCTGCGGACGCCGGTCACCTTCACGCTGCGGACGCGAGTCACCGAAGCGGCGCTCACCATCACGCTGCGGACGCCGATCGCCATCGCGCTGCGGACGCGAGTCACGATCGAAGCGGCGCTCACCATCACGCTGCGGACGCCGGTCACCCTCGCGCTGGGGACGCGAGTCACGATCGAAGCGGCGCTCACCATCGCGCTGCGGGCGGCGATCGCCATCGCGCTGCGGGCGACGGTCGTTGTCGCGCTGCGGACGCGAGTCGCCGCCTGGCCGGTACCCCGTGTCTCCGGGACGCAGCGACTTCCGGTCGGCGTCGCGCGACTGCCCACGGTCGTTCGAGCGCGATCCATCGCGCGAGGGCCGGCTGTCACCGAAGCGACGGTCGCCGTCTCGCGGCGGTCGCCGGTCTCCTGCGTCGCGCCGGCGATCGCCATCGCGCGAACTGCGGTCTGCCTTGTCGTTCACGGCACCATTCCATCCGGGTCCAGAAACGGAAAAAGGGGCCCCAGACGAATCTGGGGCCCCTCTCCAAAAGAAGTCCGGCGGTGTCCTACTCTCCCACAGGGTCCCCCCTGCAGTACCATCGGCGCTGAGAGCCTTAGCTTCCGGGTTCGGAATGTGACCGGGCGTTTCCCTCTCGCTATGGCCGCCGAAACACTATTGATGTTTCAGTTCGCACAGCTCTTCGCATGAAGCGAAGGGCTGCAGTCCTCGACCGTACATCGAGAACCACAAAGTGGACGCGAGCAGCAAGCTCATGTATATGTTATCAAGTCATCGGCTTATTAGTACCGGTCAGCTTCATGGGTCTTTAGTCCCCACTTCCACATCCGGCCTATCAACCCAGTAGTCTGGCTGGGAGCCTCTCGCCCGAAGGCACGGAAGTCTCATCTTGAGGCCGGCTTCCCGCTTAGATGCTTTCAGCGGTTATCCATCCCGAACGTAGCTAATCAGCGGTGCTCCTGGCGGAACAACTGACACACCAGAGGTTCGTCCAACCCGGTCCTCTCGTACTAGGGTCAGATCCTCTCAAACTTCCAACGCGCGCAGCGGATAGGGACCGAACTGTCTCACGACGTTCTAAACCCAGCTCGCGTGCCGCTTTAATGGGCGAACAGCCCAACCCTTGGGACCTACTCCAGCCCCAGGATGCGACGAGCCGACATCGAGGTGCCAAACCATGCCGTCGATATGGACTCTTGGGCAAGATCAGCCTGTTATCCCCGAGGTACCTTTTATCCGTTGAGCGACAGCGCTTCCACAAGCCACTGCCGGATCACTAGTCCCGACTTTCGTCCCTGCTCCAGTTGTCACTGTCACAGTCAAGCTCCCTTGTGCACTTACACTCGACACCTGATTGCCAACCAGGTTGAGGGAACCTTTGGGCGCCTCCGTTACTTTTTGGGAGGCAACCGCCCCAGTTAAACTACCCACCAGGCACTGTCCCTGAACCGGATTACGGTTCGAAGTTAGATATCCAGAGTGACCAGAGTGGTATTTCAACATCGACTCCACCCGAACTAGCGTCCGGGCTTCACAGTCTCCCACCTATCCTACACAAGCCACACCGAACACCAATACCAAGCTGTAGTAAAGGTCACGGGGTCTTTCCGTCCTGCTGCGCGTAACGAGCATCTTTACTCGTAGTGCAATTTCGCCGAGTTCGCGGTTGAGACAGCTGGGAAGTCGTTACGCCATTCGTGCAGGTCGGAACTTACCCGACAAGGAATTTCGCTACCTTAGGATGGTTATAGTTACCACCGCCGTTTACTGGGGCTTAAATTCTGAGCTTCGCTTGCGCTAACCCTTCCTCTTAACCTTCCAGCACCGGGCAGGCGTCAGTCCGTATACATCGACTTGCGTCTTCGCACGGACCTGTGTTTTTAGTAAACAGTCGCTTCCCACTGGTCTCTGCGGCCTTCAAACGCTTTCGGCAGCTAGTGCCGTCACGCCTCAGGCCCCCCTTCTCCCGAAGTTACGGGGGCATTTTGCCGAGTTCCTTAACCACGATTCTCTCGATCTCCTTGGTATTCTCTACCTGACCACCTGAGTCGGTTTGGGGTACGGGTGACTTGAACCTCGCGTCGATGCTTTTCTAGGCAGCATAGGATCACAGACTTCCCTCTAGGGTTCGGCAAAGCTCTCAGGCTATATGTGCGACGGATTTGCCTATCGCACGCCCTACGGCTTACCCGGACTCAACCATCGGCCCGGTTCTGCTACCTTCCTGCGTCACACCTGTTAATACGCTAGCCGCACCAGCGAAGGGTCGAGTGCTAGCCCAAGGACGTCCCCCCGAAGGGTTCGGTCCAAGGATTCGGACTCTTAGCATTACTGGATTGACTTGGGCGGTTCTTCGCCAGCTCAGGATTATCAACCTGATGTCCATCGACTACGCCTGTCGGCCTCGCCTTAGGTCCCGGCTTACCCAGGGAAGATTAGCTTGACCCTGGAACCCTTGGTCTTTCGGAGGACTGGTTTCTCGCCAGTCTTTCGCTACTCATGCCTGCATTCTCACTCGTGTGGCGTCCACGGCTGGATTCCTCCGCCGCTTCACTCGCCACACGACGCTCTCCTACCAATCCGCACGCCTGGACAGCCGAAGCTGCCGAGCTGTTGCGCGAATTCCACGACTTCGGTGGTGTGCTTGAGCCCCGTTACATTGTCGGCGCAGAATCACTTGACCAGTGAGCTATTACGCACTCTTTCAAGGGTGGCTGCTTCTAAGCCAACCTCCTGGTTGTCTAAGCAACTCCACATCCTTTTCCACTTAGCACACGCTTGGGGACCTTAGTCGGTGGTCTGGGTTGTTTCCCTCTCGACGATGAAGCTTATCCCCCACCGTCTCACTGCTGCGCTCTCACTTACCGGCATTCGGAGTTTGGCTGACGTCAGTAACCTTTTGGGGCCCATCGGCCATCCAGTAGCTCTACCTCCGGCAAGAAACACGCAACGCTGCACCTAAATGCATTTCGGAGAGAACCAGCTATCACGAAGTTTGATTGGCCTTTCACCCCTATCCACAGCTCATCCCCTCAGTTTTCAACCTAAGTGGGTTCGGTCCTCCACGAGGTCTTACCCTCGCTTCAACCTGGCCATGGATAGATCACTTCGCTTCGGGTCTAGGACATGCGACTGAATCGCCCTATTCAGACTCGCTTTCGCTACGGCTACCCCACACGGGTTAACCTCGCCACATATCGCTAACTCGCAGGCTCATTCTTCAAAAGGCACGCTGTCACAGCTGCTAGGGCTGCTCCAACGGTTTGTAAGCAAACGGTTTCAGGTACTATTTCACTCCCCTCCCGGGGTACTTTTCACCTTTCCCTCACGGTACTTGTCCGCTATCGGTCATCTGGGAGTATTTAGGCTTACCAGGTGGTCCTGGCAGATTCACACGGGATTTCTCGGGCCCCGTGCTACTTGGGATGGACCTCGCGCCATCGCGCGGTTTCGGCTACGGGATTGTCACCCTCTTCGATGAACCTTTCCAAGTTCTTCGCCTACCGCGGTCTGTAACGCTTGCTGCTCGGCAGAGCAGCTGAGATGTCCCACAACCCCGATCGTGCAACGCCTGCCGGCTATCACACACGATCGGTTTAGCCTCTTCCGCGTTCGCTCGCCACTACTGACGGAATCACTGTTGTTTTCTCTTCCTGTGGGTACTGAGATGTTTCACTTCCCCACGTTCCCTCTACCCGCCCTATATATTCAGGCGGGAGTCACTGGGTCGGCACGCCGCCCAGCGGGGTTTCCCCATTCGGAGATCCTCGGATCAAAGCTCGTTTATCAGCTCCCCGAGGCTTATCGCAGATTACTACGTCCTTCATCGGCTCCAGATGCCAAGGCATCCACCGTTTGCTCTTAGAAACTTGACCACATACATGAGTATTTTGGTTAGGACACCACCGCCGAAGCGATGGCGACCAATGATCTATATAGATCATCAAGACTCGAGCCGAAGCTCGAATCTAAGATGCTCGCGTCCACTGTGTAGTTCTCAACTTACGGTCGGTACCGTCGACCTCCGCGCGCTGCGCGTCAGTCGGCCGGTCCGAGGGAAGAGACGCCGAAAGGCGCCGTCTGGTCCCTCAGGACCCAACAGCGTGCATGCGCTCGATCTCCCTCGCCCCGCGGTTCCGAGCTGCCTAGGCAGCTGTACTTCGCTGGGCTCGATCGTTCGAGCGCCAATGTCAATGTTCCACCCTTGAGCTTCCACCGGTCGACGTGTGCGACCGAAGTGGCTCTCCGCCGGCTGAGCCGGCGAGATGCTCCTTAGAAAGGAGGTGATCCAGCCGCACCTTCCGGTACGGCTACCTTGTTACGACTTAGTCCTAATCACCGATCCCACCTTCGACAGCTCCCTCCAAAAGGTTAGGCCACTGGCTTCGGGTGTTACCGACTTTCATGACTTGACGGGCGGTGTGTACAAGGCCCGGGAACGTATTCACCGTAGCGTTGCTGATCTACGATTACTAGCGACTCCGACTTCATGGGGTCGAGTTGCAGACCCCAATCCGAACTGAGACCGGCTTTTAGGGATTCGCTCCACCTTGCGGTATCGCAGCCCATTGTACCGGCCATTGTAGCATGCGTGAAGCCCAAGACATAAGGGGCATGATGATTTGACCTCATCCCCACCTTCCTCCGAGTTGACCCCGGCAGTATCCCATGAGTTCCCACCATTACGTGCTGGCAACATAGGACGAGGGTTGCGCTCGTTGCGGGACTTAACCCAACATCTCACGACACGAGCTGACGACAACCATGCACCACCTGTATACCGACCTTGCGGGGCGACCATCTCTGGCCGTTTCCGGTATATGTCAAGCCTTGGTAAGGTTCTTCGCGTTGCATCGAATTAATCCGCATGCTCCGCCGCTTGTGCGGGCCCCCGTCAATTCCTTTGAGTTTTAGCCTTGCGGCCGTACTCCCCAGGCGGGGAACTTAATGCGTTAGCTACGACACGGAGACCGTGGAATGGTCCCCACATCTAGTTCCCAACGTTTACGGCATGGACTACCAGGGTATCTAAGCCTGTTTGCTCCCCATGCTTTCGCTCCTCAGCGTCAGTTACGGCCCAGAGATCTGCCTTCGCCATCGGTGTTCCTCCTGATATCTGCGCATTCCACCGCTACACCAGGAATTCCAATCTCCCCTACCGCACTCTAGTCTGCCCGTACCCACTGCAAGCCCGAGGTTGAGCCTCGGGTTTTCACAGCAGACGCGACAAACCGCCTACGAGCTCTTTACGCCCAATAATTCCGGACAACGCTTGCACCCTACGTATTACCGCGGCTGCTGGCACGTAGTTAGCCGGTGCTTTTTCTGCAGGTACCGTCACTTTCGCTTCTTCCCTGCTAAAAGAGGTTTACAACCCGAAGGCCGTCGTCCCTCACGCGGCGTTGCTGCATCAGGCTTGCGCCCATTGTGCAATATTCCCCACTGCTGCCTCCCGTAGGAGTCTGGGCCGTGTCTCAGTCCCAGTGTGGCCGGTCACCCTCTCAGGCCGGCTACCCGTCGTCGCCTTGGTGAGCCGTTACCTCACCAACAAGCTGATAGGCCGTGAGCTGATCCTTGACCGAAGTTCTTTCCACCCACAGGAGATGCCTCCGAGGGTCGTATCCGGTATTAGACGCCGTTTCCAGCGCTTATCCCAGAGTCAAGGGCACATTGCTCACGTATTACTCACCCGTTCGCCACTAATCCGGAGGAGCAAGCTCCTCCTTCATCGTTCGACTTGCATGTGTTAAGCACGCCGCCAGCGTTCGTCCTGAGCCAGGATCAAACTCTCCGTAAAGAAATGTTGCGTACCGCTCGGGGAAAACCGGGCGGCAGCGAGTTTGATGCTGACAAAATAGACTGTCTGCTGACAATCTGTCTCATCCAAAGGAATCGTGTGCCCGAAGGCACTACGAGCAATTTTTGGCATTTGACATTGTGCACGCTGTTGAGTTCTCAAGGATCAGACGCTCTCGTGCATTCCCCGTTGAGGGTCTGCGCCGAGGCAACTTCTCTATGTTAGCCACTTCCCGGTCCGTGTCAAATCGACACGCCGTGCGGAGTCTTGCTCGCGCCGGACATCGACCGGCTCGTGGCAGCCCATTCAGGCTACACGCTCCGGAGCGACTGTCAAGTCGGCGTCGGCTGGAGCCGGCTCGCTGTTCGGCCTGGCTCGTGGCAACCCGTTCAGGTTACACGCTCCAGAGCGACTGTCAAGTCGGCGTCCGCGAGAGCCGGCTCGCTGTTCGGCCCGGCTCGTAGCAACCTGTTCAGGTTACACGCTCCGGAGCGACTGTCAAATCGGCTCCTGCTGCACCGGACTCGCATTCGGCCGGCTCGTGGCAACCTGTCTAGGTTACACGCTCCGGAGCGACTGTCAAGTCGGTGTCTGGCTCGGTCGGCAGCTGCCGACCGTGCTCTCCGCACATTCATCGTTGAAGTGGTCTGTCACCGCACCCGCGTCGCAGCCAGCACGCGATTGCGTGGGCCGTTCTGCTGGGGGTGGTCCCTCTTGATCCGCTGGCCTGTCCGGCTCGGCGTCTTTGGGGTGACGAGTGGATACGTTACACGGCTCGAGGACGCGGGCTGCAAATGACGCGCATCCCGGGCGTGTCGCGCCGCTCGCCCGCGGTTCAGGCGCCGGCGTCGACGCCCGCGAGGGTCTTCTTGCCGCGGCGCAGCACGGCGAAGCGCCCGTGCAGCAAGCGGCCCTCGAGGGTCGCGGCCGGGTCGTCGATGCGCTCGTTGTTGACCGATACGCCGCCTTGCGAGATCGCGCGCCGCCCCTCCGAGAGGGAGTCGACGAGCCCCGTCTCCTGCAGCAGCTGCAGCACCGGCGCGTCATCGGTCGCGATGGCCTGCCGGTCGAGCGAACCGACGGCCGCCGCGAGGGTGCCGGCGTCGAGCGTCGAGAGATCCCCGGCTCCGAAGAGCGCCTCGGAAGCGGCGATCGCCTGCTCCGTCGCGGCGCGGCCGTGGATGAAGGCCGTCGCCTGCAGCGCGAGCTCGCGCTGCGCCTCGCGTCGGAACGGCGCCTCTGCCGTCGCTCGCTCGAGCTCCGCGATCCGCGAGGACGGCAGGAAGGTGAACGACTTCAGCAGCTGGACGACGATCGCGTCATCCTGGTTGAGCCAGAACTGGTACATCGCGTAGGGCGTCGTCAGGTTGGCGTCGAGCCACACCGCGTTGCCCTCGCTCTTGCCGAACTTCCGGCCGTCGGCATCCGTGATGAGCGGCGAGCCGAGCGCGTGCGCGTGGACGCCCTCGGCCTTGCGGATGAGCTCGGTGCCCGCGGTGAGGTTGCCCCACTGGTCGCTGCCGCCGAGCTGCATGATGCACCCGTAGCGCAGGAAGAGCTCGCGGAAGTCGAGCCCCTGCAGCACCTGGTAGCTGAACTCGGCGTAGGAGATCCCCTCGTCGGACTCCATGCGCGAGGCGACCGCGTCCTTGCGGAGCATCGTGCCCACCCGGAAGTGCTTGCCGACCTCGCGGAGGAAGTCGACCGTCGAGAGCGGCTCGGTCCAGTCGAGGTTGTTCACGAGCCGCACGGCGTTGTCTCCCTCGTCGGAGAGGAAGCGCAGCATCTGCTCGCCGAGGTACGTGACCCACTCGGCGACGGTCTCCCGCTCGTTGAGCTGTCGCTCAGCGGTGGGCTTCGGGTCGCCGATCAGGCCCGTCGAGCCGCCGACGAGGGCGAGCGGCTTGTGGCCGGCGAGCTGCAGCCGGCGCATGATGATCAGCTGCGCGAGGTTCCCGAGGTGCAGGCTCGGCGCGGTCGGGTCGAATCCGCAGTAGTAGGTGATCGGGCCGCCGCCGACCAGCGCGCGCAGCGCCTCCGGGTCGGTCGAGACGTGCACGCTCCCGCGGTACTGCAGCTCGTCCCAGACGTTGTCGAAGGCGGGGTCGAGCTGGATGGGAGCGAGGTCGATCACGGTTCGAATCTACCGAACGTCAGCCGCGCGAGAGCCGGGACAAGCGCTCGTCGAGCGACGCGAGCTGGGCATCGACCGCTGCGCGGGCCGTGCCCCCGATGCCATCGCGCGCGGCGATCGCCCCGTCGACCGTCAGCACCTCGCGCACCTCGGGCGTCAGGTGCTCCGAGACCGAGCGGTAGTCGTCGTCGCTCGCCTCGTCGAGCTCGATCCCCCGCTGCTCGCACAGCCGCACGAGCGCGCCGGCGATCTCGTGCGCCTCGCGGAAGGGCACCCTGTGCTTGACGAGCCACTCGGCCACATCGGTCGCGAGCGCGTACCCCGCCGCCGCGCCCGCGCGCATCCGCTCCTCGTCGAAGTCGAGCGTCGCCACCATCCCGGCGAAGGCCGGCAGCAGCACCTGCAGCTGGTCGACGGCGTCGAAGACCGGCTCCTTGTCCTCCTGCAGGTCGCGGTTGTACGCGAGCGGCAGCGCCTTGAGCGTCGCGAGCAGGCCCGTGTGGTCGCCGATGAGCCGGCCCGCCTTGCCGCGCGCGAGCTCGGCGATGTCGGGGTTCTTCTTCTGCGGCATGATCGACGACCCGGTCGAGAAGCCGTCGTGGAGGCGCGCGAACCCGAGGTCACGCGTCGTCCAGAGGATGACCTCCTCCGCGAGCCGCGAGATGTCGATCGCGGTCATCGCGAGCACGAACGTGAGCTCGGCGACGACGTCGCGAGCGCTCGTCGCGTCGATCGAGTTGGGGCTCGGCGCGGCGAGCCCGAGCTCGCGCGCGACGAGGGCCGGGTCGAGCCCGAGCGTCGAGCCGGCGAGCGCGCCGGCGCCGTACGGCGACTCGCTCGCCCGCTCGCGCCAGTCGGCGAGGCGCTCGAGGTCGCGCACGAGCGGCCACGCGTGGGCGAGCAGGTGGTGCGCGAGCAGCACGGGCTGCGCGTGCTGCAGGTGCGTGCGCCCCGGCATCGCCGCATCCGGGTGCGCCTCGGCCTGCATCCGGAGCGCCTCGATCACCGCACGGATGCCGCGCTCGACCTCCTCGGTCTCCTCGAGCATCCACACCCGCACGAGTGTCGCGATCTGGTCGTTGCGGGAGCGGCCGGCGCGCAGCCGGCCGCCGAGGTCGGCGCCGGCGATCTCGATGAGGCCGCGCTCGAGCGCGCCGTGCACGTCCTCGTCCGAGTCGGCGGCGACGAACGCCCCCGAGCGGACGCGGCCGCTCAGCTCGTCGAGCGCGGCCCGCATCCCGGCGAGCTCGTCGTCGGAGAGCAGCCCCGCCGCGTGCAGCGCGCTCGCGTGGGCCTTCGACCCGCGGATGTCGAGCTGCGCGAGCCGCCAGTCGAACTGCGTCGACTTCGAGAGCCGGGCGAGCTCGGGGCTCGGGCCCGAGGCGAAGCGAGCGCCCCAGAGCGAGCCCTCGTTCGTGCCGTGCTGCTGCTCGCTCATGCGTCCGCCTTCTCGAGCAGCCACGCCAGCAGCGCCTTCTGCGCGTGCAGGCGATTCTCCGCCTCGTCCCAGATGATCGACTGCGGCCCGTCGATGACCTCCGCCTCGACCTCGAAGCCGCGGTCGGCGGGGAGGCAGTGCATGAAGACCGCGTCGGACTTCGCGAGCGCCATGAGCTCGCGATCGACCTTGAAGCCGCCGAAGGTCGCCACTCGCTCGGCCTTCTCGTCCTCCTTGCCCATCGACACCCACGTGTCGGTCACGACGACGTCGGCGCCGGCGACGGCCGCGCGCGCATCGCCGCCGACCGTCGCGCTGCCGCCGGTCTCGGCCGCGATGCGCTCGGCATCGGCGACCACGTCGGGCTCGGGTGCGTAGCCGGCAGGGGCGGCGATGCGCACGTGCATGCCCGCGGTCGCGCACGCGAGCAGGTAGGACTGCGCCATGTTCGAGCGTCCGTCGCCGACGAACGCGACGGTGAGCCCCGCGAGCTCGCCCTTGTGCTCCTGCATCGTCAGCAGGTCGGCGAGCAGCTGGCACGGGTGGAAGTCGTCCGAGAGCGCGTTCACGACCGGCACCGCCGTGCCGGCAGCCATCTCCTCGAGGCCGGCCTGGGCGTAGGTGCGCCACACGATCGCGGCGACCTGCCGCTCGAGCACGCGTGCGGTGTCGGCCGCGGTCTCCTTGCCGCCGAGCTGGCTCGAGGCGGTCGAGATGATGAGCGGCGAGCCGCCGAGGTCGGAGATGCCGACGTGGAACGAGACGCGCGTGCGCGTCGACGACTTGTCGAAGATGACCGCGACCGACTGCGGGCCCTCGAGCGGGCGCTCGGCGAAGCGGTCGCGCTTCATGCGGGCGGCGCGCTCGAGCACCTCGCGCTGCTCGGCGGGGCTCAAGTCGTCGTCGCGCAGGAAGTGCCGGGTCATGCTGCTCCTCGGTCGGGGGCGTCGGTGGGGGATGCCTGGGCACGGGATGCCCGGGTGGCGGTTGCGGGCACGACCTCCGTGCCGGATCCCGCGGTCGTGAAGATCTCGGTCAGGATCGAGTGCGGCGCGCGGCCGTCGATGATCGCGGCCTTCGGCACGCCCGCGCGGACGGCGGCCAGACACGCCTGCATCTTCGGGATCATGCCCGACTCGAGCGAGGGCAGCAGCGCCTCGAGCTCGACGTCGGTGAGCTCGCTCACGAGCGACGAGCGGTCGGGCCAGTCGCGGTAGAGGCCCTCGACGTCGGTGAGGATGACGAGCTTCTGCGCGCCGAGCGCGGCCGCGAGCGCCGCAGCGGCCGCGTCGGCGTTGACGTTGAGCGACTCCCCCGGCCGGTCGCCGTCGGGGGCGATCGACGAGACGACCGGGATGAGCCCCGCCTCGAGCAGCCGCCGGACCGGGGTCGGGTCGACGTCGACGACGTCGCCGACCTGGCCGAGGTCGACCTCCTCGCCGTCGACGACGGTGCCGCGCCGGCGGCCCGTGAAGAGTCCGGCGTCCTCGCCCGACATGCTCGCGGCGAGCGGGCCGTGCGCGTTGATGAGCGACACGAGCGTGCGCGCGACCTGGCCGGTGAGCACCATCCGCACGACGTCCATCGCCTCGCGGCTCGTGACGCGGTAGCCGCCGCGGAACTCGCTCTCGATCCCGTGGATGCGGAGCGCCTCGCTGATCTGCGGGCCGCCGCCGTGCACGACGACGGGTGCGATGCCGACGTGGCGCAGGTAGACCATGTCCTCGGCGAACGCGCGCTGCAGCTCGGCAGAGACCATCGCGTTGCCGCCGTACTTCACGACCATCGTCGCGCCGCGGTAGCGCTCGAGCCACGGCAGCGACTCGATGAGCGTCGCCGCCTTCTGCGCGAGCTGCGCCTCGTCCCTAGCTGGCATATGCGGAGTTCTCGTGGACGTACTCGTGCGTGAGGTCGTTCGTCCGGATCGTCGCCGCGTGCTCCCCCGCGTGCAGCTCGATGCGGATGCGCGTCTCGCGCGGGGTGAGGTCGACCTCCTCGCGCGGGCGGTCGGGCTCGCCGGCGTGGCACACCCGCACCCCGTTGAAGGCGACGTCGACCTCGAAGGGGTCGAACGACGCATCCGTCGTGCCGATGGCAGCGAGCACGCGGCCCCAGTTCGGGTCGTTGCCGAAGATCGCGGCCTTGAAGAGGTTGGAGCGCGCGACGGAGCGGCCGACGACGACCGCATCGTCCTCGCTCGCGGCGCCGAGCACCTCGATGGCGATGTCGTGGCTCGCGCCCTCGGCGTCGGCCTGCAGCTGCCGCGCGAGGTCGTCGCACACGGCGGTGACGGATGCGGTGAGCTCGGCCTCGTCGGCGCGGTGCCCCGATGCACCGGAGGCGAGCAGCAGCACGGTGTCGTTCGTCGACATGCAGCCGTCGGAGTCGAGGCGGTCGAAGGTCACGCGCGTCGCGGCGCGGAGCGCGCGGTCGAGCGTCGCGGCATCGGCGACCGCGTCGGTCGTGAGCACGACGAGCATCGTCGCGAGGCCGGGCGCGAGCATGCCGGCGCCCTTCGCCATGCCGCCGACCGTGAAGCCGCCGCGTGCATCCGTCGCCTGCTTCGGCACCGAGTCGGTCGTCATGATCGCCCGCGCCGCGGCGAGCCCTGCCGCCTCGTCGTCGCCGAGCGCGTCGACCGCGAGGTCGACGCCGCGGAGCACCGCCTGGCGGAAGGCCTCGTCGCCGACGCCGATGAGCCCCGTCGAGCACACCTGCACCTCGACGGCGCCGATGCCGAGTCGCTCGGCGACCCGCTCGGCCGTCTGGTGCGTGGTCTGGAAGCCGAAGGCGCCCGTGAAGCAGTTCGCGCCGCCGGAGTTGAGGATCACCGCGCGAGCGGTGCCGTCGGCGAGCGCCTGCTGGCTCCACAGCACCGGGTTCGCCTTCGCGCGGTTGGCGGTGAAGACACCGGCTGCCGCATCGATCGGGCCGTCGTTGACGACGAGCGCGACGTCGGCGCCCCCGCTCGACTTCACGCCCGCGGCGACGCCCGCAGCCCGGAAGCCCGCGGCCGCGGTCACGCTCACGGCGCGACCCCGTCGATCGGCAGCCCGAGCTGCTCGTCGAGGCCGAGCGCGATGTTCGCCGACTGGATCGCGGCGCCCGCGGTGCCCTTGCCGAGGTTGTCGAGCGCGGCGATCATCACGACGCGACCGGCGTCGTGGTCGAGGCCGACGCCTATGTGCACCGAGTTCGAGCCGATGACGTCGGCGGTGCGCGGGTAGTGCCCCGCGGGCAGCACGTGCACGAAGCGCTCGTCGGCGTAGGCCGAGAGCCACGCGCCGCGCAGCTCGTCGGCGCTCGCGTCGCCGTCGAGCGGCGCCGTCACGGTCGCGAGGATGCCGCGCGACATCGGCACGAGCACCGGCGTGAAGGAGTGCCGCACCTCGGTCGCGCCCACCATCCGGAGGTTCTGCGCGATCTCCGGCAGGTGGCGGTGCGTGCCGCCGACGCCGTAGGGCGTCGCGCTGCCGGTGAGCTCGCTCGCGAGCAGGTGGGTCTTCGCGCCACGGCCCGCGCCGGAGGAGCCGACGGCGAGCGCGGACGTGAGCCCCGTCGGGTCGATGAGCCCGGCCGCGATGCCGGGTGCGGCCGCGAGCGTCACGGCGGTCGCGTTGCAGCCGGGCACGGCGATGCGGCGGGCGGCGCGCAGCTCGCGCCGCTGGCGGCCGCCGTCGGCGAGCATGAGCTCGGGCATGCCGTAGGGCCACGTGCCGGCGTGCTCGGTGCCGTAGTAGCGGGTCCACTCGGCGGCGTCGAGCAGCCGGTGGTCGGCGCCCGCGTCGACGACGAGCGTCTCGTCGGGCAGCTCGGCGGCGATGCCGGCGGAGTGCCCGTGCGGGAGCGCGAGGAAGACGACGTCGTGGCCGGCGAGCACCTCGCGCGTGGTCTCCTGGAAGGTCAGCGTGGCGAGGGAGCGCAGGTTCGGGTGCACGGACACGAGGGGCTGCCCGGCATTGGCGTGCGCGGTGACGGTGCGCACCTCCAGCTCGGGGTGCTGCGCGAGCAGCCGCAGCAGCTCGCCGCCCGCGTATCCGCTCGCGCCTGCGACGGCGACGGAGAGGCTCATGCTCCCAGGCTATCGGCCCGCCAGATGCGGCTACGCCTGGAACGCCACCTCGACCGCGGCCTCGACCTCGATCTCGCCGGCGGCGAGCGCGACCGGCGCGCCGCCGTCGGCGCTCGCGAGCATGACGCCCTCGACGCCCGCGCGGCCCTTGCCGAGCGGCCTGGGCGCGTCGAGGTCGGGCTCGCGGATGGCGGTGATCGCCGGGTCGCCGAGCCCGGCGGCGTGCGCGTAGTCGGCGGCTCGCGCCCGGGCGTCCTCGATCGCGAGCGCCCGCGCGCGGCTCGCGAGCCGGCGCTCGGTCTCCTCGGCGAGCGACCACGTGACGCCCCCGACCTCGTGCTCGGGCACCGAGCCCAGCTCGCCGATCCACGCGCCGAGCGCGTCGACGTCGAGGAAGGTCGCGGTGACGGCCGCAGATGCGGTGAAGACGAGGCGCTGCGGCAGGCCCTCCCCGACCCACTCGCGGTGGTGCGAGACCCAGGCCCGGTCGGCGTGCCACGACTCGATCGCGCCCGCGTCGGCGAGCTCGCGCGCTCGCTCGGCCGCGGCCGCGTGTGCCGTCGTGACCGCCGACATCGCCGCGTCGGGCGAATCGGCCTGCCAGCGCGAGTGCACCGTCACCGTCGCGCGCTCGGCGGCCGCGCGCAGGGCCGCCTCGCCGCGCACCAGGATCTCGACCACGACCGGATGCTACTCCCGCAGGCGCGCGCCGTGCCGCTCGGTCGCGACGCGGAGCCCCGCGAGCTTCGCCTCGCTCGCCTCCGCGGCCGTGAGCGTGCGGTCGGGCGCGCGGAAGCGGAGCGCGAACGTGAGCGACTTCTCTCCCTGTGCCAGTCCACCGTGGGCAAGCCCAGCGCCCCGGTAGTCGTCGACGAGCGCGATGTGCTCGAGCAGCGCGCCCGCGCCGTCGCGCACGGCCCGCCGCACGTCGCCCGCGGGCACCTCGACCGGCACGACGAGCGAGAGGTCCTGCGTCGCGGCCGGCACCGGCGCGATCACGCGGGTGTCGAGGCGCACGCGCGAGCGCTCGATGAGCACGTCGAGGTCGAGCTCGGCGACCGCGACGCCGCGTGGCAGGTCGGCGTCGGCCGTGACTTGCGGCAGCAGCTCGCCCGCGACGCCGACGACCGTCTCGCCGAGCAGCAGCTCGGCGGTGCGGCCCGGGTGCAGCCACGGCCGCTCCGCCTGCCGCAGCTCGAGCTCGAGCCCGACGGTGCGCGCGATGCGCTCGGCCGCCTCGATCGCGTCGGCGAGCCCGAAGCGCTCGGCGGCGCGGCCGGGCTGCTTGTGCACCCGCTCCCCCACGAGCAGCACCGCCGCGTGCAGCGGCTGCTCGGGCAGGCGGTCGAGCTCGGCGAGCACGTCGTCGGCGGGCCGCGACTCGGCGCCCGGCAGCTCGTCGGTGCCCTGGCCGTCGACCGCGTGGAAGACCCGGCCGAGCTCGAACAGCGCGAGGTCGGTGAGCCCGCGGCCGAGGTTGCGGTGCGCGGTGTCGATGAGCGAAGGCACGAGCGCGGTCCGCAGCCACGGGCGCTCGCCGTCGAGCGGGTTCTCGAGCCGCACGGGCGCGTGGCCGCTGAGCTGCGCCTGCCGCTCGGTGACGAAGGGCGCGACGAGCACCTCGGTGAGGCCGCTCGAGGCGAGCGCGTCGGCGACCTTGCGGCGCAGCCGCTGGGCGCGCGTGTAGCCGCGCCCGGGCGGCGCGACCGGCAGCACCGAGGGGATGCGGTCGAAGCCGACGATGCGGGCGATCTCCTCGACGAGGCCCTCGCGATCGGTCAGGTCGCGGCGCCACGTCGGCGGGGTGACCGTCCACGCATCCGCACCCTGCTCGACCTTCGCGCCGACGCTCTCGAGCGCGGCGAGCGCCTCGTCGTCGGTGTAGTCGCCGCCGAGCAGCGCGCTCCAGTAGCCGACCGGGATCGTGATGGGCGCGAGCTGCGCGACCTCGCCGACCTCGGTGCCGAGCTCGTCGAGCGTGCCGCCCGCGAGCTCGACGAGCAGCTGCGCGACCCGCGCGGCCGCGGCATCGGCGATCGCGGGGTCGACGCCGCGCTCGTAGCGCTTCGATGCCTCCGAGAAGAGCTTGTGCCGGCGCGCGGTGCGGCTGATCGAGACGGGATCGAACGTCGCGGCCTCGATGAGCACGTCGGTCGTCGACGCGTCCATCTCGGTCTCGGCGCCGCCCATGACGCCCGCGAGGCCGATCGCGCCGCGGTCGTCGGTGATGAGCAGGTCCTCGACGTCGAGCTTCCGCTCCACGTCGTCGAGGGTCACGAGCGTCTCGCCCTCACGGGCGCGGCGGACCGCGATGCCGCCGCGCAGCTTCGCGAGGTCGTAGCCGTGGATGGGCTGACCGAGCTCGAGCATGACGTAGTTCGTGATGTCGACCGGCAGCGAGATGGAGCGGATGCCCGCGAGCCGCAGCCGCGAGGCGAGCCACGCGGGGCTCGGACGCGAGGGGTCGATGCCGCGCACGACGCGCACGACGAAGCGCGAGCAGCCGGCGCGGCCGCGGATGGGCGCGTCGTCGTCGAGCGTGACGGAGAAGCCGGATGCGTCGGGCCCGGATGCGCGGGATGCGGCGTCGCGGGCGCGCGCGGTCTCGGCGGGGTCGGTGAACGCCTGGCCGGTCGCGGCGGCGACCTCGCGCGCGATGCCGCGGAGCGAGAGCGCGTAGCCGCGGTCGGGCGTCACGTTGATCTCGACCGCCTGGTCGTCCAGGCCGAGGATCGACAGCGCATCCGCCCCGACCTCGCCCTCGATGCCGAGCTCGTCGAGGCGCATGATGCCGTCGTGGTCGTCGCCGAGCCCGAGCTCGCGCTCGGACGCGATCATGCCGTCCGAGACGTGGCCGTAGGTCTTGCGCGCGGCGATCTCGAAGCCGCCGGGCAGCGCCGAGCCCGGCAGGGTCACGACGACCCGGTCGCCCTCGACGAAGTTGAGCGCGCCGCAGACGATGCCGCGCACGCCGCCGTGCTGCTCGCCGACGTCGACCTGCGCGTAGCGGATGGTCTTGCCGTTCTTCTGCGGCTCCTCGACGAACGAGAGCACCCGGCCGACGACGATCGGCCCGCGCAGCTCGCCGCCGTGCACCGCCTCCTCCTCGAAGCCGACGCGCACGAGCGTCGCGTGCAGCCAGTCGGCCGCGTCCTCGGCGGGCAGCTCGACGTGCTCCGCGAGCCATGACAGCGGAATCCGCATCAGATCACCATCCCGAACTGCTCGGTGAAGCGCACGTCGCCCTCGATCATGTCGCGCATGTCGTCGAGCTGGTACCGGAACTGGAGGGTGCGCTCGACGCCCATGCCGAACGCGAAGCCCGAGTAGACCTCGGGGTCGACGCCCGTCGCGCGCAGCACGTTCGGGTTCACCATGCCGCAGCCGCCCCACTCGACCCAGCGCGGACCGCCGCGCATGCCGGGGTGCCACACGTCCATCTCGGCGCTCGGCTCGGTGAAGGGGAAGTAGTTGGGGCGCAGGCGGATCTTCGCCTCCTCGCCGAACATGATGCGGGCGAGGTGCTCGAGCGTGCCGCGCAGGTGCGCCATCGTGAGGCCCTCGTCGATCGCGAGCCCCTCCATCTGCGTGAAGACCGGCAGGTGGGTCGCGTCGATGTCGTCGGTGCGGTAGACGCGGCCGGGCGCGACGATGTAGATCGGCGGCTCGCGCGTGAGCATCGAGCGCGCCTGCACGGGGCTCGTCTGCGTGCGCAGCACGAGGTGCCGCTCGGCGGGCGCGACGTAGAACGTGTCGGACTCGCCGCGCGCGGGGTGGTCGGGGTCGACGTTGAGGGCGTCGAAGTTGTACCACTCGTGCTCGAGCTCGGGGCCCTCCGCGACCTCCCAGCCCATGCCGACGAAGACATCCGTCATCTCGTCCGCGAGCATCGAGAGCGGGTGCCGGCCGCCGGGCGCGCGCAGGCGCGGGAGCGCCGTGACGTCGACGCGCTCGGCCTCGAGCTGCGCTGCCTCCTCGGCCACGGCGAGCTCGTCCTGCCGGGCGGCGATCGCCTCGGCGACGCGGGCGCGGCCGGCGCCGATCGTCTGGCCGGCGGCCTTGCGCTCCTCCGGCGCGATGTCGCGGAGGGATGCGTTGAGGCCGGCGAGCTCGGAGCCCTGCCCGTTGTGGGCGGACTTCGCGGCCTGCAGCTCGGCGGTCGTCGAGGCGGCGTCGATCGCGGCGAGCGCGGCCTCCACGGCCGCGTCGACGCGCGCGCTCAGTTCAGGGGATGCGTCGGGTTGGGGCACCGGACGATCCTACCGGCGCGCTCGGCGCGCGCCGGGCCGCTCCTAGCCCTGCCCGCCCATGCCCGCGCCGGGCAGCCGCGTGATCTCGGCCTGCGGGTCCTTCACCTCGCGCATCGCCTGCGTCGAGAGCGGGATCGCCTCGGTCTTCGAGCCGTCGAGGTTCGGTCCGCCGCGACGCGGCTGCGCCATGCGCCGCGCGAGCACGCGGACGAGCCACGAGAGCGTGATGTTGATCGCGAGGAAGATCGCGAGCATGACGAAGAACATCGAGAGCGCGTACGGGCCGCCCTGGCGGTCGTAGAAGTCGACGAGCTGCCGGCCGATGCGGATGATCTCGGGCGAGCCGACGATGTAGCCGAGCGAGGTGTCCTTCAGCAGCACGATGAGCTGCGCGAGGATGATCGGCAGCATGATGCGGAACGCCTGCGGGAGCTCGATCTCGAGCGTCGTGCGGAGCGGCGTGAGGCCGATCGCGAGCCCGCTCTCGCGCTGCCCCTTGGGGAGCGACTTCATGCCGGCGCGGAGCGCCTCGCCGATGATCGCGCCGTTGTAGACGATGAGCGCCCACACGACGGCCCAGTACGCGCCGGTCGAGAAGACGATGAGGATGAAGAGCATCATCAGCAGCACGGGCATGCCGCGGAAGAACTCGAGCACGATCGTCACCGGCACCCGCACCCACTTCGAGGGTGCGCTGCGGAGGATCGAGAACACGACGCCGAGGATGAGTGCGCCGACGGCACCGATCGCGGCGATCGTGAGCGTCGTGCGGAGGCCCACCATGAGCCCGCGGGCGCCGAACCACAGGTCCTCGGTCTGGAAGATGTCCCAGCGGTCCTGGTAGAACGCGCCGCCGAGCCAGAGCTGGTAGGCGCCGAGGGCGAGCGCCGCGACCGCGACGACGGCGAAGACGATCGAGAGGATGCGCGAGCGCCGGATGGCGTTCGGTCCCGGGGCGTCGAAGAGGACGGAGCCGCTCATCGCTGCACGCTCCACTTGCGCTCGAGGTGGTCGACCAGCTGGCCGAGCGGCACCGTGAGGATCAGGTAGCTGAGGGCGATGCCGACGAAGATCTGCAGCGCCTGGTCGCCGTACGTGTTCGAGAGCCGGTGCGCGACCGAGACGAGCACGAAGACGAAGAAGCCCATCGCGACGGACGAGTTCTTGATGAGCGCGATCACGACGTTGATGAGCGGCGGGAGCACGCTGCGGAAGGCTTGCGGCAGCACGACGAGGCCCATGGTCTGGCTGAACGTGAGGCCGATCGAGCGGGATGCCTCCGCCTGACCGATCGGCACGGAGTTGATGCCGGAGCGCACCGCCTCGGCGAAGAACGCGCTCGTGTAGTAGGTGAGCGCGATGATCGCGCCGAGCTGGAAGTCGAGGATGAGGCCGAGCTTCGGGAGCACGAAGGCCGTGAAGAAGAACACGAGCGTGAGCGGGGTGTTCCTCGCCACCTCCGTCCACACCGTCGCGACGACGCGGAGCGCCGCGACGGGCGAGACGCGCATGCCGGCGAGCAGGATGCCGATCGGCAGCCCGAACAGCGTGGTGGCGCCGGTCAGCAGCAGGGTCATCCACATGCCCTGCAGCCACAGCGGCCAGTTCTCGAGTAGTGCTTGCATCAGTCCCTCATCCGACCACCGGGTGCGGGAGGAGGTCCTCCCGCACCCGGTGACGTGGATCGATCAGTAGCGGTCGACGGCCGGGAACTCCGGCGTGGGCAGGACGATGCCCGCGGTCTGCTCCCAGAGCGAGTCCATCGTGCCGTCGGCCTGGGCCTCCTCGAGGACGTCGTTGATCCAGGCGCGGAACGCGTCGTCGCCCTTCGTGAGGCCGATGCCGTAGGGCTCCGAGGTGAACGTCTCGCCGTCGTTCACGAGCTCGAACTCGCCCGCGTTCTGGTCGACGAAGCCGGCGAGGATGACGTTGTCCGTCGTCACCGCGACGACCTGGCCGTTGCGCAGCGGGTCGAGGCAGTTCGAGTAGGTGTCGGTCGCCTGCAGGTTGGCGCCGTACTCGTCGACGATGCGGGCCGCGGGCGTCGAGCCCTCGACCGAGCAGACCGAGAGGCCCGAGACGTCGTCGGGGCCGGTGATGCCCTCGGGGTTGCCCGCCTGCACCATGAGCGCCTGGCCGGCCTCGTAGTACGGCCCGGCGAAGTCGACCTTCTCCTTGCGAGCGTCGTTGATCGTGTAGGTCGCGACGACGAGGTCGACGGTGCCGTTCTCGATGAACGTCTCGCGGTTGGCGGAGACCGTCTCCTCCCACTGGATGTCCTCGAACGCGATGCCGAGCTCGGCCGCGATGAGCGAGCCGACCGCGACGTCGAAGCCCTCGGGCGCGCCGTCGGGGCCGACGAGGCCGAACAGCGGCTGGTCGAACTTCGTGCCGATCGTGATGGAGCCGGCCTCGGCGAACTCCGCCATGGTCGAGCCCGCCTCGAACTCGGGCGACTCCGCGACCTCGAGGCCGTAGGGGTGGTCGCTCGTGGTGGCCGAGCCGGTGTCGGTCGGCTCCTCCGGCGCCTCGGACGAGGTCGTGCCGGCGGGGCCGCCGCACGCGGTGAGCGCGAGGACCGCGAACGCGGCCACGCCGAGCGTGAGCTTGCTGCGCATGGTGCTTCTCCTTCTTCGGGGGTGCTGGGACTTGCGGATCAGTGCGTCAGGATCTTCGAGAGGAAGTCCTTGGCGCGCGCCGACTGGGGGTTCGAGAAGAACGACTCGGGCGTCGAGTCCTCCACGACCTTCCCGTCGGCCATGAAGAGCACGCGATCGGCCGCCTTGCGGGCGAAGCCCATCTCGTGCGTGACGGTGATCATCGTCATGCCGCCGTGGGCGAGCTCGACCATGACGTCGAGCACCTCGTTGATCATCTCGGGGTCGAGCGCGCTCGTCGGCTCGTCGAAGAGCATGAGCTTCGGCTCCATCGCGAGCGAGCGGGCGATCGCGACGCGCTGCTGCTGGCCGCCCGAGAGCTGCGCGGGCATCTTGTGCGCCTGGTTGGCGATGCCGACGCGCTCGAGCAGGTGCATCGCGCGCTCCTCGGCGTCCTTGCGCTTCAGGCCGCGCACCTTGATGGGGCCGAGCGTGACGTTCTCGAGGATCGACTTGTGCGAGAAGAGGTTGAACGACTGGAAGACCATGCCGACGTCGGCGCGCAGCTGCGCGAGGGCCTTGCCCTCCTTGGGCAGCGGCACGCCGTCGATGCGGATCTCGCCCGAGTCGATCGTCTCGAGCCGGTTGATCGCGCGGCAGAAGGTCGACTTGCCGGAGCCCGAGGGGCCGATCACCACGACGACCTGACCCTTGGGGATCGAGACGTCGATGTCGTTCAGGACGTGGAGGTCGCCGTAGTGCTTGTTGACGTGGTCGAGCTCGACGAGGGGCTGCATGCGCTCATCAAAGCACGGCGCGCGCGGTCGATTCGTCCCGCAGCGCCCGATCGAAACGCAATGGTTACACGCCGCGCTGGGCGAGCGCGCTCTGGTAGAGGCAGACGGAGGCGGCGGTCGCGAGGTTGAGCGACTCGGCGCGGCCGTAGATCGGCAGCCGCGCGGCGCGGTCGGCGAGCGAGAGCGTCGCCTCGTCGAGGCCGCGCGCCTCGTTGCCGAACAGCCACGCGGTCGGGCCCGACAGCATCCCCTCGCCCTGGAGCGCGACGAGGTCGTCGCCCGACACGTCGGCGGCGAGCACGGTGATGCCCGCGGCCTGCGCGGCGGCGACGGCGTCGGCCGTCGAGGCGCCGACGGAGACGTCGAGGTGGAAGAGCGAGCCGGTCGTCGAGCGCACGACCTTGGGCGAGAAGGGGTCGACGGAGTTCGCCGTGACGACGACGGCGGATGCGCCTGCCGCGTCGGCGGCGCGGAGGATCGTGCCGAGGTTGCCCGGGTCGCGCACCTCGTGGAGGATCGCGACGAGCGGGTGCTCGGCGGCCGCGGCGCGCTCGATCGCGGCCTCGAGCGAGACGGGCGACTGCTTCGCGACCGCGACGATGCCCTGCGGCCGCACGGTGTCGGTCATCGCCCTGAGCGCCCGGTCGGAGACGGCGGTGAGCTGCCGCGCGTCGACGCGGTCGAGCAGCTCGGGGTGGCGCTCCCGCGCCGCATCGGTCGCGAACACCTCGACGAGCGTCGCGGGCGCGAAGCGCAGCGCCTCGTCGAGCGCGGCCGGTCCCTCCAACAGGAACAGCCCGGTCTCGGACCGGGCTGTTCGCTGCTGGAGCTTGGCAGCCGCTCGCACGCGAGGCGCGCGGGGGCTGTCGAGCATGTCAGGCCGCGTTCTGCGGAGCCGAGGTGTCGGCGGGCAGGGCGGCCTTGGCCGACTCGACGAGCGCGGCGAACGTCGCCGGCTCGTTGACCGCGAGCTCGGCGAGCATGCGGCGGTCGACCTCGATGCCCGCGAGGCCGAGGCCCTGGATGAGGCGGTTGTACGTCAGGCCGTTCGCGCGCGACGCGGCGTTGATGCGCTGGATCCACAGGCGGCGGAAGTCGCCCTTCTTCGCCTTGCGGTCGCGGAACGCGTAGACGTGCGAGTGGAGCAGCTGCTCCTTCGCCTTGCGGTACAGCCGCGAGCGCTGGCCGCGGTAGCCCTCGGCCTGCTCGAGGATGACGCGGCGCTTCTTGGCGGCGTTGACGGCCCTCTTGACACGTGCCATGAGTGGTTCTCTCTCTTCGTCTCTACTTCGTCGCGCGCGTCAGCGGGCGAGCAGCTTCTTGATGGTCTTGGCGTCGGCGGGCGCGAGCACCTTGTCCTTGTTGAGGCGGCGCGTCTGGACCGACGACTTGACCTCGAGGTTGTGGCGCATGCCGGCCTGCTGCTTGCGGATCTTGCCGGTTCCCGTCACCTTGAAGCGCTTCTTGGCACCGGAGTGCGTCTTCTGCTTGGGCATTCTTCTCTCCTACTCGGATGCTGGCTTGTCCGCGGGCTTGCCTGCGGGCTTGGCCTTGGGTGCCGCGGGCTTGACCGCCGAGGGCACCGCGGGCTTGGCCCCGGGCTTCGGGGCGGCGGGCGTCGCGGCGGGCTTGGGCGCTGCGGATGCAGCGGGGGTGCCTGCCGCGGGTGCGGCAGCGGGCTTTGGCATCGACGCCGGGCGCGGCGCGTTGGCCGGCGTGGGCGCGATGGTGCGGGGCGCCTGGCGCGGCCGCGAGTCGGAGCGCGGCTCGCTCGAGCGCGATTCCGAGCTGCGCTCGGACGACGGGCGCGACGGACGGTCGCTCGACGGGCGGTCGCTCGACGAGCGCGACGAGCGGTCGGGGCGCGAGGAGCGGTCGGAGTCGGTGCGCGGCACGCGCATCGGCTCGCCGCTCGGCGGTGCGGGCGTGCGCGCCGGCGCCGGTCGCGGCGCGGGGCGCGAGGCCTCGAGCTCGGCCTGGCGCTGGGCCTTGCGCTCGGACTCCTGGCGGCGCTTCTCCTGCGCGGCCTTGCGCTGCTCGGAGCGAGCAGCGTTCTGCTCGGTCTTCGCGTCGGCCTTCGAGCGCAGCGGGCCCACGACCATCGTCATGTTGCGGCCGTCGAGCGTCGGCGACGACTCGACGACGCCGTACTCGCGGATGTCCTCGGCGAAGCGCTGCAGCAGCTTGGCACCCATCTCCGGGCGCGACTGCTCGCGGCCGCGGAAGAGGATCATGGCCTTGACCTTGTCGCCGCCCTCGAGGAACCCCTGCGCGCGCTTGCGCTTCGTCTCGTAGTCGTGCTCGTCGATCTTGAGGCGGAAGCGGACCTCCTTGAGGACCGTGTTCGCCTGGTTGCGACGGGCATCCTTCGCCTTCTGCGCCTGCTCGTACTTGAACTTGCCGTAGTCCATGATCTTGACCACGGGCGGCCGCGCGGCGGGAGCGACCTCGACGAGGTCGAGCTCTGCCTCGCGGGCAAGGCGAAGGGCATCCTCGACCCTCACGACGCCGACCTGCTCGCCGGCGGGGCCGACCAGACGGACTTCTGGGACGCGGATGCGCTCGTTGATGCGGGGATCGCTGATCGCGGGCTCCTTCTCGTTGCTGCTGTGTGCTGGTGCACGGCGAACGAGGAGCCGAATACGCGCGATGTGCCACGTGGCTCAGCACGAGCCGCTGCGCATCGAGTGACGCGCGCCGCTGTGCCGCTGACCCGTTAGCCTGGAACGACTGCGGGTGGGATTGCTCCTCTTTCACCTCCGGGCGAAAGCCCGAAACCTGCAGAACTCTACCAGAGACCAGCCTTCAGGAGAAGAGCGCGATGACTGACGCGATCGAGCACGACCACGACGACGACGCTCTCGCCGAGGCGCGCGACATCGCCGACGTCCCGGCGGTGGAGCTCATCAACACCGTCGCCATCCACCTGCTGAGCGCTGCGGCGGTCAAGGTCGGCCTCGCCGACGACCCCGAGCAGCAGATCGACCTCGACGAGGCGCGGAAGCTCATCAACGCGCTCGCGGGCCTCGTCACCGCGGCCGCTGCCGAGGTCGGGAGCGTCCACGCCGCGCCGCTGCGCGACGGCCTGCGCTCGGTGCAGCTCGCGTTCCGCGAGGCGAGCGCGATCCCCGACGCGCCGGGCAAGGGCCCGGGCGAGAAGTACACCGGCTCGGTCGTCTAGCGACCGGCCGCCTCACCGCCGCTCGGCGCGCGTGACCGCCGCGAGCGGCGGTGCCGAGAGCGGCAGCGGCGAGGCTCCGCCGTCCCAGCGGTGCACGCGCAGCGCGAGGCTCTCGACGCGCGCTCGCAGCACCTCCGCCGCGCCGAGCGCGCTCGCGGCGCGGCCGACCTGCTCGGCGGCATCAGCTGAGCCGTCGACGAGCGCGTGCACCTCGAGGTCGGCGCCCGCGAGCCGGCAGCGCGGATCGCCGGTGGCGAGCACGACCGCCTGCACCGCCGGTTGCTCGAACAGCGCGTCGAGCACGGCCTCGTGCACGGCCGCATCCTCCGCGCCCCACGCCCACGGCGCATCCGCCAGCACCGCCTCGAGCATCGTGCGCCCGAGCACGAACTCGCTCTCCGAGCCCGGATCGAGCACGATCCGCCCCGGTCCGTCGAGCGCGGCCGCTGCCGCCCGCTGCACGCTCGAGGGCACGGGCCGCGCGGCCGCGTTCCAGGCCTGCATCGCCTGCACGTGCGAGAACATCGGCAGGATGGGCGCTCCGTCGGGACCGTGCACCGTCACGATCGAGAGCTCCTGCGTCTTGTCGATCGTGCGGCCCCGCTCGTCGACGCCCGTCTCCCCCGCCGCCGCGACCAGCGGCACGAGCACGCGCTCGCCGCGGAGCGTCTCGACGACGGCTGCTCGACCCGCGCTGCCGTCGGCGAGCGCGCGCACCGCCTCGAGGTAGCCGGCCGGTGCCGAGCCGTCGTCGTCCGCGTAGGTCGTGTCGTGGTGGTGGAACGAGCGCCCCGCCCAGGGTCGGCCGGCCGAGTCGGCGTCGCGGCCGGGCGTCGGGCCCGGCATCGCCTACTGGCCCGCGACGTCGAGCGCCGCGGCGAGCGTGAACGCGCCGGCGTAGAGCGCCTTGCCGACGATCGCGCCCTCGACGCCGTGCGGCACGAGCTCGCGGAGCGCGGCGATGTCGTCGAGGCTCGCGACACCGCCGGAGGCGACGATGGGCTTCTCGGTGCGCTCGCCGACCTGCCGCAGCAGCTCGAGGTTCGGGCCCTTGAGGGTGCCGTCCTTCGTGACGTCGGTGACGACGTAGCGGCTGCAGCCGGCGGCCTCGAGCCGGTCGAGCACGTGCCACAGGTCGCCGCCGTCCTCGGTCCAGCCGCGCGCGGCGAGCGTCGTGCCGCGCACGTCGAGCCCGACGGCGATCTGGTCGCCGTACTCGGCGATGACGGATGCGGTCCACTCGGGGTTCTCGAGCGCGGCGGTGCCGAGGTTGATGCGCTTGACGCCGGTCGCGAGGGCCGCCTCGAGCGAGGCCTCGTCGCGGATGCCGCCCGAGAGCTCGACGTTCACGCGGCCCTTCGACGCCTTGATGACCTTGCGGATCACGGCGCGGTTGTCGCCGCGCCCGAAGGCGGCGTCGAGGTCGACGAGGTGCAGCCACTCCGCGCCCTGCCGGATCCAGTCCTCCGCGGCGTCGACCGGGCTGCCGAACGAGGTCTCGGTGCCCGCCTTGCCCTGCGTGAGCCGCACCGCCTTGCCGCCTGCGACGTCGATCGCGGGCAGCAGCTGCAGCTTGGGCGACTGGTTGAAGTCGGTCATGGGATGCGTTGCCTTCCGGACGGTGGCCGCGGCGCGGTGGAGCGTGCGGCCGGGTTGGATCAGAGCCCGCGGACCCAGTTCTCGAGCAGGCGCACGCCCGCTTCGCCCGACTTCTCGGGGTGGAACTGCGTCGCCGAGAGCGGGCCGTTCTCGACGGCGGCGATGAACCGCTCGCCGTGCTCGGCCCACGTGACGGCGGGCTGGCGCATGCGCGGGTGCGGGTCGATGCCCCACTCGGTGACGCCGTAGGAGTGGACGAAGTAGAAGCGCTCGTCGGCGAGGCCCGCGAAGAGCTGCGAGTGCTCGGGCGCCTCGACCTGTGCCCAGCCCATGTGGGGCAGCACGTCGGCCTGCAGGCGCCGCACGGTGCCGGGCCACTCGTCGAGGCCGCGCGTGTCGCCGCCGCCCTCCTCGCCGGAGGAGAAGAGCACCTGCATGCCGACGCAGATGCCGAGCACGGGCCGGCTGCCGGCGAGCCGGCGGCCGATGAGCTCGCCGCCGTGGATCGCCTGGATGCCCTCCATGCACGCGGCCATCGAGCCGACGCCGGGCACGACGAGGCCGTCGGCCTCCATGATCGCGGTGCGGTCGGCCGTCAGGCTCACGTCGGCGCCGGCCGCCTCGAGCGCCTTCGCGGCCGAGTGGACGTTGCCGAGCCCGTAGTCGAGCAGCGCGACGCGCTTGCGCTGGGCGGTCACAGTGCGCCCTTCGTCGACGGCACGCCGGTCACGCGGGGGTCGGGCTCGACCGCGACGCGCATCGCGCGCGCGAAGGCCTTGAACTCCGCCTCGGCGATGTGGTGCGGGTCGCGGCCCGCGAGCACCTCGACGTGCGCCGTGAGGCGGGCGTTGAGCGCGATGGCCTCGAAGGCGTGGCGCACGAGCGAGCCGGTGAAGTGCCCGCCGATGCGGTGCAGCTCGAAGCCCGCGGGCTCGCCGGAGTGCACGAGGAACGGGCGGCCAGAGAGGTCGACGACGGCGCGCGCGAGCGCCTCGTCGAGCGGCACGGTCGCGTCGCCGTAGCGGCGCACGCCGCGCTTGTCGCCGAGTGCCTCGCCGAGCGCGAGGCCGAGCGCGATCGCGGTGTCCTCCACCGTGTGGTGCGCGTCGATCTCGGTGTCGCCGCTCGCCTCGACCGTCAGGTCGATGAGCGAGTGCTTCGAGAACGCCGTCAGCATGTGGTCGAAGAAGGGCACCGTCGTCGAGATCGAGGAGGTGCCGGAGCCGTCGAGATCGACGGTGAGGCGGATGCTCGACTCGCTCGTCGTGCGCTCGATGGTTGCGGTGCGGGCCATCCTTCGATCCTAGTCCGCGCGCAGCTCGGCCATCGCGGCCAGCACGGCGCTCGTCTCGCCCCTCGTGCCCGCGGTGATGCGCAGCGTGCCCGGCAGTCCGACATCGCGCACGAGGATGCCGCGCTCCAGCAGGGCGCGGAAGGTCGCCTGCGGGTCGTCGACGCCCCCGACGAGCACGAAGTTCGCGTCCGACGGGTAGGGGCGGTAGCCGAGCCGGGAGAGCTCCTCGACCATGCGGTCGCGCTCGGCGCGCAGGTCGTCGACGCGCGAGAGCATGGCGTCGCTGTGGCGCAGTGCCGCGACGGCCGCCGCTTGGGTGATGGCCGAGAGGTGGTAGGGCAGCCGCACGAGCCGGAGCGCGTCGATGACGGCCGGGTGGGCGGCGAGGTAGCCGACCCGCATGCCGGCGAACGCGAAGGCCTTGCTCATGGTGCGCGAGACGAGCAGCCGTGGGTGCCGCTCGAGCAGCGTGAGGGCCGTGCGGTCGCGGTCGCGTGCGAACTCCGCGTACGCCTCGTCGACGAGCACGATGCCGCGCGCCGCATCACAGGCCGCCTCGATCGTCTCGAGGTCGATGGCCGTGCCGGTCGGGTTGTTCGGCGAGCAGAGGAACACGACGTCGGGGTCGTGCTCGGCGATCGCCGCGCGGACGGCGTCGGCGTCGACGGTGAACTCCTCGTCCCTCGGCACCGGGACCCACCGCATCCCCACGCCCTGCGCGAGCAGCGGGTACATCGAGTAGGTGGGGGTGAACGACAGCAGCGTGCGACCGGGACCGCCGAAGGCCTGGAGCACGTGCTGGAGCACCTCGTTGGAGCCGTTGCCGGCCCAGATCTGCTCGGGCGTCACGCCGCGGCCCAGGTAGCGCGCGAAGGAGCGGCGCAGCTCGTCGAACTCGCGGTCGGGGTAGCGGTTGGCGTCGGGCAGGGCGCGCGCGACCTCCTGCACGATGTCGAGCGCGACCTCCTCGGGCACCCGATACGCGTTCTCGTTGACGTTGAGCCGCACGGGGACCTCGAGCTGCGGTGCGCCGTAGGGCGTCAGCCCGCGGAGGTCGTCGCGGATCGGGAGGTCGTCGAGGCTCGTCACCGATCCAGCCTAGGACTTCGGCGGATGCCGTCGGCCGCGCGCGACCCGGTGGCGGCGCGTGCTGCTCAGTCGGCGTACTGCGCGGGGATGGCGAGCCGCTCGCCCGGCTGGATGGCGCCGGCGATGCCGTTGAGCAGCTCGATCTCGGCGATGACGTCGCGCGGGTCGGCCTCGGGGGCGACGGCCTCGGCGATCTGCCAGAGCGACTGGCCCGGCACGACGGTGATGTGCTCGAACTCGGCGGTCGCGGTCGAGGAGGAGGCGACGGCACCGGCGACCGCGTCGCCGATGAGGCCTGCGCCGGCGAGCGCGCCGAGGGCGAGCACGGGCGCGGCGACGAGCAGCGCGAGGGCGCGGCGGCCGCGAGCGGTCATGCGCAGGCGGAGCGTCGGTGCGGCGCCGGCGGTGGCGGTGATGGCGATGGCGGTCATGAGTGCCTCCTCTCGATCCAGTCCGAGGACTGGGATCCGCAGCCGGTGCTCGGCCGGGAGCACCGGCTGCGAATCTCTGTTTCGAATCTACTTTCGAACTGCCGCACGCGTCAACCCCGTCGCGGGAACTTTCTCCACGACTCGCTCGAACGTGCGTTTGATCCGGGCGTACTCTCGGATACGCTTTCGAACCACCAGGAGTCCATCAGGCACCACTGACACGCGGGGATCGGGGCAACGGATGACGAGGCAGCTCACCGAGAAGCAGCAGGCGATCCTGCAGGTGATCCAGCGCGCCGTGAAGCAGCGCGGGTACCCGCCGAGCTACCGCGAGATCGGCGACGCCGTCGGCCTCTCGTCGCTCTCGAGCGTCACGCACCAGCTCGGGCAGCTCGAGCTCGCCGGCTGCATCCGCCGCGACCCGGCTCGGCCGCGCACGATCGAAGTGCTCGTCGACGACGAGATCGACGAGTCGGTCGGCTCGATCCAGCAGGCGGCGTTCGTGCCGCTCGTCGGCCGCATCGCCGCGGGCATCCCGATCACGGCCGAGGAGCAGGTCGACGACGTGTTCCCGCTGCCGAAGCAGCTCGTCGGCTCCGGGGATCTCTTCATGCTGCAGGTCGTCGGCGACTCGATGATCGACGCCGCGATCTGCGACGGCGACTGGGTCGTCGTGCGTCAGCAGCGCGATGCCGTCAACGGCGACATCGTGGCGGCGATGCTCGACGGCGAGGCGACGGTCAAGGTGTTCAAGCAGCGCGACGGCCACACGTGGCTGCTGCCGCGCAACTCGGCGTTCGAACCCATCCTCGGCGACGAGGCCGAGGTGCTCGGCCGCGTCGTCGCGGTCCTCCGCGCGGTGTAGTTGCGCCCGAAGGACTCAATGCCGCGCAGCGGCGCTGAGTCCGAAGGGCGCAAGATCGAGTAGGCGGCCGCAGGCCGCCGTACCGAGATCTCGACGAGCGACCCAGCCAGCCGGGGCCCCGGCCACGCAAGATCTATGCGACCACGAACTCCGCGAGCTGCCCCGCGGCAGCCGCGGTGACCATCGCCTCGACGCGCGTGCCGTCGGCCTCGTAGTCCTCGCGGAGCACCTCGAAGCGATCGTGCAGCATCGCGATGATGTCGCCGCGATCGAAGGGCACGAGCAGCGAGACCGCGACCTCAGGCCGCGGCAGCAGCTCGGCGAGCCGCTCGAGGATCTCGTCGACGCCTTCGCCCGTGCGAGCGGACGCGAAGATCGCGTCGGGCTGCAGGCCGCGCAGCACGAGCCGATCGTCGTGGCTCACGAGATCCGCCTTGTTGAACACGACGATCTCGGGGATGGACCGGGCACCGGTCTCCCCCAGCACGTCGCGCACGGTCGCGATCTGCGACGCGGGGTCGGGGTGGCTCGCGTCGACGACGTGCACGATGACGTCCGACTCGGCGACCTCCTCGAGCGTCGAGCGGAACGCCTCGACCAGCTGGTGCGGCAGGTCGCGCACGAAGCCGACGGTATCGGCGATCGTGAACTCGCGGCCGTCGGGCGTCTGCGTCCGCCGCACGGTCGCGTCGAGGGTCGCGAAGAGCGCGTTCTCGACGAGCACCCCCGCGCCGGTGATGCGGTTGAGCAGGCTCGACTTCCCGGCGTTCGTGTAGCCGGCGATCGCGACGCCCGGCACCTCGTTGCGGTCGCGGTTCGCCCGCTTCGCCTGGCGCGCGGGGCCGAAGCCCTTGATCTGCTTGCGGAGCCGTGCCATGCGCGAGTGGATGCGCCGGCGGTCGAGCTCGATCTTCGTCTCACCGGGGCCGCGCGAACCCATGCCCGCACCCTGCCCGCCGACCTGGCCACCGGCCTGGCGCGACATCGACTCGCCCCAGCCGCGCAGGCGCGGCAGCAGGTACTCGAGCTGCGCGAGCTCGACCTGCGCCTTGCCCTCTCGGCTCGTCGCGTGCTGGCTGAAGATGTCGAGGATGACCGCGGTGCGATCGATGACCTTGACCTTCACCCGGTCCTCGAGCGCGCGCCGCTGGCTCGGCGAGAGCTCGCTGTCGGCCACGACCGTGTCGGCGCCGAGCTCCTTCACCATCGCCGCGAGCTCCTCGGCCTTGCCGCGGCCCACGTAGGTCGCGGGGTCGGGGTTCGGTCGCCGCTGGAGGACCCCGTCGAGCACGCGCGCGCCAGCGGTCTCGGCGAGCGCGGCGAGCTCGCGGAGCGAGTTCTCGGCGTCGTCGGCGGCGCCGCTGTAGACGCCCACGAGCACGACGTTCTCGAGCCGCAGCTGGCGGTACTCGACCTCGGTGACGTCCTCGAGCTCGGTGCGGAGGCCGTCGACGCGGCGGAGCGCGGCGCGCTCCTCGCGGTCGAGCTGGTCGCCGTCGACGTCGCTGTGCGCGTCGTCGTCCTGCAGCGCCTGCGCGCGCTCCGCGAGCAGCTCGCGCTCGCCGGGCTCGGCCCACGCGAGGATGCGCTCCATCGCGCGCCCGCCGTCGGTGCCGTCCTGGGCTTCTGCCATGCGTTGCTTCCTTCTGTACTGTCGGATCCGTGTCGGACCACTACTTCTCGCCCGATCCTGCCGCGCCCGAGTCGGTCCGGACGCTCCGGGTGCCGATCGCGGGTCGAGAGCGGGAGATGGTGACCGCCGCCGGCGTCTTCTCCGGCGACCGCCTCGACGTCGGCACTGCGGTGCTGCTCGATGCCGTGCCCGCGCCGCCCGCGAGGGGCGAGCTGCTCGACCTCGGCTGCGGGTGGGGGCCGATCGCCGCGTCGCTCGCGCTCCGCTCCCCCGATGCCCGTGTCTGGGCCGTCGACGTCAACGCCCGAGCGCTCTCGCTCGTGGAGCGGAATGCCGAGCTGCTCAGTCTATCAAACATCGTGCCGTCGATGCCAGAGCGCGTTCCTGCCGATGTGCGCTTCGACGCGATCTGGTCGAACCCGCCGATCCGCATCGGCAAGCGGCAGCTGCACGAGCTGCTCGAGACGTGGATCCCGCGGCTCGCGCCGGGCGCGACGGCCTGGCTCGTCGTGCAGAAGCACCTCGGCGCCGACTCGCTGCTGCGCTGGCTGCAGGAGCGCTTCGACGGCTTCGACGTCGAGCGCGCCGACTCCAGGAAGACGTACCGCATCATCGCCGTCACGGCGCCGGACTGAGCGCCTCTCCGCGGAAGACGATCTCCGCGGGCCCCGTGAGCCACGCGTGGCCGCGGGCGTCGACGTCGACCTCGAGCCGCCCGCCCGGCACGTCGACGATCCAGCGGTCGGCGGCCCCACCCGACCAGTGCCGGGTCGCGAGGGCCGCGGCGACGGCGCCCGTGCCGCACGAGAGGGTCTCCCCCACGCCCCGCTCGTGCACGCGCATCCGGATCGAGCCGATGCCGTCGGCGATGACGCCGGGGACGACGAACTCGACGTTCGCGCCGTCCTCGGCGACGGGGTCGAGCGAGGGGGGCCGGTGCAGGTCGAGCGCGTCGAGCTCGGCCGCGTCGGCGAGCGCGACGACGACGTGCGGGTTGCCGGTCGAGACGTCGAGGCCGGGCCTCGCGACGTCGAGGCCGTCTGCGGCCACGAGCCGCGTGCCGCCGAGCTCGAACGGGCCGAGGTCGACCGCGAGCAGGCTGCCGTGCCGCACGACTCGCTTCACGCCGGCGCGCGTCGCCACGTCGATCGAGCCGCCGTCCGGCAGCTCGGCGAGCCCCTGCTCGAGCAGGAACCGCACGAACACGCGCACGCCGTTGCCGCACATCTCGCTCGCGCTGCCGTCGGCGTTCCAGTAGTCCATCGCCCACGTGCCCTCGGGCGCGGCGTCGAGCACCGCGTCGCCGGTGCGGCCCGCCGGCACAGCGCGGATGACCCCGTCGCCCCCGATGCCGAAGCGCCGGTCGGCGAGCGCGCGCACCTCGCCCGGTAGCAGCGGCCGCTCGCCTGCCGGGTCGGCGACGAGCACGAAGTCGTTGCCCGTGCCGTGGCCCTTCGCGAATCCGGTGGCGTGCATCGTCATCCCCCCAGGCTAGCGACCGCGCGCTGTGCGAGCTCGGCCGCGTCTGCGGGCGGCGCGGCCGGGTAGCGCTGGAACCACGACACCTGTCGACGCGCGTAGCGACGGGTGAGGGCCTGCGTGCGCTCGATGGCCTCGACCTCCGTGATCCGGCCGTCGAGCTGGTCGAGGGCCTGGCGGTAGCCGATGGCCTGCTGCGCGGTCGTGCCCCGCTCGATGCCGGCCTCCCGGAGCGCTCGCGCCTCGTCGACGATGCCGAGCCGCCACATCCCCAGCACGCGCTCGTCGAGCCGTGCGACGAGCTCGACGCGGTCGACGCGCTCGTGCTGGATGATCGTCGGCCGCGCGAGCGATCGCTCGTCGGGAAGGCCGACGCGGAACGGCTCGCCGGTGAGGGTGACCGCCTCGAGCGCGCGCACGAGCCGGCGGCCGTTGTGCGGCCCGATCGCCTCGGCGGCCGCCGGGTCGAGGGCGAGCAGCCGCGCGTGCATCGCGGCGGCGCCGGCCGCCTCGAGCTCCGCCTCGAGCCGGGCGCGGAGCTCCGCGTCGGTCGCGGGGAACTCGAAGGCGTAGAGCACGCTCGAGGCGTAGAGCCCGCTGCCGCCCACGAGGATCGGCACCGCGCCGCGAGCCTCGATGCCGGCGACGACGCTCGCCGCCTCGTCGCGATAGGCGGCGACCGCCGCGTCCTGCCACGGCTCGAGCACATCGAGGAGGTGGTGGGGGTGCCCGCGGCGCTCCTGGGCGCTCGCCTTCGCCGTGCCGATGTCCATGCCGCGGTAGAGCTGCATCGCATCGCAGTTGACGATCTCGGCGCGGACGCCGAGCGCGACCACCGCGTCGGCGATGGCGAGCGACCTGGCCGTCTTGCCGGTGCCGGTGGCGCCGACGACGGCGATGAGGGTCACGTGCCGATGCGGAGCGTCGGCAGGCCGAGCGAGACCGGGCGCCCGGCCCCGGCCCCGGCCCCGGCCCCGACGAGCGAGGGCACGCCGCACGAGTCGGCCTGGCCGCGGTCCCAAGCGTCACCGGCGCGCGTGCGCCGTACGGCGATCGGGCCCTGGTCGGCGAGCAGGTGGAACGGCGCGGCGTGCGTGACGCGCACGGTGGCGATGTCGCCGGGCCGCGGCGAGTGGCCGCCGGGCGCGAAGTGCACGAGCCGGTTGTCCTCGGCGCGACCCGAGAGGCGATGCGTCTCGGCATCCTTCTTGCCCTCGCCGACGGAGACGAGCACGTCGACCGTGCGGCCGACCTGCGCGAGGTTCTCCTCGAACGAGATGCGGTCCTGCAGCGCGACGAGCCGCTCGAAGCGCTCCTGCACGACCGCCTTCGGCACCTGGTCGGGCATCGTGGCCGCGGGGGTGCCGGGACGGATCGAGTACTGGAACGTGAAGGCCGAGGCGAAGCGCGACGCCTCGACGACGCGCATGGTCTCCTCGAAGTCGTCGTCGGTCTCCCCGGGGAAGCCGACGATGATGTCGGTCGTGATCGCGGCGTGCGGGATGCGCTCGCGCACCTTCTCGAGGATGCCGAGGAACCGCGCGGAGCGGTAGGAGCGCCGCATGGCGCGCAGCACGCGGTCCGAGCCGGACTGCAGCGGCATGTGGAGCTGCGGCATGACCGCGTCGGTCTCCGCCATCGCGTCGATCACGTCGTCGGTGAAGGCGGCGGGGTGCGGGCTCGTGAAGCGGACGCGCTCGAGCCCGTCGATCTCACCAGCGGCGCGCAGCAGCTTGCCGAACGCGAGCCGGTCGCCGAACTCGACGCCGTAGGAGTTGACGTTCTGCCCCAGCAGCGTCACCTCGAGCGCGCCGTCGTCGACGAGCGCCTGCACCTCGGCGAGGATCTCGCCCGGGCGACGGTCGCGCTCCTTGCCACGCAGCGACGGCACGATGCAGAACGTGCACGTGTTGTTGCAGCCGACCGAGATCGACACCCAGCCGGCATAGGTCGACTCGCGCTTGGTCGGGAGCGTCGACGGGAACACCTCGAGCGCCTCGAGGATCTCGACCTCCGCCTCGCCGTTGTGGCGGCTGCGCTCGAGCAACGCCGGCAGGGAGCCGATGTTGTGGGTGCCGAAGACGACATCGACCCACGGCGCGCGATCGACGATCGTCGCGCGGTCCTTCTGCGCGAGGCAGCCGCCGACGGCGATCTGGAAGCCGGGCCGCTCGCGCTTGGTCTTCGCGAGGTGCCCGAGGTGGCCGTAGAGCTTCTGGTCGGCGTTCTCGCGCACCGCGCACGTGTTGATGACGATGACGTCGGGGCGGCCGTCGACGGCCTCGGCGTACCCGGCCTCCTCGAGCGATCCGCGGAGGCGCTCGGAGTCGTGCACGTTCATCTGGCACCCGAAGGTCTTCACCTCGTAGGTGCGCAGCGCGGCGGTCGTGGACATGCCCTCCAGCGTACCGAGCGGCGACCGCCCCGAAGCGTCAGTCCTGCGTGGCCGTGAGCGTGTAGCTGCTGCCGTTCGTGCCCTCGCCCGAGAGGTCCATCCGACCGTCCTCGGCCGTGCCGGTCACGGTGAGGCCGAAGTTGCCGGGCTGCAGGCCGGTGATCGTGATCGTGACGTCGGATGCGTCGCCGTCCCACACGTCGGCGGGCGAGTCGTAGGTCTCGCCGGACTCGCCCCACTGCGTGATGTCGACCGTGCCGTCGGCGTTGAGGGTGAATCCGAAGGGGGCGACGACCTGGTCGATGCCGCCGGACCACGACGTGCCCTCGAGGCTGCCCGCCGTCCCCGTGCCGGTGCCGCCGTCGCCGGAGCCGCCGCTCGTCGGGGGCGGCATCTGGATGCAGCCGGTGAGCGCGAGCAGGGAGGCGGCGGCAATCGCGGGGACGGCGATCAGCTTGGTCTTCATGCCGGCCAACCTAGCTCTCCAGCCTGGACGCGATCCGGGGACCTCGCGCCGGTGGTCCTCAGCGGAACCGCGGACCGCGCGGTCGCGAGCGCTCGATCGCGAGGCGCACGGCCCCACCGCTGAACCCCCGCCGCTGCAGCCAGCCGGCGAGCCGTCGCTCGGCCGTCTCATCGTCGAGCGATCCCATGCGGCGCCGCCGGTCGGCGGCCGCATCGATCGCGCGCTGCAGCTCGTCGTCGCGGTCCGGCTCGTCGAGCACGGCGGGGTCGAGGCCGCGCTGGCGCAGCGCCGCGGCGATCCCGCGCTCGCCGAGCTGCTTGCGCTCGCGGAGGCGCTCTGCCTCGTCGCGCGCGAGCTGCTCGTCGTCGAGGTAGCGCTCGTCGACGAGCCGGTCGAGCACCGCCGCGCGCACGTCGGGCTCGACGTCGCGCTTCGCGAGTGCCCGGTCGAGCTCGAGGCGGCTCGCACCGCGCCGACCGAGCGCCCGCAGCGCGATCGACCGCGCCGCATCCTCGTCGATGGGCTCGAGGGGCGTGCCGTCGTCGTCCCGCTCGACGGCACGACCGCGCGAACCGGCGCTGAGGCGGCCGCGCGGCGCGTGCCGCGCGGTGCCGGACCGCTCCAGAGGATGGGCCTCGGGCTGGTCGCCGGAGCGCTCGTCGCGCCCGGCGATCCAGCTCGAGAGCTGGGTCACCCCGGCGAGCCGGTCAGCGTCGCTCACGCGCCCTGGCGCTCCTGTCGGCGCGCGTCGAGCGACTCGACGCCCGCTTCGGGCGCGGCGGCGCCGATGCCGAGCTTGCCGAGGATCTGCCGCTCGATCGAGCCCGCGATGTCGGGGTTGTCGAGCAGGAACTGGCGTGCCTTCTCCTTGCCCTGGCCGAGCTGGTCGCCGTCGTAGGTGTACCAGGCGCCGGACTTGCGGACGATGCCGTGCTCGACGCCGAAGTCGATGAGGCTGCCCTCGCGGGAGATGCCGACGCCGTAGAGGATGTCGAACTCGGCCTGCTTGAACGGCGGCGCCATCTTGTTCTTCACGACCTTGACGCGCGTGCGGTTGCCGACCGCGTCGGCACCGTCCTTGAGCGTCTCGATGCGACGGATGTCGAGGCGCACCGAGGCGTAGAACTTGAGCGCCTTGCCGCCGGCGGTCGTCTCGGGGCTGCCGAAGAAGACGCCGATCTTCTCGCGCAGCTGGTTGATGAAGATCATCGTCGTGCCGGTCTGGTTGAGACCGCCGGTGAGCTTGCGGAGCGCCTGCGACATGAGGCGGGCCTGGAGCCCGACGTGGCTGTCGCCCATCTCGCCCTCGATCTCGGCGCGCGGCACGAGCGCCGCGACGGAGTCGATGACGATGATGTCGATCGAGCCGGAGCGGATGAGCATGTCGGCGATCTCGAGCGCCTGCTCACCGGTGTCGGGCTGGGAGACGAGCAGCGAGTCGATGTCGACGCCGAGCTTCTTCGCGTACTCGGGGTCGAGCGCGTGCTCGGCGTCGATGAACGCCGCGATGCCGCCGCCCCGCTGGGCGTTGGCGATCGCGTGGAGCGTGAGCGTCGTCTTTCCCGACGACTCCGGGCCGTAGATCTCGATGATGCGGCCGCGAGGCAGGCCGCCGATGCCGAGCGCGGCGTCGAGGGCGATCGAGCCGGTCGGGATGATCTCGACGGGCGCGCGCTCCTCGCTGCCGAGGCGCATGACGGACCCCTTGCCGAACTGACGGTCGATCTGCGCGAGCGCCGCCTCGAGCGACTTGTCGCGGTCTGCGGGTGTGGGCATGTGCTTGCCTTCCGTTTCGGTGATGGCGCTCACGCTACGTCGGGCCGCTGACATGCGTGCGACCCCGGTCCCGGCCTGTGGACAGTCCCGTCGAGCACTCTCAGCCTACGCGCGGATCGAACGCATCTTCGAACGATCCCGCGGCGTGTCGCGTCCGTCAGCGACGCGCCTCGCGGACGCCGCGGCCGTGGCGCCGCGCGACGGGCACGTCCTTCGCGTCGCAGATCGCCTGCCAGACCTGGCGCGGCGGGACGCCGTCGGCGAGGGCGACCGCACCCGTGCGGCCGCCGAGGCTCGAGAGCGTCGTGTCCTCCATCAGCACCGCCCCGAGCGAGCCGAACTCCTCCTCGAGCGCGAGCTGCAGCTCGCTCGCCCGCATCCGCCGGCTCTCAGCGCACCGCGGAGTCGAACTCCGCGACGAGGTCGTCGGGCAGCGTGTCGGGCACGGTCGCGCCGATGCGGTCGAGCTCGTGGTAGCCGAGGCCCTCGAGCACCGCGAGGCGGTCGCCCACCTCGTGCAGCACGCTCGAGAGCGGCACGTCGAGCGCTTCCGCGACCGACGCGAGGATCTCGCTCGAGGCCTCCTTCTGGCCCCGCTCGACCTCGCTGAGGTATCCGAGGGCGACCGAGGCGCGGGAGGCGACCTGGCGCAGGGTGCGGCCCTGGCGCAGGCGCACATCGCGCAGCACGTCGCCGATCTCCTGTCGAACCAGCACCATGGTCTCCCCCTTCACCGTGGATGCATCATGCTAGCCGCAGCTTGCCTGCGTGCCGCTCGATGCCTACGACCTGTGACAACGCAACGCTCCCACCGCGCATTCCGAGGGAGCACTCCTCAGCCCTTGGATTCGCTGTGCATCACGAGGTCGGTGCGCTCGAGCGCGGCGTCGAGCTCCCGGAGCGCCGCGAGCAGCGCCGCCTCGCGCACCTGCTCGCGATCGCCCGGCTCGAAGTGGGAGGAGGCGTGCGAGTGGAGCCCGTCGACCGTCTCGACCTCGATGCCGATGTGGAACTCGCCCGGCGCGTGGTCGTCCTGCGCGCCAGGACCCGCGACGCCCGTCGTGCCGAGGCCGATCGTGCAGGCGCTCCGGTCGAGCGCGGCGAGGCGGCGCACGCCGCGCGCCATCCAGACGGCGACGTCGGGGTCGACCGGTCCTCGCTCCTCGAGCAGGTCGGTCGGCACGCGCAGCACCTGCTCCTTCATCTCGGTCGCGTACGCGACGACGCCGAGGCGCAGCACGACGGACGCCCCCGGCGTGCGCACGAGCGTCTCGGCGACGAGCCCGCCCGTGAGCGACTCCGCGACCGCGATCGAGATCCCGCGCGCCGCGGCTCGCGCGACGATCCTGCCCGACAGCTCCATCGCATCCATCAGCTGCTCCTCCACGCGTGCCAGACGAACTCGAGTCCCGAGTAGATCGTGAGCGCGACCGCGATCGTCATCGTGACGACGCACGCCCACACGCCCCACTCGCCCACCCACGCCTGCAGCGGCAGGAGCGCGAGCGGCAGCGCGATCCCCTGCGCCATGGTCTTCGCCTTGCCCGCCCAGTCGGCGGCGATCACGGTGCGGCTCGAGACGACGAGTCGGTAGAGCGTGATGCCCCACTCGCGCACGAGCACGACGATCGTGATCCACCACGGCAGCTCGCCGAGCACCGAGAGCACGACGAACGCGCTCGAGGTGATCGCCTTGTCGGCGATCGGGTCGATGAGCTTGCCGAAGTCGGTCACGAGCCCGCGACCGCGAGCGATGCGACCGTCGACGAAGTCGGTCGCGATGAGCACCGCGAACAGCACCGCCGCGAGCGTGCGCACGAGGCCCGGCGCGGGGTTCGAGAGCGCGACGACGACGAAGACCGGGGTGAGCAGGATGCGCACGACCGAGATGAGGTTCGGCACGCTCGCGACGCTCGCGGGCTCATCGCCCCTGCGCCACACGCGCCCGCGCCACGGGCTCAGGATCGGCATGCTGGGAGGCTACCCGGCCCACCTGGGGCGTGCCCTGGCACGCGGCTCAGTCGCGACCGGTGAGCGACCACGCGTCGTCGTCGCCGCCCTCGGCCTCGACGACCTCGAGCCCGTCGCGGTTCGCCTCGTCGAAGGGGTCGCTGTAGCGGTCGTCGGTCTCGACCCACGCGCCCTCGTCGTCGTCGTCGGATGCGTCGGGCGACTCGAGCGCGCTCGGCGCGGGCCGCTCCGCGGCTGCGGGCGAGGCGGCCGCGGACGACGCGGCCGCGGCGGGCGCCGGCCCCTCGCCGCGCAGCGACGCGAGCACGGCCGCGAGCCCCTCCGGCGGCACGAGCACGTCGCGCGCCTTCGAGCCCTCCGAGGGTCCGACGATCTCGCGCGACTCCATGAGGTCCATGAGCCGGCCGGCCTTCGCGAAGCCGACGCGGAGCTTCCGCTGCAGCATCGAGGTCGAGCCGAACTGGGTCGAGATGACGAGCTCGGCTGCCGCGCACAGGTCTTCGAGATCGTCGCCGATGTCGGCGTCGATCTCGCGCTTCTGCGCTGTCTCCTCGACGTCGTCGCGGTACTCGGGGCGCGCCTGGCCCGTGACGTGCTGCACGACGCGCTGGATCTCGGCCTCGTCGACCCACGCGCCCTGCACGCGCATCGCCTTGTTGGCGCCCATCGGCAGGAAGAGCCCGTCGCCCTGGCCGATCAGCTTGTCGGCGCCGGGCTGGTCGAGGATGACGCGCGAGTCGGTGACGCTCGAGACGGCGAACGCGAAGCGACTCGGCACGTTGGCCTTGATGAGGCCCGTGACGACGTCGACCGAGGGCCGCTGGGTCGCGAGCACGAGGTGGATGCCCGCGGCGCGCGCGAGCTGCGTGATGCGCACGATCGAGTCCTCGACGTCGCGCGGCGCGACCATCATGAGGTCGGCGAGCTCGTCGACGACGACGAGCAGGTACGGGTAGGGCTTGAGCGTGCGCTGGCTCCCGGCGGGGAGCACGATCTCGTCGGCGCGCACCGCCTTGTTGAAGTCGTCGATGTGCTTGTAGCCGAAGGACGCGAGGTCGTCGTACCGCATGTCCATCTCCTTCACGACCCACTGCAGCGCCTCGGCGGCCTTCTTCGGGTTCGTGATGATGGGGGTGATGAGGTGCGGCACGCCCTGGTAGGCGGTCAGCTCGACGCGCTTCGGGTCGACGAGCACCATGCGCACCTCGGCGGGCGTCGCGCGCATGAGCAGGCTCGTGATCATCGAGTTGACGAACGATGACTTCCCCGAGCCGGTCGAGCCCGCCACGAGCAGGTGCGGCATCTTCGCGAGATTCGCGACGACGTAGCCGCCCTCGACGTCCTTGCCGATGCCGATCGTCATCGGGTGCTTCGAGTCGGCGGCGGCGCGCGAGCGCAGCACGTCGCCGAGCTTGACCGTCTCGCGGTCTGGGTTCGGGATCTCGATGCCGATCGCCGACTTGCCCGGGATGGGCGAGAGGATGCGCACCTCGTTCGAGGCGACGGCGTACGAGAGGTTCTTCGACAGCGCCGTCACGCGCTCGACCTTGACGCCCGGCGCGACCTCGATCTCGTAGCGCGTGACCGTCGGCCCGCGCGAGAAGCCCGTGACTCGCGCGTCGACGTTGAACGAGCCGAGCACCTGGGTGATCGCCGCGACGATCTCGTCGTTGGCCGCCGAGCGCGCCTTGGGCGGGTCGCCCTGCGCGAGCGAGGCGATCGACGGGAGCCGGTAGGGGCGCTGCGCGACGGCGGGCGCCGCCGCGACCGGCTCGGCCGGCGCGTCGAGCGCGACCTCGCCCGTGTGCTTCCGCATCGCCGCCTCGGCCTGCTCGAGCGACTCGAGCACCGCGGTCGCGTACTCCTCGTGCTCGTCGTCGGCGACCTCCGGCAGCGGCTCGGGGGTGGTCGCGGGCACCGCGACCGCCCCGGCGTCGACGCGCGTCGTCGGCTGCTCGCGGTCGATCATCACGGGCGTGTCGTAGGCGGGATCGACCTCGCGGCCGGTCGCGTTGCGTCGCCAGAACGGCAGCGAGCCCGTGCCCGACTCGATCGAGTCGCCCTCGATCGGCTCCTCCTCGGCCGCCTCGGCGGCCTCGGCCTTCGCGAGCTCCTTCGCCTCGCGCCGAGCGCGACGGGCCTCCTCGCGCTCTTCCGGCGTGCCGGTCTCGATGCCGAAGAGGTAGCCGTAGAGGTCGGCGAGCCGCTCGGGGATGCGGGTCGGGGGCGTGCGGGTGATGACGAGCACCGCGAGCGCGGCGACGAGCCCGCAGACGATGCCGGCGCCGATCGGCGTGAGCAGCGCCGCGAGCGGTGCGGCGGCGACCCAGCCGAGGATGCCGCCCGCGTCGGCGAGCGCGGGCATGCCGAGCGACGCATCCGGCATGCCGAGCACGACGTGGCACAGGCCCGCGACGGAGATGAGCAGCAGCGCGATGCCGACGCCGACGCGGCCGTTGTCGCTCACCGAGGCCGGGTGGCGGAACATCCACAGCGCGAGCAGCACGAAGACGACCGGCAGCGCGATCGCGACCTGGCCGAAGAGCCCGCCCCACGTGTAGGCGGAGATCGCCTGCGCGACCGCGTTGGCCGGCAGGATCCACTCGACGACCGCGCCGAGCACCGCGAGGATCGTGAGCAGGAAGGGCACGCCGTCGCGGCGCTCCTCCTTCGCGAGCGACTCGCGCCCGAACACGCGCGCCGCGCCGCCCGTCGCGTGGGCGAGGCCCATCCAGGCGCGCTGCGCGAGGCCGGGGCCGTCGTCCTCGAACACGGGCTGCGCCTTCGTCGACCGGGCCGCCCGCTGCACCTTCGTGGTCGCGGAGGTCGACGTGCCGGTCGAGCGCCCGCGCGGGGAGGGCTTGGTCGACTTGGTGCTCGTGGCCATGGCCGACACCCTAGATGCCGGCGCCCACGAGCGGCCGGAGGCGCTCCGCTCAGAAGCGGATGGCCTCGATCACCTTCGAGCGGACGGCGATCGTCGCGGGCACGCTGCCCGCGAGCGCGCCGACGGCCGCGGCGACCACGAGCCCCGTGACGGCGGCCGACATCGGGAAGCCCGGCAGCACCATGCCGCCGACGCCCTGCGTGAGCGCGTCCTGCACGATCGCCGCGCCGACGGTGAGCTTGAGCACCGGCAGCACCCACGTGCGCCAGGCGCCCGGCCCGCGCGCCGCGCTCGGCCTTCCGCAAGCGCGTGCGCTCGAGCTGCTCGAGCCTCGCCTGCCGCTTCGCGGCCGCGCGCGCCTCCCGCTGCGAGGGCTGCCGGTGCGCCGGCGCCTCCGCGTGCAGCGGCGGCGGGACCGCGGGTGCCTCGATCGGGGCGGGGGCGCTCTGGCCCTGCTCGGGCACGGCGGCGTCCTCTCGGGCGGGGCGGCGCGCATCCGTTGCGTGCCCTCGCTCGTCACGCTAGGGCACGCGAGCGCGCTCGCCCCTCCCCCTCGAGGATGATCTCGACGCGTCGGCTACGCCTCGATGACGACCGGCACGATCATCGGGCGGCGGCGGATGCGCGTGCCCACCCAGCGGCCGACGGTGCGGCGCACGACCTGCTGGAACTGATGCTGGTCGCGCACGCCCTGCTCGGCGGCCTCGGCGAGCGCCTTCACGATCTTCGGGCGGATGTCGTCGAAGACCTTGTCGTCCTCGGCGAAGCCGCGCGCGTGGATCTCGGGGCCGACGATGACCTTGCCGGTCTGCGGCTCGAGCGCGACGAAGATCGAGATGAAGCCCTCCTCGGCGAGGATGCGGCGGTCCTTGAGGTCGGCCTCGTCGATGCGGCCGACGGACGAGCCGTCGACGTAGACGAAGCCGATCGGGAGCTGCCCGGCGACGCGCACCTCGTGGTCCTTCAGGTCCCACACCGTGCCGTTCTCACCGACGAATGCTCGCTCGCGCGGCACGCCCGTGTCGATCGCGAGCGACGCCGCGGCGTGCAGGTGGCGGTACTCGCCGTGCACGGGGATGACGTTGCGGGGGCCGAGGATGTTGTAGCAGTAGAGCAGCTCGCCCGCCGAGGCGTGGCCCGAGACGTGCACCTTCGCCGAGCCCTTGTGCACGACCTTCGCGCCGAGCTGCATGAGCCCGTTGATGATGCGGAAGACGGCGTTCTCGTTGCCCGGGATGAGGCTCGAGGCGAGGATGATCGTGTCGCCCTCACCGACCTCGATGCGGTGCTCGCCGTTGACGATGCGGCTCAGCACCGCCATCGGCTCGCCCTGCGAGCCCGTCGACATGAAGACGACCCGCTCGCGAGGCATGTTCTCGGCCTCCTTCTGGCTCACCACGACGCCCTCGGGCACCTTGAGGTAGCCGAGGTCGGCGGCGATGCCCATGTTGCGCACCATCGAGCGGCCGACGAACGCGACCTTGCGGCCGTTCTCGTGCGCCGCGTCGAGCACCTGCTGCACGCGGTGCACGTGGCTCGAGAAGGACGCGACGACGACGAGCCCGGAGGTCTTCGCGATCACCTGCGAGATGACGGGGCCGATCTCGCGCTCGGGCGCCGTGAACCCCGGGACGTCGGCGTTCGTCGAGTCGACCAGGAACGCATCCACGCCCTCCTCGCCGAGCCGCGCGAACGCGCGCAGGTCGGTGATGCGGTCGTCGAGCGGCAGCTGGTCCATCTTGAAGTCGCCCGTGTGGAGCACGAGGCCCGCGCTCGTGCGGATGGCGACGGCGAGGGCGTCGGGGATCGAGTGGTTGACGGCGACGAACTCGGTCTCGAACGGGCCGAGCTGCTCGATGTCGCCCTCCCTCACCGTGTGGGTGTAGGGCTTGATGCGGTGCTCCTTGAGCTTCGCCTCGACGAGCGCGAGGGTGAGCTGCGAGCCGAGCAGGGGGATGTCGGCCTTGAGGCGCAAGAGGTAGGGCACGGCGCCGATGTGGTCCTCGTGGCCGTGCGTGAGCACGACGGCGACGACGTCGTCGAGGCGGTCGCGGATGGGACCGAAGTCGGGCAGCACGAGGTCGACGCCCGGCTGGTGCTCCTCGGGGAAGAGCACGCCGCAGTCGACGATGAGCAGCTTGCCGTCCTGCTCGTACACCGTCATGTTGCGGCCGACCTCGCCGAGGCCGCCGAGCGGGAAGAAGCGGAGGGTGCCCGCCGCGAGCGCGGGGGGTTGGGTGATGGCCGTCAAGGGGCCTCCTTCGTATGCGGCTCGCACGGGGCGAGCGGATGTGGGGTGCGCGCTCCTCGCGCGCGGGAAGGCTGTGGGGTGGATGCGGTCACGTGCTCTCGCGCTCAGCGCGTCGTGCCGTGCACCTTCGGCAGGGCGCCGCCAGCGGCGGCGTTGCGGTCGGGGCGGAAGCGGCTCAGGTCGAGGCCGTCGACGCCGGTGACGAGCGCGAGCTCATCCTCGATGAGGGCCGCCTCGGCGTCCTCGGGGCCGACGAGCGGCAAGCGCACGCGCGGGCTGCCGATGCGGCCGAGCCCGTGCAGGATGTACTTCGTCGAGACGGTGCCGGGCACGTGCGTCATCGTCGCGCGCACGAGCGGCTCGAGCGCCTGGTGCTGCGCCTGCGCGGTGTGCAGGTCGCCCGCGTTCACGGCGTCGACGATCGTGCGGTACGGCTTGGGCGCGATGTTCGCGGTGACGCCGATGAGGCCGGATGCGCCGATCGCGAGGTGCGGGAGCACGTTCGCGTCGTCGCCGGAGAAGTAGAGCAGGTCGGTCTGGTTGAGCACGCGGCTCACCTCGGCGAAGTCGCCCTTGGCGTCCTTCACGGCGAGGATGTTCGGGTGCTTCGCGGCGCGCAGGAGCGTCTCGTAGCGGATCGGGATGCCCGAGCGGCCGGGGATGTCGTAGAGGATGACGGGCAGGTCGGTCGCGTCGGCGATGAGCCGGAAGTGCGTGAGCACGCCGGCCTGGGTGGGCTTGTTGTAGTAGGGCGTGACGATCATGACGCCGTCGGCGCCCGCTCGCTCCGCCTGCCGGTAGAGGTCGATCGCGTGCGCGGTCTCGTTCGAGCCGCCGCCCTGGATGACCTTCGCGCGGTCGCCCGCGACGGCCTTGGCGACCTCGACGAGCCGGATCTTCTCCGGGTCGGTGAGCGTCGACGTCTCGCCGGTCGTGCCGGACACGACGATGCCGTCGGCGCCGTGCGTCACGACGTCGTCGATGAGGCGCTCGACGTCGTCCCAGTCGACCTCGCCGTCGGCGGAGAACGGCGTCACGAGCGCGACGAGCACCTGGCCGAAGGGATTGGGATTCACTCGACCAGGCTACCGTGCCGGTCGCGCGGCCTGATCGGCGACCGCTCGAGGCTCCGGTACGCGAATCGCAGCCCGCTGCGGCTCTCGTGCCACCCCTCGGCCGGATCGCGCGCGACCTCGTGCCACGACGCATCCGGGGTCGGAGCCGTCGTGTCGCCCGTCGCGTCGAGCTCGATGTCGGTGATCTCGAGCCGGTCGGCGCGCGCCATCGCCTCGCGGTAGACGCGGCCGCCGCCGACGATCCACACCTCGTCGTCGAGCGCGAGCGCCGCGGCGAGCGCTTCGTCGAGGCTCGAGACGACCCGCGCGCCGGGCGCGTCGAAGTCGGCGCTCGAGGTGATGACGATGTTGTCGCGCCCCGGCAGCGGCCGGTAGCGCGCGGGGAACGACTCCCACGTGCGCCGGCCCATCACGACCGGGTGGCCCATGGTGATCGCCTTGAAGCGCGCCATGTCCTCGGGGAGCGACCACGGCATGTCGCCCGCGTCGCCGATCACGCCGCCGCGCGCCTGCGCCCAGATCATGCCGATCATCAGACCGCGACCGGCGCCTTGATGCCCGGGTGGTGCTGGTAGTCGACGACCTCGAAGTCGTCGAGCTCGTAGTCGAGGATGCTGTCGGGCTGACGGCGGATGCGCAGGGTCGGGAGCGGGTACGGCTCGCGCGAGAGCTGCCGCTCCACCTGCTCGACGTGGTTGTCGTAGACGTGGCAGTCGCCGCCCGTCCAGACGAGGTCGCCGACCTCGAGGCCGGTCTGCTGCGCGACCATGTGCGTCAGCAGCGCATAGCTCGCGATGTTGAAGGGCACCCCGAGGAACATGTCGGCCGAGCGCTGGTAGAGCTGGCACGAGAGCCGGCCGTCGGTCACGTCGAACTGGAAGAACGCGTGGCACGGCGCAAGGGCCATCTCGGGGATGTCGGCGGGGTTCCACGCCGAGACGATGTGCCGCCGCGAGTCGGGGTTCGAGCGGATCGACTCGACGACCTGCGCGACCTGGTCGATCGTGCCGCCGTCGCGGTCGGGCCACGAGCGCCACTGCACCCCGTAGACCGGGCCGAGCTCTCCATCCGCATCCGCCCACTCGTCCCAGATCGTGACGCCCCGCTCCTGCAGCCAGCGCACGTTCGACTCGCCGCGCAGGAACCACAGCAGCTCGAGCGCGATCGACTTGAAGTGCACGCGCTTCGTGGTGATGAGGGGGAAGCCCTCAGAGAGGTCGAAGCGCAGCTGCCGACCGAACACCGAGCGGGTGCCGGTGCCGGTGCGGTCGCCCTTGTGCTTGCCGTTCGCCATCACGTCGGCGAGCAGGGCCTCGTAGGGGTGTGCGGTCACGGTGCCTTGGGTCACGGTGCCTTGGGTCACAGTGCCTTCCGTCATGGTGCCTCCTGGGGTGCGGTCTTCCGGAGCGAGAGCGCCTTGCGCGCCGCCATGCGCGCGCGCCGGCGGTCGCGCGCGGCGTCATAGGCCATCGAGAGCCGCAGCCACGACTGCCACGACTCGGGATGCGCCTCGACGTCGGCCTTCGCGACCGGGAACGCGCCCTCGGCCGCCTCGCGGTCGGCGCGGCCCGATGGCGTGCGCGGCAGCGGCTGCGGCATGCCGCCCGCGGCCTCGAGCTCGCGCACAGCGCGGTCGAGCTGCACGCCGAAGACGACCTCGCGCGCGAGCGCCCACGCGCCGATGAGGAAGAAGACGATGAGCGCGGCGCCGACGGCGATCGCGAGCGGCTGCCCCGTCGCGACGAACTGCACGGCGCGGCTGCCGGCGAGCACGACGTAGAGCGCGAGCACGGCCGCCATCGCGAGCGCGAAGCCGCGGCGCAGGCTCGTGCGCGCTGCCGGGCGGTCGGTCACGAGAGCCCCAGCAGGTCGCCGATGCCGACCGTCACGCCGGGCTGCGCCTCGGCGCGGAGGGCCAGCAGGATGCCGGCGGCGTACGAGTCGCTCGAGGTCGTGTCGTGGCGGATGGTGAGCGTCTCGCCCGTGCCGCCGAAGACGACCTCCTGGCGCGCGACGACGCCGGGCAAGCGCAGCGCGTGCACCGGCACGCCCGCGATCACGGTGCCCCGGCCCGGCTCGTCAGGGGTCGCGGGCACGAAGCCGCGCACGGCGCCGATCGCCTCGGCGGTGCGCGTCGCCGTGCCGCTCGGGGCGTCGCGCTTGCGGTCGTGGTGCGCCTCGACGACCTCGACGGCCGTGAAGTGACGCGCGGCGATCGTCGCGAGGTGCGTCTCGAGCACGCTCCCGAGCGAGAAGTTCGGGACGATGCGGATGCGCTCGGCACCTCGGGCACGGAGCGCCTCGATGCGCTCCTCGGTCCAGCCGCTCGTCGCGACGACGACGGGCACGCCCGCGTCGAGCGCCGCGTCGACGAGCTGCTGGCTCGCGCCGAGCACCGTCGCGTCGAAGACGACGTCGATGCCGTCGAGGTCGAGCCCCTCGCGCACGTCGAGCTCGACCGGCTCGAGGTCGCCGGCGTCGCGCACGAGCCGCAGCGCGAGCGATCCGAGCCTGCCGGTCGCGCCCGCGATCCCGATGCGCCTCGTCGATGCCATGCCCTCCAGCCTACGGCGCGGGCCGGGCGCGCAGCGCCCGTACAGTGGGCTGGTGCACGCCGACATCCGCCTCGAGGACCCCGCGTCCGAGCTCGCCCAGTCGCTCCTGCGGGCCTACTTCGCCGATCGCGCGATCACGTTCGTCGGCGGTGCCTACACGCCGAAGCCCGCCGATCCCGCGACGCTCCGCGCGCCCGAGGGCGCGTTCCTCGTCGCGTGGGACGGCGGCGAGGCGATCGGATGCGGTGCCCTGCGCCGGCTGAGCCCGTCGCGCTTCGAGATCAAGCACCTCTACGTCGCCCCCGCCGGCCGCGGTCGCGGCACCGGCGCCGCGCTGCTCGCGGCGCTCGAGGCGCGCGCGGTCGAGCTCGGCGCGACCGAGGTCGTGCTCGACACGAACGCGGCGCTCGAGCCGGCGAACCGCCTCTACGTCACGCGCGGCTACGAGTCGATCCCCGCCTACAACGACAACCCGAACGCGACGACCTGGTTCCGCAAGGCGGTCGGCTCCCCCTCCGCGGGCTGAGCCGCCTCACCGCTGGCTGAGCAGCCAGCCGGTGTCAGAAGGGCTGCGGGAGCGGGAGGCCCGTGCGGTCCTCCGGCGGCAGGTGGCCGAGGTCGTTGTGCACGAGCAGCTGCGGCGGCTTGCCCGTGCGGCGACGGATGATCGTGAGCCCGCAGTTCGCCTGGTTGAGCGCCATCCACTGCCAGTTCGGCGACTGCATGACCTCGCGCACGAACCAGCCGATCACGAAGTTGTGGGTGACGAGCAGCTCGTTGACGTCGCCGCGCGACGGTCGCAGCCAGTGCGCCACCGCATCCTGCATCTGCGCCGAGCCCGCCTCGACCTCCGCGGGCCGGACGGCCTTCAGGAAGCCGTGGAAGCCGACGGGCGTGTCCTCCTCGAGCCCCGAGGGGATGCAGTCGAGCAGCAGCGCCGACTTCTGGAACTCCACCGCCGGCAGTCGCTCCTGCATGATCGCGGCCGTCTCGGTCGCGCGCTGCAGCGGCGAGGTCCACGCCTGGTCGAACGCGACCCCGGAGAGCCGCTGCGCGATCGCGTGCGCCTGCCGCACCCCTCGACCCGAGAGCCGACCGTCCTCGACGCCGTGCTCGGCGTCGAGCTGCTCTCCGTGCCGGACGAGGTAGAGCAGGTGCGCCATGGGATCCTTCCGCGGGCGCAGCGTCGCGCCCAGGTCGTCCGTGGGCGCGCGGGAGCGCCCTTCGTGATCAGCGGGCGGTGGTGGCCGCCCCTTCCACCGTAGTGCCATCGGGGGACACGACGAGCCCGTCGAGGCCGTCCGGCGCCTGGCCGACCGCCGAGATCGACCGCGGTCCGGCGGCGAGCTCGGCGACGAGCGCCCGCACGTCCGCGTCGCTCACGCGCTCGATGCGCTCGAGCGTCGCGTCGATGTCGAGGAACTCGCCGAGCGTGAGCTCCGCGCGGCCGAGCCGCGACATCCGCGTGTCGGTGTCCTCGAGCGCGAGCGCCGAGCCGCCTGCGAGCTGTCCCTTCGCGCGGCGCAGCTCCTCGTCGCTCGCGCCGTCGGCGAGCCGCTCGAGCTCGCCGATCATGAGCGACGCGACCTCGAGCGTCTTGCGCGGCGCGCACGCCGCCGCGAGGCCGACGAGGCCCGCGTCGGCGTAGCCGGACGCGAACGAGTAGACGGAGTACGCGAGGCCGCGCTTCTCGCGGATCTCCTGGAACAGCCGCGATGACATGCCGGCCCCGAGCACCGCGTTGAGCACTGCCATCGTGCTGCGGCGAGGGTCGGTTGCGGTGAGTCCGGGCATGCCGATCATGAGGTTGACCTGCTCGAGCGGCCGGGCGACGACCGTGAGCCCGCCGGCGCCGGGGACGGCGAGCTCGCGACCGCGGCGCTCGCGCGGCGCGGCCGCGTCGAGCGACCAGCCGTAGCGGACGAGCGCCTCCTGCAGCTGCAGGACCGCCGTGTCGTGGTCGACGGCGCCCGCGATCGTGACGACGAGGTCGCGCGGCGCGTAGTGCTCGGCGTAGTGCTCGGCGACCCGGTCGCGCGAGACGGCGCGGATCGAGTCGGGCGTGCCGCCGATGGGGCGGCCGAGCGGCGTCTCGGCACCGTGGACGAGCTCGCTCAGCCGCTCCCCAGCGACGTCCGCGGGATCGTCGTCGGCCATCGCGAGCTCCTCGAGGATGACCTCGCGCTCGTGCTCGAACTCGTCGGGGTCGAGCAGCGACGACGTCAGCATGTCGGCGAGCACGTCGATCGCCATCGGCAGGTCGACGTCGCGCACCTTCGCGTAGTAGCAGGTGTGCTCCTTCGCGGTGAGCGCGTTGTGCTCGCCGCCCACCTCGTCGAACGCGACCGCGATGTCGAAGGCGGAGCGGGAGCGGGTGCCCTTGAAGAGCAAGTGCTCGAGGAAGTGGGTCGAGCCTCGCGCGTCGCCCGTCTCGTCTCGCGAGCCGACCGGCACCCAGAAGCCGACCGTCGCGCTCAGCGCGCCCGGCATCTGCTCGGTGAGCACGCGCACGCCGCTCGGCAGCACGCTGCGGCGCACGACCGCGCCGCCTGCCGCCGCCACGGCGATCTCGGGGACGTCGAGCGGGAGGGGGACAGCAGGCATCCGGCCAGTCTACGGCCGCGGCATGCGAGAAGCCCCCGCCCCGTCAGGGGCGAGGGCTGCTCGGGTGGGTGACTACTCGGCCGAGACCGAGGACACCGACGAGACGGACGAGTCGGCATCGTCGCTCTTCGCCGCGACCGGGGCCACGGGCTCCGAGTCGTCGACGATCTCGAGCGAGAGCTTGCCGCGGTCGTCGATCTTGGTGATCTCCACCTGGATCTTCTGACCGATCGAGACCACGTCGTCGACGTTCTCGATGCGCTTGCCGCCGTTGAGCGCGCGCATCGCGGTCACGTGCAGCAGGCCGTCGCGGCCCGGCAGCAGCGAGACGAAGGCGCCGAACGACGCGGTCTTGACGACCGTGCCGAGGTAGCGCTCGCCGAGCTCGGGGTTGAGCGGGTTGGCGATCGCGTTGACCGCGGCGCGCGCGGCCTCCGCCGAGGGACCGTCGACGGCGCCGATGTAGACGACGCCCGTGTCCTCGATCGAGATCTGGGCGCCCGTGTCGTCCTGGATCTGGTTGATCGTCTTGCCCTTGGGGCCGATGAGCTCGCCGATCTTGTCGACCGGGATCTGCACGCTGATGACGCGGGGCGCGGTGGGCGCCATCTCGTCGGGAGCGTCGATGGCGGCGTTCAGGACCTCGAGGATCTTCGTGCGCGCCTCCTTCGCCTGCGTGAGCGCGCCGGCCAGCACCGAGGCGGGGATGCCCGAGAGCTTCGTGTCGAGCTGGATGGCCGTGATGAAGTCGGGCGTGCCTGCGACCTTGAAGTCCATGTCGCCGAGCGCGTCCTCGGCGCCGAGGATGTCGGTGAGCGCCGCGTAGCGGGTCTCGCCGTCGACCTCGTCGGTCACGAGGCCCATCGCGATGCCCGCGACGGGCGCCTTGAGCGGCACGCCGGCGTTGAGCAGCGCGAGCGTCGAGGCGCACACCGAGCCCATCGACGTCGAGCCGTTCGAGCCGAGCGCCTCCGAGACCTGGCGGATCGCGTAGGGGAACTCCTCGCGGCTCGGCAGCACGGGCACGATCGCCCGCTCGGCGAGCGCGCCGTGGCCGATCTCGCGGCGCTTCGGGCTGCCGACGCGGCCCGTCTCGCCCGTCGAGTACGGCGGGAAGTTGTAGTTGTGCATGTAGCGCTTGCTCGTCACGGGGCTCAGCGAGTCGATCTGCTGCTCGAGCTTGAGCATGTTGAGCGTCGTGATGCCCATGATCTGCGTCTCGCCGCGCTGGAAGATCGCGGAGCCGTGCACGCGCGGCACGACCGCGACCTCGGCGTCGAGCGGGCGGATGTCGGCGGGGCCGCGACCGTCGATGCGGATGCCGTCGGTGAGGATGCGTCCGCGGACGACCTCCTTCGTGACCGCCTTGTAGGCGCCCGAGACCTGCGTCGCAATGACGGCCTCGAGCTCGCCGCGCTCGATGCGCTCGTTGATCTGCTGCTTGACCTGCTCCTTGAGCTGGTCGTCGGCCGACTGGCGCTCGAGCTTGTCGGCGATGCGGTAGACCTCGCCGAGGCGCTCTGCCGCGAGCTCGTGGACGGCCGCGAAGGCCTCGTCCGAGTACGGCGGGAACAGCGGGTACTGCTGCGTCTCCTTCGCGGCGGTCTTGGCGACCTGCTCCTGCGCGGCGACGAGCTGCTTGATGAACGGCTTCGAGGCCTCGAGGCCCTCGGCGACGACCTCCTCGGTCGGCTTCTGCGCGCCGCCCTCGATGAGGTTCCAGGCGTTGTCGGTCGCCTCTGCCTCCACCATCATGATCGCGACGTCCTCGCTGCCGTCGGCAGCGGTGACGACGCGGCCCGCGACGACCATGTTGAACACGGCCTGCTCGAGCTGCGAGTGCTTCGGGAACGCGACCCACTGGCCGTCGATGAGCGCGACGCGCACGCCGCCGATCGGGCCGTCGAAGGGCAGGCCCGAGAGCTGCGTCGACATGGACGCGGCGTTGATGGCGAGCACGTCGTAGAGCTCGTCGGGCTCGATCGCGAGCACCGTGATGACGACCTGGACCTCGTTGCGGATGCCCTCGACGAACGAGGGGCGCAGCGGCCGGTCGATGAGGCGGCACGTGAGGATCGCGTCGGTCGACGGACGGCCCTCGCGGCGGAAGAACGAGCCGGGGATGCGGCCGGCGGCGTACATGCGCTCCTCGACGTCCACCGTGAGGGGGAAGAAGTCGAACGAGTCCTTGGGGTGCTTCGAGACGCTCGTGGCGCTCAGCAGCATCGTCTCCTCGTCGATGTACGCGACGGCCGAGCCCTGCGCCTGCCGCGCGAGGCGGCCGGTCTCGAAGCGGACGGTGCGGGTGCCGAAGCGGCCGTTGTCGATGACGGCCTCGGCGAATGTGATCTCAGGACCTTCCATGAAGGGCCTCTCCTCTCCTGTGCCCTGCGGGGGCACGACATGTCAGTCGTGCGCCAACGCCTGCGCGGAGTGGTCATCAGTGGAGAGCGTCGAAGGATGCTTCGCCGCCCTCCACCAACGACCAGCTCAGAGCGGGTGCGAATGGGCGCACGACGACCGCGACTCGCGGTCTCGGCAAGGCTACCGCACGGATCCCCGAAACGGCAGGAACGCGCTGCGCATGACGAAGGCCGCCCCGATCGGGACGGCCTTCGCGTGAAGCGCTCGAAGCGGACTAGCGGCGGAGCCCCAGTCGCTCGATCAGCGAGCGGTAGCGCTCGATGTCGACGTCCTGGAGGTAGCCGAGCAGGCGACGGCGCTGACCCACGAGCAGCAGCAGGCCACGACGCGAGTGGTGGTCGTGCTTGTGCGTCTTCAGGTGCTCGGTGAGGTCCTTGATGCGGCGCGACAGCATCGCGACCTGCACCTCGGGGCTCCCGGTGTCACCCTCGTGGGTGGCGAACTCCTCGATGATGGACTTCTTGATCTCTGCATTCAGGCCCATGCGGAACCCCTCTCTCGTCGCAGCGCGGTGCCCATGCCCGATGCATGAGCGCTCTGGATCCGCGGCCGGTCAACGGCAACCTCACGATGCTACCAGGTCAGGGGCGGGGTGGTCGAGGCGGCATGGCGCCGTACCGCTGCACCGGCCCTTGCCCGACGGGCATCCGCTCGCCCGCGGTGAGCGGCACCGGCTGGCCGATCGCGGCGCTCGCCATCGTGCGGCGATGGTGCATGAGGTCGGCGAGCAGCGTCGCCTCGTCGGCGACGAGGCGCGAGCGGGCACGCTCGCGGCCGAGCAGCGCGTGCTGCCGGTGGTTGGCGAGCCGCGTCGCCGTCTGGATGTAGTCGCGCATCGCCCTGCGGAGGCCGCGCGAGCGCGCCCACTCCATGAGCGCCGCTCGGCCCTCGCTCGAGGCGAGCCGGTCGACCTCCTCGCTCGAGAACCAGCCGGCGCGCCCGTAGTCGTCGAGCCGCAGCCGCGTGAGCTTGATCTCCTGCCGCAGCAGCAGCCACACCGCGACCGCCGCGAGCACGCACAGCGGCACCTGCACGACGAGGTAGTAGACGAAGAAGCCGACCGTGTCGCCCGGCACCCACCAGCTCGCGGAGTTCCAGAGCGCGTGGAGCGCCGCCGAGACGAACCAGCCGGCCGGGCCGGCGACGAGGATCCACCAGCGCGAGCGCAGCCGCGCGGCGAAGCCGAGCGCGAGCCCGATGCCGACCGCGGTGAAGATCGCGTGCGTGAGCGGGCTCATGATGCCGCGCAGGAAGAAGATGAACGAGCCGTCGCCGCTCTCGGCGAGCGAGGTGCCGAAGTAGAGGATGTTCTCGGTGAAGGCGAAGCCCGCCGCCGACAGCGCCGCGATCACGACGCCATCGACGGGGCCGTCGAAGCTGCGCCGGAAGAACAGGAACATGATCGCGACCGGCACGCCCTTCCACAGCTCCTCCGTCACCGGCGCCTGGATGACGGTCGCGTAGAGCTCATACTGCTCGGGCGTCCGCAGGAAGGGCGCGACGAGCGGCTCGAGCACGAAGCCGTTGAGCGCGAGGGTCAGCAGCACGGCCGCGATGGCGCCCCACAGCGCCGCGAACCACAGCGCGACGCGCGGCTCCGGCTCCCAGCGGTCGATCGCGAGCACCGCCCACAGCACGAAGCCGAGCGGCACGAGCGCCATGACGCCGGAGAGCGCGACGAGCAGCGGGCTGCCGATCGCGCCGCCGAGGAACCAGATGACGACGAAGGAGGCGAGCGCGAGCACGCCGATGCCGACGAGGCCGAGCACGAGCCCGGCGCTCGGGCCCTCCTGGCGTCGCAGGGGCGAGAGCGACGAGGTGGCGTTCACCCCGCGACCGTACCGAGCGGCGACCTGCGGATCAGCGCTGCTCGTCGGGCACGATCACCGGGATCGCCGCGGTCGCCGGGTGCAGGCCCGACAGTCGCGCCGGCTCGAGCAGCTTCTCGACCCGCTCGCGCTCCATGAGGCCCGCCTCGACGACGAGGTCGGCGATCGACTTGCTGCCCGTGAGCGCCTCCTTCGCGAGCTGCGCGGAGGCCGCGTAGCCGAGGTAGGGCGTGAGCGCGGTCACGACGCCGACGGAGCTGCCGACCATGAGGTCGAGCCGCTCGTGGTTCGCCTCGATGCCGTCGACGCAGTTGACGCGCAGCGTGAGGCACGCCTGCGTCATCCAGTGCAGGCTCTGCAGGATCGAGTGCGCGATGACGGGCTCGAACGCGTTGAGCTGCAGCTGGCCGCCCTCGGATGCCGCGGTCACCGTCGCGTCGGAGCCGATGACGGCGAACGCGACCTGGTTGACGACCTCGGGGATGACCGGGTTGACCTTGCCGGGCATGATCGACGACCCGGCCTGCTTCGCGGGCAGGAAGATCTCGCCGAAGCCGGCCTGCGGGCCCGACGAGAGCAGCCGCAGGTCGTTGCAGATCTTCGAGAGCTTCACGGCGGCGCGCTTGAGCGTGCCGGAGACGAGCATGAACACGCCCGTGTCGCTCGTCGCCTCGATGAGGTCGGCGGCGGGCACGATCGGCAGGCCCGTGAGCTCGGCGAGGTGGCGCGAGGCGGCCTCGGCGTAGCGCGGGTCGGCGGTGATGCCGGTGCCGATCGCGGTCGCGCCGAGGTTGACCTCGCCGAGCCACTTGATGGTCTCCTCGAGCCGGTCGTAGTCCTCGCGCAGCGTCACCGCGAAGCCGCGGAACTCCTGCCCGAGCGTCATCGGCACGGCGTCCTGCAGCTGCGTGCGGCCGACCTTGAGCACGTCCCGGAACTCGACCGCCTTGCGGTCGAACGCATCCGCGAGCCTCGCGAGCTCGTCGAGCAGGCGCCGGAGCGTGAACGCCATCGCGACCTTGATCGACGTCGGGTAGGTGTCGTTCGTCGACTGCGAGCGGTTGACGTCGTCGATCGGGTGGAAGTGCTCGTACTGCCCCTTCTGGTGGCCGAGCTCGACGAGGCACGCGTTCGCGATGACCTCGTTCGTGTTCATGTTCGTCGAGGTGCCCGCGCCGCCCTGGATGACGCCGACCTTGAACTGGTCGTGCAGCTCTCCGCCGCGGATGCGGATGCAGACGCGGTCGATGAGGTCGGCCTTGTCGGGGTCGAGCACGCCGATCTCGCGGTTGGCGCGCGCGCACGCCTGCTTGACGACCGCGAGGGCGTTCACGAGGTCGGAGTAGACCGAGATCGAGCGGCCCGTGATGGGGAAGTTGATGAGGGCGCGCTCGGTGTGGATGCCCCAGTAGGCGTCGGCGGGCACCGGCAGCTCGCCGAGCGAGTCGCGCTCGAGGCGAGTGGGGCCGGCGTAGTGGCGCTCGCCCTGCGGGGCGGGGTCGAGCTTGTACTGGGGCGTGTCGGTCACGGTGGCTCCTTTGCCGTGGCGGCGCGCCGATCGGGCGCGGTGGCGTGCGTGGGGGCGGGGTTCTCCCGCTCCCCCGAGCCTAGCCCGCGACCATGGGCGGCGCGGGTATCGTGCTGGGGTGCATCGCCTGACCCTCCCCCTCGCCGCCCTCGCCGCGCTCGCGCTCGTCGGCTGCTCGTCGCCCATCCCGGAGTCGAGCGTCGAGCCGACCATGCCGACGGCGTTCGGTCCGCTACCAGGTGCGGATGAGCCAGCGGCGAGCGAGTCGCCGGTGACGGCCGAGGGCGACCCGAACGCGCCCGAGGGCTACCCGATCGCGCCGCCGACCGAGTTCCCCGAGTGCGCCGAGATCGAGGGCGCGGTCGCCGAGCTCACGAGCGGCCTCTCGTTCGACCAGGCGGCGAGCGACGCGCAGGACCAGGAGGACATCGCGGTCGAGCGGCAGTGCGCGTGGACCGCTGGCGACGACACGCTGCGGCTCACGCTCAGCGGCATCACCTTCGCGCCCGACGAGCTCATCGCGCTCTCGAGCTCGCGCCTCATCGTGCCCGACGCGGGCGCGAACGAGCGCGGCCTGTTCGTGATGGGCGTCGGCGAGCCGCCCGTGCTGAGCGAGCGGTTCGCGGGCACCGTCAACCTCTTCGACCAGTTCGAGACCGTCTCGGTCGGCTGGGACGGCGGCGAGGCCGCGTTCACGGGCCAGCAGGCCGTCGACGCCGCCGTCGCGGTGCACGAGGTCATCCGCGACTAGCGGCCCTCGCCCGGCTACGACAGCGCGCGCCGCAGCTCCTCCCCGAGCGCGGCGACGCCGAGCTCGACCTCCGCGAAGGTCGTCGAGAGCGGGGAGAGCCCGATGCGGATGCCGTCGGGCGCGCGGAAGTCGCCGATCACGCCCCGCTCCCACAGCCTCGCGTTGACCTCCCGGAACGACGGATGCGTCACCGTGAGGTGGCTGCCGCGGTGCGGCCCGGCGGGCGGGCTCGCGAGCCGCGCCCCGAGCGGCAGCACGTGCTCGGCGAGCGCCGCCTCGGCGAAGTCGGTGAGGGCGACGGACTTCGCCCGCACCGCGTCGATGCCGACGGCTTCGACGAGCTCGACCATCGCCTCGAGCGCGACGGTCGCGAGCACCGGCGGCGTGCCGCTCAGGAACCGGCCGAGGCCCGCGGCCGGCTCGTAGCGCGGCCCCATCGCGAAGACGTCGGCGGCTCCCATCCAGCCCTGGATCGGCTGCGCGAGCCGCTCGTGCAGGTCCGCTCGCACGTAGCCGAACGCCGGCGCGCCCGGCCCGCCGTTCAGGTACTTGTAGGAGCAGCCGACCGCGAGGTCGACGCCGTGCTCGTCGAGGCCGACGGGGATGACGCCGGCCGAGTGGCACAGGTCCCACAGCACGAGCGCTCCCGCATCGTGCGCGGCGCGCGTGATGCCCGCGACGTCGGCGACGAAGCCCGAGCGGTAGGCGACGTGGCTCAGCAGCACGAGCGCTGTGCGCTCCCCGACCGCCGCCTCGACCTGCTCGAGCGTCACGCCCGCTGCGGGGTCGGCCTCGATCCAGCGGATCGAGCAGCCGCGCTCGGCCGCGATGCCCTCGACGATGAACCGGTCGCTCGGGAAGTTGTCGTCGTCGATGACGACCTCGGTGCGGCCGCGCTCGGCTTGCGCGTCGACCGCGGCGCGCGCGAGCTTGTAGAGCAGCACGGTCGTCGAGTCGCCGACGAACGCCTGCCCGGGCGCGGCGCCCACGAGCGCGCCGATGCGGTCCCCGAGGTCGAACGGGCGACGCATCCACTGCTCGTCCCACGAGCGGATGAGCCGCTCGCCCCAATCCCGCTCGATGAAGTCGAGGTAGCGCTCGGGCAGCGACGCGAGCGGCCGGCCGAGCGAGTTGCCGTCGAGGTAGGCGACGACATCGCCGCCGCGGACGAAGCGCTCGACGTGCTCGGCGAGCGGGTCGGCGGCGTCGAGCTCGGCGGCGCGGCGGGCGAGATCGGTCATGCGGAGCCTTTCAGGTCGAACCACGTGTAGGGCAGCGATCGAGCGCGGTGCAGGTCGGCCAGCAGCGACTCGTCGTCGACGACGTCGGCCGCGACGACGCCGATCATCGGGCCGGGCGGGAGCAGCCGCTCGGAGAGCAGCGCATCGACGAGCGCGGTGCCGTCGATGCCCGCTCGGCGGAGCGCGGCGACCTCCGTCGGATCGAGGTCGAAGCGGTCGAGCCCGTTGCCGAGATCGGTGCCGTAGGCGACGGTTCCTCCCACAGCGGCGAAGCGGGCGAGGTTGTCGGTCGCGCGAGCGAGCGCGCCCTCGACGCCGTCGCGCTCGTGCATCGCGAGCGTCGAGATCCACGTCTGCCGGGTCGCGGCCTCGCGGATGACCGCGTCGTCGAGCCGCTCGCTCCACGGCGCGTGCGCGAGCACGGCGACGCCCGCCGCGATCGCGCGCTCGACCTGTCCCGCGCCGCGCGCGTGGGCGACGACCGGCAGCCCCGCCTCGCGCGCCTCGGTGAGGATCGCGCGGAGCACATCGTCGTCGAGCACGGGTCCGTCGTCGCTGCTGAGGGTGACCTTGATCGCGGCCGCACCGGCCCTCGCTTGCGCGCGCACCGAGCGCACCGCCTCCGCCGCGCTCGCGAGCTCGACGACGGCCCCGGGCGGCGCCCACGCGCGATCCGAGGGGTAGCCGCCGACAGCCGCGTGGAACGGCCCGGCGAAGCGCGCCTCGACGCCGCGATGCGCGGTCTCGACCGCGTCGACGAGCGCGGGCAGCTCGCTCGGCGCCCAGCCGAGGTCGAGCACGCGGCCGAGCGCGGTGGGCTCGCCCCGCGTCGCCGCGCACAGCCCGAGGTGCACGTGCGCGTCGGTGAGCGGCGGCAGCAGCGCGCCCTCGACGCGCACGACTCGCCGCGGCGCCTCGCCGTCGGGCACGAGCCGCATGCCGGTCGCGCTCAGCTCGACCACCGCATCCGTCACCCACCGACCGCCGAGGCGGGCGTGCGCGACTCGGGCGACGACGGGTGCCGTCACGTGCCGATCCGCGTGCGGATGGCGTAGAGCTCGGGGAAGAACGTCAGGTCGAGCGCGCGGGCGAGGAAGTCGACGCCGCTCGAGCCGCCCGTGCCGGTCTTGCGCCCGATCGTGCGGGTCACGGTGCGGAGGTGCCGGAAGCGCCAGAGCTGGAAGTTGTCCTCGAGGTCGACGAGCTCCTCGCACGTCTCGTAGGCGCGCCAGTCGGGCGCTCCCGGCTCGGCCGCGCCCTCGTAGATGCGCTGGAGGACGGGCACGAGCGACTCGGTGTAGACGTGCGCCTTCGTGACGTCGCGCTCGAGCACCTCGGCGGGCACGTCGTGGCCGTGGCGCGCGAGCAGCCGCAGGAACTCGTCGTAGAGGCTCGGCCGCTCGAGCTCGGCCGCGAGCGCCGCGTGCTCGTCGGGGCTCGACTCGAAGACCTGCAGCATGCGCTCGTGCTTGTTGCCGAGCGCGAACTCGACCATGCGGTACTGCGCGCTCTGGAAGCCTGATGCGCCCTCGAGCGCGCCGCGGAACTGCGCGTACTCGGTGGGCGTGAGGGTCGCGAGCACCGACCACTGCTGCGTCAGCACCTCCTGGATGTGCTTGACGCGCGCGATGCGCTTGAGCGCCGCGCCGAGGTCGTCGGCCGCGAGCAGCCGCCGCGCGTCGTCGAGCTCGTGGATGACGAGCTTGAGCCACAGCTCGGTCGTCTGGTGCTGGACGATGAAGAGCATCTCGTCGTGGTGCTCGGGGCGGCTGCGCGGATGCTGCGACGCGAGCAGCGTGTCGAGGCCCAGGTAGGAGCCGTAGGTCATCTGCTCGCGCAGGTCGGTGACGACCCCGTCCTCGATCGCTCGAGTGTTGTGCTCGACGGACACTGCAGGCCTCCTTCGGCTCGGCCTCCACGGTAGTGGCAGGGGGCGCGGTCAGCGGGTCGCGACGAGCACCGTCGCGCCGAGCTCATCGTCGGTGCGCACGCTCGAGCCGCGGAAGCCCGCCTCGGCGACGATCGCGGCGGCGGTCTCGACCTGGTGCGGCGCGAGCTCGACGAGCGCGATGCCGCCCGGCGCGAGGTGCCGCACCATCGCCGGCGCGTGCTCCGCGAGCGGGTCGAGGCCGTCGCCGCCGCCGACGAGGGCGAGCAGCGGCTCGAACTCCGCCGCCTCGTGCGGAAGGTGCACGAGGTGGGCGGTCGGCACGTAGGGCAGGTTCGCGGCGATGACGTCGAAGGCGGATGCGTCGAGGCCGTCGAGCGCGTCGAGCGAGCGCGCCTGCACCACGAGCGCGCCCGGGAGGTTCTCGCGCGCGCACGCCACCGCATGCGCGTCGGCATCGATCGCGACGACGTCGACGCCCGGCACGCGGTGCCTCGCGAGCGCCGCGATCGCGCCCGAGCCGCAGCCGAGGTCGAGCAGCCGCGGCGCACCCCCGCCTCGCGCGGCGACCTCGCGCAGCCGCTCGGCCGCGAGCGTCGCGAGCAGCTCGGTGCGCCGGCGCGGCACGAACACGCCCTGGTGCACGACGATGCGCAGCTCGGCGAAGCGCGCACTGCCGACGATGTGCTCGATCGGCTCGCCGAGCGTGCGCCGCTCGACCATCATCTCGATCGCCCACGGGTCGTCGATCCTCGCGGCGCGCTGCAGCTCGGCGAGCTCGCGCGCGGGGAAGACGCTCCCCGAGTCGCGCAGCGCCGCCAGCAGCTCCTCCGGCTCCCGCAGCTCCATCGCTCGCGACGATAGCCTGCGCTCGTGCTGATCGCCGAAGACGCCGTCGACCACCTCGTCGCGCTCGTGCGCGAGCCGACCGAGCTGCCAGGGCAGCTGCCCGCGTTCCGGGCCGCGCTCGAGGAGCGGTTCCCGCGGCTCTTCGCCGCGCTCGAGGTCGAGCTCGTCGGCGACACGATCCTCGCGCGCTGGCCGGGCCGCGGCGACGGCGGCGCGGCGCTGCTCATGGCCCACCAGGACGTCGTGCCCGCCCCCGAGTCGGGCTGGACGCATCCGCCCTACTCCGGGCACCGCGACGGCACGCACGTGTGGGGTCGCGGCACTCTCGACGACAAGGGCTCGCTCGTCGCGATCTGCGTGGGCGTCGAGGCGCTGCTCGAGGCCGGCTTCACGCCGGAGCGCGACGTGTGGCTCGTCTTCGGGCACGACGAGGAGACGATGGGCTCGGGCGCAGCCTCCGCGATCGCCGAGCTCGACGCGCGCGGCGTGCGGCCCGCGTGGGCGCTCGACGAGGGCGGCGCGATCATCGAGCCGCCCATCGCGGGGCTCTCTCGCGACGTCGCGGTCGTCGGGGTGGCCGAGAAGGGCTTCGCGAACATCCGGTTGCGCGTGGCCCAGGTCGGCGGGCACGCGTCGACGCCGCCGCGGCTGCCGGCGACGTCGCGGCTCGCGCGGGCGATCCGGCGGCTCGACCGCTCCCCCTTCCCCCGCTCGCTGCCGGAGCCGGCGCTGCGCATGCTCGAGCTGCTCGGGGCGGATGCGCCGGGCGCGCAGGGTGCGGTGCTGCGGCGGGTGCGGCGGGCGCGGCCGCTCGTCGAGCGCATCCTCGCGCGCGGCGACGAGACGCGCGCGATGCTCGCGACGACCGCGGTCGTGACGCAGCTGCAGGGCGCGGCGGTGCCGAACGCGCTCGCGGAGGAGGCGACCGCGGTCGTGAACGCGCGCATCGCGCTCGGCTCCTCGGTCGACGAGACGCTCGAGCACGTGCGGCGCGCGATCGCCGACCCGCGCGTCGAGCTCGAGGTGCTGCACGGGCACGGCCCGAGCCCCGAGAGCCCGTCTGCCGGGCCCGGCTGGGACGCGATCGAGGCGACCATCGCGCGGGCGCGGCCCGATGTGCAGACCGTGCCGTACGTCATGCTCGGCGGCACCGACGGGCGCCACGCGCACCGCATCACCGATCGCGTCTACCGCTTCGCACCGTTCGAGATGACGCGCGAGGAGCGGCTGACGCTCCACGCGCGCGATGAGCGCATCCGCGTCGACACGTGGCTCGCGGGCTGCCGCTGGTACGCCGACCTCATCGAGTCGAGCTGCTGATGACGCGCTTCGCGATCGACGCGCCGACGGCCCTGCGGATCGTGCGCGAGCGCGTCGACGTCGGCGAGCACCAGCTCGTGAGCACCGGGGCGCTGCGCTCGCACGCGATGCAGCTGCTCTACGACGAGGTGCGCGCGGGCGCGCTCGACGAGGCGGAGGGGCGCGCGCAGCTCGAGGCTGTCGCGGCGCTCAAGGTGCGACTGCTCGCCGATCGCGTCTCGCGCTCGGTCGCGTGGCGCATCGCCGCGCGGCTCGACTGGGCAGAGATCGGTGCTGCGGAGCTGCTCGCGGTCGCGTCGCTGCGGGCCGACGTGCTCGTGACCGACGACGAGCGGCTCGCGGCGGCGGCCGAGGGCGTCGCCCCGCGGATGCGGTGGGTCGACCTCGCGAGCGCGCTCCGCTGACCCGCTGCAGCAGCGCTGCGGCGACGACCATGACCATCGGCTCGCCCGCGGCGATCGTCCACGCCGTGGCGATGACGATCACGAGGAGCTGCACTCGCTGGCTCACCTGCCACGCACCCCATGGCGGGCTCCGCCACCACGAGCCGTTCGCTCGGGCAGAGAGCGGCAGCACGACGAGCGCGTACACCGCGAGCGGCGCCCAGCACGCAGCTGGCTCGCGGTCAGGAACGCCGCGGCGAATCCGACGGGCAGCAGGATCGACATCGCGTAGCGGCACAGCACCATGAGCGTCGTGACCGGTCGCTCGTCGCAGCCCGCGTCGCTGCGCCCCGAGACGGGATCGGTGGTACCGAATCGTCGCTCGCGCCCGCGTCCGAGCGACACATCCGTACCACCCAGCCGCGACGGTGGTACCGAATCGTCGCCGCTGCCCCTCGGCGAGCGGCACTTCCGTACCACCCAGCCGAGACGGCGCTCAGGCGTGGAGGTGCGGCTCGTGGTCGGCGTGGCCGGGCGGCTCGAGCTGGAACGTCGCGTGCTCGAGCGAGAGCGGGAAGTGCTCGGCGGCGCACTCCTGCAGCAGGTCGAGCACGCGCGGCGCGTGGCCGTCGGCGAAGCACGACTCCTCCACCACGACGTGCGCCGTGAGCTGGTGCAGGCCCGTGCCGAGCGTCGAGGCGTGCAGGTCGTGCACCGAGATGACGTGCTCGACCTCCATGAGGTGCGCGCGCACGTCGTCGAGGTCGAGCTCCTGCGGCGTCGACTCGAGCAGGATCCGCCCGCTGTCGCGCAGCAGCGCGATCGAGCGCGGCACGATGAGCACGGCGACGAGCGCGCTCGCGATGAGGTCGGCCTGCTGGAAGCCCCACAGCCAGATCGCGACCGCCGCCGCGATCACCGCGACCGAGCCGATCGCGTCGTTCACGACCTCGAGGAACGCCGCCCGCAGGTTGAGGCTCGAGCCGCGGCCGCCCGCGAGCACCGCGAGCGCGACGAGGTTGCCCGCGAGGCCGACGGCACCGAAGACGAGCAGCAGCGGCCCCGGCACCTCGGTCGGCTCGGCGATGCGGCGCACGCCCTCGACCACCACGACGAGCGCGACGATGAGCAGCGCTGCCGCTTGCGCGGCCGCGGCGAGCACCTCGACGCGCACGAGCCCCCACGTGCGGCGCCCGCTCGGGGCGGCGCGCACGAGCCGCTGCGCCGCGAGCGCGATGCCGAGCCCCGCGACGTCGGTGAGCATGTGCACGGTGTCGACGAGCAGCGCGAGCGAGCCCGTGACGATCGAGCCCACGACCTGCGCCGCGAACAGCGCAGCCGTGATGCCGAACGCGACCGCGAGCCGGCGCGAGCCGGCCGCGGCCGCGTGGCCGTGCCCGTGCGACGACATGCCCGCCGCTACATGCGCGACTTGGTGTGCCAGACGGTCTTCGTCTCCGTCAGGGCGAGGATGCGCTGCGGCGTCTCGGGCGCGATGCCCGGCTCGGGGCGGATGACGCGCTTGAGCGTGTCGGCCGCCGCGACCTCGAGCGCGACCCAGTCGAGGTCGCCCGCGCCCGTCAGGTCGAGCGCGTTGACGTCGGCGTGGCTCGCGAGCCACGGCGCGAGCTCGGCCGGGTCGCCCGTGAGCACGTTGACGACGCCGCTGGGGAGGTCGCTCGTCGCGAGCACCTCGGCGAGCGAGATCGCCACGAGCGGCGACGACGCGGCGGGGACGACGACGACCGCGTTGCCCATCACGAGCGCGGGCGCGACGACCGACGTGAGGCCGAGCAGGCCCTGCGACTGCGGCGCGACGATCGCGACGACACCGGTCGGCTCGGGCACCGAGATGTTGAAGTAGGGGCCGGCGACGGGGTTCGCGGAGCCCGCGACCTGGGCGATCTTGTCGGTCCAGCCGGCGTGCCACACCCACAGGTCGATCGCCTCCTCGACCTGCGCGCGAGCGCGCGCGGCCGAGAGGCCCTCGGTGCGCTGCAGCTCGTCGACGAACTGCGCCTTCCGGCCCTCGAGCACCTCGGCGACGCGGTAGAGCACCTGGCCGCGGTTGTACGCGGTCGCGCCCGCCCAGCCCGGCTGGGCCTTGCGGGCCGCGCGCACCGCCTCGCGCGCATCCTTCCGCGACGCCTTCGCGACGTTCGCGACGAAGCGGCCCTCGACGTCGCGCACCTCCGTGACGCGCCCCGACTCGCTGCGCGGGAACGCGCCGCCGATGAAGAGCTTGTACGTCTTCGGCACGTCCAGGCGCGTCGTCGTCTTCGTGGTGGTGGTCATCGCTCGCCTGCCTTCAGGTACGCCTGCATGCCCTGGACGCCGCCCTCGCGGCCGTAGCCCGACTCCTTGTAGCCGCCGAACGGGCTCGCGGGGTCGAACTTGTTGAACGCGTTCGTCCACACGACACCCGCGCGGAGCTTGTCGGCGATCGCGAGCACGCGCGAGCCCTTGTCGCTCCAGATGCCGGCCGAGAGGCCGTAGGGGGTGTTGTTGGCCTTCGCGATCGCCTCGTCGGGCGTGCGGAAGGTGAGCACCGAGAGCACGGGCCCGAAGATCTCCTCGCGCGCGATCGTCGACGACGCCTCGACGCCGGTGATGACGGTCGGCGCGAACCAGTAGCCCTCTTGCGGCAGCTCGCACGCGGGGCTCCAGGCCTCGCCGCCCTCCGCGATGCCGCGCTCGACGAGCCGCGTGATGCGCTCGAGCTGCTCGCTCGAGTTGATCGCGCCGACGTCGGTGTTCTTGTCGAGCGGGTCGCCGACCCGGAGCGTCGCCATGCGCTCCTTGAGGCGATCCATCACGGCGTCGTGCACGTTCTCCTGCACGAGCAGTCGGCTGCCGGCGCAGCACACCTGCCCCTGGTTGAAGAAGATGCCGTCGACGATGCCCTCGATCGCCTGGTCGAGCGGTGCGTCGTCGAAGACGATGTTCGCCCCCTTGCCGCCGAGCTCGAGCGTGAGCTTCTTGCTCGTGCCCGCGAGCGCCTTCGCGATCTCGCGGCCGACGGCGGTCGAGCCGGTGAAGGCGACCTTGTCGACGTCGGGGTGGCGCACGAGCGCCGCGCCCGTCGCGCCGTCGCCCGTGACGAGGTTGACGACGCCGGCAGGCAGCCCGGCCTGCTCGCAGACCTCGGCGAAGAGCATCGCCGTGAGCGGCGTCGTCTCGGCGGGCTTGAGCACGACGGTGTTGCCCGCGGCGAGGGCCGGCGCGACCTTCCACGCGAGCATGAGCAGCGGGAAGTTCCACGGGATGACCTGCGCGGCGACGCCGTGCGGCCGCGGCGCGGCGCCGAGCCCGAGGTGGTCGAGCTTGTCGGCCCAGCCGGCGCAGTGGAAGAACCACTGGGCCACGAGCGGGATGTCGGCGTCGCGCGTCTCGCGGATCGGCTTGCCGTTGTCGAGCGACTCGGCGACCGCGAGCTCGCGGGCGCGCTCCTGCAGGATGCGCGCGATGCGGAACAGGAACTTGCCGCGGTCGCGGCCCGACATCGGGCCCCACGTGTCACGGAACGCGGCACGCGCGGCACGCACCGCCGCATCCACGTCGCCCTCGTCGGCGTACGCGAAGGTCGCGATCTGCTGCTCGGTGCTCGGGGAGACGGAGGCGAACGGCTCGCCGCCGCCCGTCACCCACTCGCCGCCGATCCAGAGGCGGTAGTCCTCCCGCAGCGAGAGGATGGACGTCGACTCGGGAGCCGGCGCGTAGTCGAGGAATGCCATGGTGCCTTCAGTCGATCGTGACGTAGTCGGGGCCGGAGTAGCGGCCGGTGGTGAGCTTCTGGCGCTGCAGCAGCACGTCGTTGAGCAGGCTCGAGGCGCCGAAGCGGTAGAGCTTCGGGTCGAGCCACGCCTCGCCGCACGTCTCGGCGACCGCGACGAGGTGCTTGATGGCGTCCTTCGCGGTGGAGATGCCGCCGGCGGGCTTGACGCCGATGCGCTCGCCCGTGAGCCGCTCCCAGTCGCGCACGACCTGCAGCATGAGCAGCGTGACCGGCAGCGTCGCCGCGGGCTGCACCTTGCCGGTCGAGGTCTTGATGAAGTCGCCGCCGGCGAGGATCGAGAGCCACGAGGCGCGGCGCACGTTGTCGTAGGTGACGAGCTCGCCGGTCTCGAGGATGACCTTGAGGTGCGCGTACGAGCCGTCGCCACGGCGGCACGCCTCCTTCGTCAGCACGATCTCGTCGAAGACCTTGCCGTAGCTGCCCTCGAGGAATGCGCCGCGGTCGATGACCATGTCGATCTCGTCGGCGCCCGCGGCGACGGCATCGCGGGTGTCCTGCAGCTTGACCTCGATGCTCGCGCGGCCGGCGGGGAACGCGGTCGCGACGGCGGCGACGTTGATGCCGTCGTCCTTGCCGGCGCTCCACGCCGAGCCGAGCGCCTCGACGGCGTGGCCGACCATGTCGCCGTAGACGCACACCGCTGCGGGCCGGGGCGTCGAGGGGTCGTTCGCGTCGGGCACGAGCGCCTTCGCGACGAGCGAGCGCACCTTGCCGCGCGTGTCGGCGCCCTGCAGGGTCGTGAGGTCGATCATGCGGATCGCGAGGTCGAGCGCGGCCGCCTTCGACGAGGTCTTGATCGAGCGGGTGCCGAAGCGCGCCGCGCGGGCTTCGAGCCCGACCGCGTCGACGGCCGGCAGGCCCTCGAGGTGCTGGCGCAGCGCGACCTCGGAGAGGTCGCTGCCGAGCAGCTGGACGGCGCGCTCTGCGGGCGCGAGCGCTGCGCTGGTCGATGTCACGCTGTTCCTTCTTGCCCTGCCTGGCCACTCCCGCGGATCGGGGTGGGCGGATGGGTGCACGGCAGTCTACCGAGCGGCGCGCAGTCGCGTCCCGCGGTGGGCGCCGCCGCTCAGGCCGTCGCCGCGGCGACGAGCTCGCGCGTGCGGTCGACGTCGCGGCCCATCTGCGCGACGAGCTCGTCGAGGCTCTCGAAGCGGTGCATCGGGCGCACGAAGTCGATGAGCTCGAGCTCGATCGGGCGGTCGTAGAGGTCGAGGTCGACGTCGAGCAGGAAGGCCTCGACCGTCTTCGCCGCCACGCCGTCGAACGTGGGGTTGTCGCCGATCGAGACCGCCGCCGGGAAGGCCCCCGCGTCGACCCGCGCCATCGCGGCGTAGACGCCGTCGGCGGGCACGAAGCCCTCGACCGGCGAGCCGAGGTTGGCGGTCGGGTAGCCGAGCGCGCGGCCGCGCTGGAAGCCGCGCACGACGTCGCCGCGCAGCAGGTGCCGGCGGCCGAGCATCGCGTTCGCCTCCTGGATGCGGCCGAGGCCGAGCGCCTCGCGGATCCAGGTCGACGAGACGCGGCGGCCGTCGGCGAAGCAGATGTCGTCGATCGACTCGACGCGCGCGCCGCGCGGCTCGGCGTGCCTGCGCAGCATCGCCGCGTCGCCCGCCCCCCGGTGCCCGAAGCGGAAGTCGTCGCCGACGAGCAGCACGCGGGCGCCGAGCCCGTCGAAGAGCACGCGCTCCGAGAACTCCTCCGCGGGCTGCGCGGCCGTCTCGGCGGTGAAGGGCACGACGATGACGCGGTCGGCGCCCGCATCGTGCAGCAGCTCGACCTTGTGGCGCAGCGAGACGAGCGGCAGCGGCGCGCGGTCCGGTCGCACGACCTCGAGCGGGTTGCGGTCGAAGGTGACGACGGTCGACACGAGCCCCTCGGCCTCGGCGATCGCGCGCAGCTGCTCGAGGATGCGCCGGTGGCCGATGTGCACGCCGTCGAACTTGCCGATCGTGATGGCGCTCGGCAGCGCCTCGAGCTGCTCGACCCAGCCGAGCCCGCGCGCGGCGAGGTCGCTCACGCCGCCACCCGCTCGCTGCTCGCGCGCAGCCACCACAGGCCGAGGAACGGCAGCACGGCGGGGATGAAGAGGTAGCCCATGCCGAAGTAGCTCCACACCGAGTCGTGCGCGAAGAGCTCCGGGGCGACGAGCGAGAGCGCGCCGACCACGAGCACGCCGACGAGCTCGAAGCAGACGGCAGCGAGCGCGACGCGACGCCACGCATCCCTCGGGCTCGCGAGCGCGACGGTCGCGACGATGTAGACGACGGCGGCGACGGCGCTCAGCGAGTACGCGAGCGGCGCCTCGTCGAAGCGCTGCACGATCTGCACGAAGGAGCGGCCGGTCGCGGCCATCGCGAGCACCGCGTACACCGCGATGAGGACTCGACCGATGCCGGCGTGCTTGCGCTCATTCACTCGGTCGAGTCTAGCGATCCCGCGCCGCCGACCCTGCCGCGGGGGGCCCTCACCCGACCTGCACGAACCAGATCTGGTGCATGCGGTAGACCATCACGGCGCACGCGAGGATGCCGATGCCGACGATGAGCGTCGACCACCGGCCCTGCTTGTCGACGAGCGCCCACAGCACCGCGCCGGGCGGGATGACGAGCGCGGTGAGCAGGTAGGTCCAGTACTCGAGCAGGTCGCCCGTCGGGCCGTTGCCCGTGAACGGCGCGATGAACGACACGACCGCCTGCACGACGAGCGTCAGCAGCGAGAGCGCGGCGGCGCCGAGCACGAAGTCGTTGAACGGGCGCTTCGTGAGCCCGATGATCGCGACGATCGCGCCGATGACGCCGAGCGCGATCGCCTGCGCGAGCATGAGGGCGCTGATCACGACGCACCGCCGGTCGGGAAGTTCGTGACGGGCAGCAGCCGCCGTCCCTCGACGCGGGCGATGCCGACCAGCCGGTCGCCGTGCACGGCCGCGACGAGGCCCCGCTCCCCCTCGAGCGCGACCGTGCGGCGGCCGTGCGCGAGGTTCGCGGCCCGCTCGTCGTCGAGCTCGGCGACGGGCAGGATGCGTGAGGCGGCCAGGGCGGGCGGCTCGAGCAGCGCTCGAGCGCCGTCGGGCAGCGCGTCGGCGATCGGCGCGTCTTCGACGACGAACGGCCCGATGCGGGTGCGGCGGAGCGCCGTCAGGTGCCCGCCGACGCCGAGCGCGGCGCCGAGGTCGCGGGCGAGCGCGCGGATGTAGGTGCCGCTCGAGCAGTCGACGACCACGTCGACCTCGGCGCGGGCGCCGGGCCGGAAGCCGAGCACCTCGAAGCGCGAGACCGTCACGGGCCGGGCCGAGAGCTCGACCTCCTCCCCGGCGCGGACGCGGGCGTAGGCACGCTCGCCGTCGACCTTGATCGCGCTCACCGACGACGGCACCTGCTCGATCTCGCCCGAGAGCGCCGCCATCGGGGCCGTGAGGTCGTCGCTCGAGAGGTGGGACGCATCCGCCGTCGTCGTCACCTCGCCCTCGGCGTCGTCGGTCGTCGTCGCCGCGCCGAGCGCGATCGTGGCGGTGTAGGTCTTGTCGAGCCCGACGATGTGCGTCAGCAAGCGGGTCGAGGGGCCGACCCCGAGGATGAGCAGGCCCGTCGCCATCGGGTCGAGCGTGCCCGCGTGGCCGACCTTGCGGGTGCCGAGGGCGCGGCGCGCGCGGCTCACCGCGGTGTGGCTCGTGATCCCCTGGGGCTTGTCGACGAGCAGGATGCCGTCGGGGGCGTCGGGATCGGAGGGCACCGGATGAGTGTAGACGCCCGTCCCGGTCGGCTCCTGGGTGCTGACGGTCGGCACGGCCGGCGCCGCGCGCGGCGATAGCCTCTCGGCATGGCGATCGACGAGGCCCCGCCCGCGCGGCAGCGCGTCGCGGTGATCGGTGCGGGCGCGATCGGCGGCACGATGGCGGCACTGCTCGAGGCTGCGGGCCACGACGTCACCGTCACCGCGCGCGGCGCGAACCTCGAGGCGATGCGCGAGCACGGGCTGCGGCTGCGCGGCGGCTTCGGCACGCGCACGGCCGCCGTGACGGCGCTCGAGCGGCTCGAGGAGGCCCCCGACGTCGCGATCCTCGCCGTGAAGGCGACCGGCACCGCCGACGCGCTCGAGGCCAATCGCGCGCACCTCGCCGACGTGCCGCTGCTCGTCGCGCAGAACGGGCTCTACGGCGAGCGCGCGGCCGCGCGGCTGCTGGGGCACGAGCGCGTGGCGGGTGCGCTCTCGCTCATCGCGGCGAACTCGCTCGAGCCGGGCACGGTCACCGTGACCGCCGCGAACGCGACGATCGTCGGCGGCCCGGAGGGCGAGCGCTTCGCGGCGCTGCTCGGCGAGGTCATGACGGTCGAGCCGACGGCCGACCTCGAGGGCTCGCAGTGGACGAAGCTGCTCATCAACATGGTGAACGCGATCCCGGCGATCGTCGGCCACTCGGTGCAGGACGTCATCGCCGACCCGGGGCTGCGGCGCGTGATGGTCGCGTCGATGCGGGAGTGCGCGCGCGTCGGGCTCGCGAGCGGGGTGCGCTTCCAGCCGATGCAGGGGCTCTCGCCCGTGCTCGTGCGGCTGCTCGCGTGGGCGCCGCACCGCGTCGCCCAGCAGGTGCCGCTGCGCATCCGAGCGCGGCTCGGAGAGGTGCCCAATCTCGGCTCGACGCAGCAGTCGATCCGGCGCGGCCAGCCGACCGAGGTCGACATGATCAACGGCGCGGTCGTCGAGGCGGCGACGCGTGCCGGTCGGGAGGCCCCGGTCAACGCGGCGCTCGTCGAGCTCGTGCACGAGGTCGAGCGCTCGGGTCGCTTCCTGCCCGCGTCGGTCGTGCGGCAGCTCGCCTAGTCAGCAGGAGTCGGCGAACACCTGCACCGGGCGGCGCCAGTCGCTGTTCTCGACGATGAAGGCTGCCCGCCTCCGCGGGTTCACCGCCCGCTCGTACAGGTCGTGCGCCTCCCGGTAGCGGCGGTGCGACTCGTGGCGGAGGTCGGGATGCGCGCCGTCGCGAGCGCGCATCCGCTCGCCTCGCGTGCGGTCGTCGGCGTCGAGGTAGACGACCGCGTGCCACTTGCCCGCGAGCGCGGGCCGCTGCAGGAAGACGCCGTCGACGATGAGCACGATGTCGGGACCAGCGGTCTCCCACTCCATCTCGACGCTGCGGTCGGCGTGGAGGTCGAAGGCGCGCGTCACGAAGCCCGTCGAGCCGCCCATCCGGAACGGGTGCAGCAGCACGCGGTCGAGCAGCTCGACGTCGAAGGCGTCCTCGAAGTAGCCCTTCGGCGAGTCGCGCCCCTGCCGGTAGCGGAACGCCTGCGGCCGATGGAAGTCGTCGGCGCTCGCTCGGAACGCCTCGACGCCCGCTCGCGCGAACGCGACCTGGAGCGCATCCGCGAAGTGCGTCTTCCCGACCCCGTCGCGGCCCTCGACGGCGATGAGCCGGCGGCCGCGCGGATTGCGCCGCAGCAGCTGGTCGACGAGGTCGGTGTAGAGCGCCTTCTGCTCGGGCGTCCAGGCGGCGGCCTTCATGAGCAGCGAGCGGTCGATCATGGCGTCAGCCTAGGCGCTCACGCGACGGGCGTCGGCGGAGCGACCGGCCGCGAGCCGTAGGCAAGGCGCCGCAGCAGCGCTTCGGCGGGGCCGCGCTTGCCGCGCACGTCGAGCACGAGGGCGATGGCGACGCTCACGAGCCACACGGCGACCGCGACGCCCGCGGCGGCGAGCGGCGCCAGCGTCGCACCGAGCCCGAAGCCCCATGCCGCGAGCGTCGGCACGAGCAGCACCGACTGCAGCACGTAGCTCGAGAGCGAGCGCTTGCCGACCGCCGTGAGGGCTCGCACGACGACGCCGCGCCGCTCGCCGATCGCCGCGGCGAGGAGGGCGAAGAGCGCGGCGTAGCCGATGCCGCCCGCGACGCCCGCGAGGCTCGAGACGCCCATCGTGGCCCACGAGAGCGCCGGGTCGAGCAGGAGCCCGGCGAACTGCGCCGCGGCGAGCGCCCCGCCCGCCCAGCCGACCGCGATGCCGACGACCGCGAGCGACAAGAGCGCGCGGCGGTGCTCGCGCGGGCGGTCGAGCAGGCCGCGGCGAGCCGCGAGCATGCCGAGCACGACCGCGAGCGGCACGGTGAGCGAGAGCAGCTGCCCCGGGGTCGCGAGCAGCCAGAAGCCGATGCTCTGCAGCGCGAACCACGCGTAGCTCGGCTCTCCGGCTGGCGTCGGGAGCGCACCGCTGCCGAAGGCGGCGACGTCGCCGGCGATGCCGGAGCCGAGCAGCAGCCCGCTCGCGAGGGTGAAGGCCGCGAAGACGGCGAGCACACCGGCGAGCACCCACGCGACGATCCGGAGCACCCGGTCGGAGCGGCGCAGCAGCAGCGCGACGACGATGAGGCCCGTGAGCCCGTAGGCGCCGACGATGTCGCCGAACCACAGCAGCAGCGCGTGCACGGCGCCGATCGCGATCATCCACGCGTGCCGTCGCTGCAGGATGCGCCGCGCCTGGCGCCACGGCGTGCCAGCCGCCGACTGGCGGCTGTAGAGCTGCCAGATGCCGTAGCCGAACAGGAACGCGAACAGCGGGTAGGAGCGCCCGTCGATCGCGACGAGCGAGAAGAGCTGGTAGCCGAGGTCGGCGCCCTCGTGGCCGGGCTGGTGCGCGTTCGTGAGCGTGTGCTCGCGGCCGTAGAGCAGCCACGGCACGTTCGCGAGCGCGATGAGCAGGAGCATGAGCCCGCGCGCGAGGTCGGGCGCGAGGCTGCGGCCTCGCGGGGCGGTCGCGGCGGCCGCGAGATCGACCGCGGGCTCCTGCCACGGCGGCGGCGCAGGCCACCCGGCCGTCAGCCGAGGCCCGCCGGCCGGTGATGGCTGCAGCGGATGCGGCTGGGGCGGATGCGGCTGCGACGGCTGGGCGGGCGGCGGCGGCGGCTCAGCGTGCGTCATGCCTCGACGGTATCGAGGCGGCAGCCGACCGGTGACGACCGGCCCGCGCGTCTACGCTGGCAGGATGCTCGGCGACCGCTCCACGACCGCGCTCGCGGACTGGTATCGCTCGAGCGCGCGCGACCTGCCGTGGCGGCGGCCCGACTTCGACGCGTGGGGCACGCTCGTGAGCGAGGTCATGCTGCAGCAGACGCAAGCCGCGCGCGTCGCGGTCGAGATCGACCGCTGGCTCGCCCGTTGGCCCACGCCCGCCGACCTCGCCGACGCGCCGACCCACGAGGTGCTGCGGCAGTGGGGCACGCTCGGCTACCCGCGACGGGCGCTGCGCCTGCAGGACACGGCGCGCGCGATCGTCGAGCGGCACGGCGGCGAGGTGCCGCGCGACGTCGCGTCGCTGCTCGCGCTGCCGGGGGTGGGCGACTACACGGCGCGCGCGGTCGCCGTCTTCCACTTCGGCGACCGGCACCCCGTCGTCGACACGAACGTGCGCCGCGTCGTCGCGCGCGCCGTGCACGGCCGGGGCGAGGCGGGCCCGGCCGCCAAGCGCGACCTCGCCGACGTCGAGGCGCTGCTGCCCGAGGACTCTGCCGACGCATCCGTCATCTCCATCGCGCTCATGGAGCTCGGCGCGCTCGTCTGCACCGCCCGCGCGCCGCGCTGCCCCGAGTGCCCGATCGCCCACGCGTGCGCGTGGCGAGCGGCGGGCTACCCGCCGTTCGAGGGACGGCGCGCGCCGCGGCAGCCGAGGTTCGAGGGCAGCGACCGGCAGGCGCGCGGCACGGTGCTGCGCGCGCTCCGGGCCGTCGACGTGCCGCTCTCCCCCGCCGAGCTGCACGCGCGGTGGCACGACGCCGACCAGCTCGAGCGCGCGATCGCCTCGCTCGCCGCCGACGGCCTCGTCGTGCGCGAGGGCGACGCGGTGCGGCTCCCGCATTGACGCTCGGGCTCGCTCGGTAGGTTGAGCGGCATGCCAGCTCGACACCAGCGCGTCACCGCCCCGAGCGACGACCTCGCCGCCGCCCTCGAGGCGATCCGCGACGAGCTCGGCCTCGACGCGAGCTTCCCGCCCGCCGCGATCGCCGAGGCGGAGGCCTTCGCCGCCGAGCCGCGGCTGCCGGACGCCGACCGCACCGGCATCCCGTTCATCACGATCGACCCCGAGGGCTCGACCGATCTCGACCAGGCGCTGCACCTCGAGCGCGACGGCGACGGCTTCCTCGTGCACTACGCGATCGCCGATGTGGCCGCCTTCGTCGAGCCCGGCGGCGCGATCGACGCCGAGGCGCGCCGCCGCGGGCAGACGATGTACGCGCCCGACGGCCGCGTGCCGCTCCACCCGGCGGTCGTGAGCGAGGGCACCGCGAGCCTGCTCGCCGGCGAGGTGCGCGGCGCGTACGTGTGGTCGTTCCGGCTGGATGCGTCGGGCCGGGCCCTGCGCGTCGGTCTCGAGCGCGCGCGGGTGCGCTCGCGCGCGCAGCGCAGCTACGCCGAGGCGCAGCGCTTGCTCGACGGCGGCGACGCCATGCTCGGGCTGCTGCGGGAGGTCGGCGAGCTGCGGATCGCGCTCGAGGCGGAGCGGGGCGGGGCGAGCCTCGACATGCCCGAGGAGGAGATCGAGCGCGACGGCGACGAGTACCGCTTGACGCGCCGCGAGCTGCTGCCCGTCGAGCGCTGGAACGCGCAGCTCTCGCTCATGACCGGCATGGAGGCCGCGACCCTCATGCTCGGCGCGGGTGCCGGCATCCTCCGCACGATGCCGCCGCCGCCCGAGGGCGACGTGCGCGCCTTCCGCGCGGAGGTCGCGGCGATCGGCGAGCCGTGGCGCGAGGACGAGCACTACGGCGACTTCCTGCGGCGCCTCGACCGCTCGGAGCCGTCGACGCTCGCGATCCTGCAGGCCGCGAGGCGGCTCTTCCGCGGCGCCGCGTACCGCGTGATCACCGAGGGGGCGGATGCGTCCGACTGGGTGCAGGCGGCGATCGGCGCCCCGTACGCGCACGCGACCGCGCCGCTGCGGCGGCTCGTCGACCGCTACGTGCTCGCGCACTGCGAAGCGATCGCCAACGGCCGTGAGATCCCGGCGTGGGCCACCGAGGGGCTCGAGGGGCTGCCGGAGATCATGCAGGAGTCGAGCCGGATCGCGGGCACGCTCGAACGCGCATCGGTCGACGCCGTCGAGATCGCGGTGCTGCGCCATCGCGTCGGCGAGGAGCTCGACGCGGTGGTCGTGGAATCGCGGAAGGAGGGCGCGACGATCCAGCTCATCGACCCGCCCACCGAGGCGAGGTGCGACACGGCTGCGTCGCCGGGCGAGCGCATCCGGGCACGGCTCGTGGAGGCCGACCTCGCCGAGCGGAGCCTCCGCTTCGCTGACGCCGCCCTCGCCGGCTGAGCCGCCGTAGGACGGCTCAGCCGGCGGGAGGCGTCAGCTCGCGGCCGACTCGTCCTCGTCGGCGTCCTTCGGCTTGCGGTACGGGTCGGGCTCGCCCGCGTACTGAGCGCTCTCGGCCGCCCGCTGCGCCGCGAGGTCGCGCTGCCGCGCCTCGTCGAGCAAGTGGTCGATCGACGCCGCGCTGTCGGGCAGCGCGTCGAGGTGGAACTCGATCGTCGGGGTCAGTCGCAGCGAGAGTCCCTTGCCGATCTCGCGCCGCACGACGCCCTTCGCGCTCGAGAGTGCCTTCGCCGTCTCGTCGCGCTCCTCGTCGGTGCCGTACACCGTGTAGAAGATCGACGCGTGCTGCAGGTCGCCCGTCACCCGCACATCCGTGATCGTGACGAAGCCGAGCCGCGGGTCGCGCACCTCGCGCTCGAGGGCGCGCACGGTGATCTCCTGGATGCGGTCGGCGATCTTCCTCGCCCGGGGGTTCTCTGCCATGGGTTCCTCCTCTTGAGACGAGTGTGGGGCGGCCAGCAGCCGCCCCACACCGTACTGCGCGTCAGACGCGCGGCTTCTCGACCATCTCGATCGTCTCGATCTCGTCGCCGACCTGGATGTCGTTGAACCGGCCGAGCCCGATGCCGCACTCGAAGTCGGTGCGGACCTCGGTCACGTCGTCCTTGAAGCGGCGCAGCGACTCGATGGCGAGGCCATCGGCGAGCACGACGCCGTCGCGGATGATGCGAGCCTTGGCGTTGCGGGTGATCGTGCCGGAGCGGACGATGCAGCCCGCGATGTTGCCGAACTTCGAGGAGCGGAACACCTCGCGGATCTCGGCGACACCCGACTGGACCTCCTCGAACTCGGGCTTGAGCATGCCCTTGAGCGAGTTCTCGACATCCTCGATCGCCGCGTAGATCACGTTGTAGAACCGCACGTCGACACCCTCTCGGGCGGCGCGCTCGCGAGCCTTCGTGTCCGGGCGGACGTTGAAGCCGATGATGACGGCCGAGTCGACGGTCGCGAGGTTGACGTCCGACTCGGTGATCGCGCCGACGCCTCGGTGGATGATCCGCAGGTCGACGGTGTCGTCGATCTCGATCTTCATGAGCGACTCCTCGAGCGCCTCGACGGCACCCGACACGTCACCCTTGATGATGAGGTTGAGCGTCTCGACCTTGCCCTGCTCCATCGCCAGCTTGAAGTCCTCGAGCGAGAGGCGCTTGCGGGCCTTGGCCAGCTGGGCGTTGCGCTCGACGGCCTCGCGCTTCTCGGCGATCTGCCGAGCCGTGCGGTCCTCATCGGTGACGATGAAGGTGTCGCCGGCGCGCGGCACGCTCGAGAGGCCCTGCACCTGGACGGGCATCGAGGGACCGGCCTCGTGCACGAGCTCGCCGCGGTCGTCGACCATGGCTCGCACGCGGCCGTAGGCGGTGCCCGCGACGATCGCGTCGCCGACGCGGAGCGTTCCCGACTGGATGAGCACGGTCGCGACCGAGCCGCGGCCCTTGTCGAGCTTCGCCTCGATGGCGACGCCGCGCGCCTCCTTGTTGGGGTTCGCACGCAGGTCGAGACCCGCATCCGCCGTGAGCAGCACGGCCTCGAGGAGGTCCTCGATACCGGTGCGCGCGAGCGCCGAGACGTCGACGAACATCGTGTCGCCGCCGTACTCCTCGGTGACGAGTCCGTACTCGGTGAGCTGCTGGCGCACCTTCGCCGGGTTGGCGTCGGGCTTGTCGACCTTGTTGACCGCGACCACGATCGGCACGTTCGCCGCCTGGGCGTGGTTCAGCGCCTCGATCGTCTGCGGCATGATGCCGTCGTCGGCCGCGACCACGAGGATCGCGATGTCGGTCACCTGCGCACCACGGGCGCGCATGGCGGTGAACGCCTCGTGACCCGGGGTGTCGATGAAGGTGAGCGCGCGGTCCTCGCCCTCGTGCTCCTGCCAGACCTGGTAGGCGCCGATGTGCTGCGTGATGCCGCCGGCCTCGCCGTCGATGACGTTGGCGCCGCGGATCGCGTCGAGCAGTCGCGTCTTGCCGTGGTCGACGTGACCCATGACGGTGACGACCGGCGAGCGGTACTCGAGGTCCTCGTCCGTCTCGTCCTCGAGCTCCTGCGCGATGTCGATGTCGAACGACTCGAGGAGCTCCTTGTCCTCGTCCTCCGGGCTGACGATCTGGATCTTGTAGCCCAGCTCGGCGCCCAGCAGCTCGAAGGTCGTCTCGTCGAGCGACTCCGTCGCCGTCGCCATCTCACCGAGGTGGAACAGCACGGTCACGAGGTCACCGGGCATCGCGTCGATCTTCTCGGCGAAGTCGGCGATCGATGCACCGCGACGCATGCGGACGGTCTCGCCGTCGCCGCGCCGGACCTTGACGCCACCGATCGACGGCGCCTCGCGCATCTCGAACTCGAGCCGCTTCGTGCGCTTCGACTTGCGCGACTTGCCCTTGGCGCCGCCCTTGCCGAACGCACCGGCCGTGCCGCCGCGACCGCGACCGCCGCCGCCGGGACGACCCGCGAACGCGGGACCGCCGCGGCCGGGAGCACCGGGAGCCGGAGCGCCGGGGCGCTGGAAGCCGCCCGGACGACCGGGACCGCCGGGACGACCGGCGCCGCCGGCACGGGGAGCGCCGGGTCGCGGCGCGCCGGGACGCGGCGCACCCGGGCGCGGGGCACCGGGACGGGGAGCCGCCGGTCGCGGACCGGCCGCGCCCTGCTTGCTCGTGAACGGGTTGTTGCCGCCGCGCGGGCGGCCCATGCCCTGGGCCGACGCGAAGGGGTTGTTGCCGGGGCGCGGAGCGCCCGGGCGACCCATCGGGCGCGGGATGGCGCTCGGCGACGGCGCGGCCGCGCCGCCCTCAGCGGGCTTCTCGGGGGTCGCCGGAGCGGCCGGAGCCTCGGCGGGGCGCGCGGGCGCGGCCTGCGGGGCCTCGGCTGCCGGTGCGGGCGCTGCCGCGGGCGCGGCGGGCGCTGCTGCCGCTGCGGCGGGAGCCGCGGGCGCGGCAGGGGTCGCCTTCGCGGCGCCCGGCTTCGCGGCCGACTTGGCCGGGGCCTTCGCCGCCGGCTGCTCCTTCGCCGCCGCGGGAGCGGCGACGCCTTCCGCCTCGAGGGCGGCCTTGAGCTTGCGGGCGACCGGCGGTGCGATCGCCGAGGCGGGTCCCTTGACGAACTCGCCCATCTCCTTGAGCTTGGCCAGAGCGACCTTGCTCTCGACGCCGATCTCGGCGGCGATCTCGTGAACGCGTGGGTTTGCCACTTCTCTCCTGTCCTGGTCCGCCCAGGACAGGGCGGACGTCAATTGCTGACGGGTCTCATTTCGAGCCGCTCATCAGTTGTCCATGTGCCGTTCATTCCTTCGTTCAGGGCTCAGGCGAGCCCGTCCGCCCACCGTGCGATGGGCGAGGTGTCGAGGTGCCGCTGGCGCAGTGCCCGCGGGAGCGAGCGGATCGCGCGCTCCGCGCACTGCTGCGTCGGATGCACCCACGCGCCTCGGCCCGGGAGCCGTCGACCCTCGTCGACGACCGCGGTGCCGCCCGGTGCAGCGATCCGCACGAGTTGTGCGGGTTCGGTGCGCGCGCGACAGCCAAGACACGTTCGGATGGGTTCCACTCTACAGCACGACACGCCCGGGCGCTGGAGTTGAAGGCGTCGTCAGTCCTCGTCCATGACGGAATCCGGCTGGATGTCGATCTCTCGCTCGCGGAAGGCCCACCGGGCCTTCCGCTCCCGAGGGCTCAGAGCGACATCCGGCCGGATTCAGTCATCCATGACGGAATCCGGCTGGATGTCGATCTTCGCCCCCGTGAGCTTCGCCGCGAGGCGCGCGTTCTGCCCCTCGCGGCCGATCGCGAGCGAGAGCTGGAAGTCGGGCACGAGCGCCCGGACGGCCTTCGTCTTCGCGTCGAGCATGAACGCATCCGACACCCGAGCCGGGCTCAGCGCGCTCGCGACGAACGCGGGCAGGTCCTCGGAGTAGTCGACGATGTCGATCTTCTCGTCGCCGAGCTCGGCCTGCACGGCGCGCACGCGCGCGCCGAGCTCGCCGATGCACGCGCCCTTCGCGTTGATGCCGGGCTGCGTCGCCCGCACGGCGATCTTCGAGCGGTGGCCGGCCTCGCGCGCGATCGCGACGATCTCGACCGCGCCCGAGGCGATCTCGGGCACCTCGAGCGCGAACAGCCGGCGCACGAGCGACGGGTGGGTGCGGCTGACGGTCACCTGCGGGCCGCGCGGGCCGCGTTCGACCTTCGTGATGAACACGCGCAGGCGCTGGCCGTGCTTGTACTCGGCGCCCGGCACCTGCTCCTCGGGCGGCAGCAGCGCCTCCATGTCGTCGCCGAGCTTGACGTGCACCATGCGCGGGTTCGTGCCCTGCTGCACGACGCCGGCGATGATGTCGCCCTCGCGGTCCTTGTAGGCGCCGAGCACCGACTCGTCGCTCTTGTCGCGCAGCGCCTGGAAGATGACCTGCTTCGCGGCGGTCGCGGCGATGCGGCTGAAGTCGTCGGTCGTCGCGACCGACTCGCCGATGCGGTTGCCGTCCTCGTCGAGCTCGGGCTCGAAGAGCGTGACCTCGCCCGTGCGGCGGTCGACCTCGACGCGCGGCTGCGGGGCGGCCGGGTCGGGCTTGCCCTCGCCCGAGCGGACGTGGGCCTGCAGGATCGCCTGCTCGATGATGCGGATCAGCTCGTCCGAGGAGATCTCCCGCTCGCGCTCGACGGTCTTCAGCACGGTCAGATCGATCTTCACTTGTGGGCTCCTTGGTTCACGACTCATCCGGCATGCGATGCCGACCCAGCAGTCTACCGCCCGGGGGGCTCGGAGGAGGGCTCTCATAGGCTCTGCGCCATGGCAGCCCTCGACGACGCGATCCTGACGGCCGGCGACTTCTGGTGGACGTGGATCGTCCTGCCGGTGCTCGCCCTGCTCGGCGTCTACTTCACGATCCGCTCCGGCGTCGTGCAGCTGCGCCTGTTCCCGGCGATGCTCCGCGTGCTGACCGACAGCACGCCGCTCGCGCGCGACGGCAGCACGCAGTCGGTGTCGTCGTTCCAGGCGTTCACGATCTCGGCGGCGAGCCGGGTGGGCGTCGGCAACATCGCCGGCGTCGCGACCGCGATCGCGATCGGCGGGCCGGGCGCGGTGTTCTGGATGTGGACGATGGCCTTCGTCGGCGGCGCCTCGTCGTTCATCGAGTCGACCCTCGCGCAGCTCTACAAGCACCGCGACGCCGACGGCTTCCGCGGCGGGCCCGCGTACTACATGCAGCGGGGCCTCGGCGCCCGCTGGATGGGGATCCTCTTCGCGATCATCCTCATCGTCTGCTTCCCGTTCGCGTTCTCGTCGCTGCAGGCGAACACGATCGTCGCGACGGTCACCTCGACCGTCGGCACCGACGCCGCGTGGCTGCCGTGGGCCATCGGCGTCGTCGTCGCGGTGCTCACGGGCCTCATCGTCTTCGGCGGCGTGCGCCGCATCGCGAAGGTGACGCAGTCGCTCGTGCCGGCGATGGCGCTGCTCTACCTCGTCCTCGGGCTCGTCATCGTGGGGATGAACATCACCGAGGTGCCGCGCGTGCTCGGCGAGATCTACGCCGGCGCGTTCGGGTTCCAGCAGGTCGCCGGCGGCGCGATCGGCACGATCATCATGCAGGGCGTCAAGCGGGGCATGTTCTCGAACGAGGCTGGCCTCGGCTCCGCTCCCAACGCCGGCGCATCCGCCGCCGTCACCCACCCCGCGAAGCAGGGCCTCGTGCAGACGCTCGGCGTCTACTTCGACACGTTCCTCGTCTGCTCCATCACCGCATTCATCATCCTCGTCTCGACGCCAGACCTCGCGGGTGCGGAGGGTGGCATCGACCTGACGTTCCAAGCGGTCACGGGCGAGCTCGGCGCGTGGGCCGGCATCGCGCTCTCGCTCATCGTCTTCCTGCTCGCGTTCTCGTCGATCATCGGCAACTACTACTACGGCGAGTCGAACATCGAGTTCATCACCGAGAGCCGCGCCGTGCTCACGACCTACCGCGTGCTCGCGGTCGTCGCGGTGCTCGCCGGCTCGGTCGTCGCGACCGCGACGGTGTGGAACACCGCCGACCTGCTCATGGGCATCATGGCGATCGTCAACCTCGTCGCGATCGGCCTGCTCTCGGGCGTCGCCTTCAAGCTGCTCGAGAACTTCGACGAGCAGCGCCGCGCGGGCCAGGACCCCGTGTTCACGCGCGACATGCTGCCCGAGCTGCGCGGCGTCGAGGAGTGGCGCGACGTCGAGTCGGTCACGGGGCAGTGGACGACGGTGCCGCCGGCCGAGGAGGAGCGCCCGGCGCGCAGGCCCGGCGCCTGACCCGTCAGCGGCCGAGCGCTGCCTCGAGCTCGTCGAGGCGAGCTTGCTGCCGCTCGCCCGTCGCGCGGTCCCAGACCTCGACGACACCCTCGGCCGCGTCGCGGCCGACGACGACGATCTGCGGCACGCCGATGATCTCGGCGTCGCCGAACTTCACGCCCGGCGAGACCTTCGGGCGGTCGTCGTAGAGCACCTCGAGACCGCGCGACTCGAGGCTCGCGACGACGCCCTCGGCGATCTCGAACACGCCCGCGTCGCGGCCGGTCGCGACGACGTGCACGTCGAACGGCGCGACCTCGCGCGGCCAGACGATGCCGCGCTCGTCGCGCGACTTCTCGACGATCGCGGCGAGGTTGCGGGTGACGCCGATGCCGTACGAGCCCATCGTCACGGTGACGAGCTTCCCGTTCTGGTCGAGCACCTTGAGGCCGAGCGCCTCGGCGTACTTGCGGCCGAGCTGGAAGACGTGGCCGATCTCCATGCCGCGCTCGAGCGTGACGGGACCCGACCCATCCGGGGCAGGGTCGCCCTCGCGCACGTTCGCCGCCTCGACCCAGCCGTCGCCGACGAAGTCGCGCCCGGCGACGAGCCCGAAGACGTGCTTGCCGGCCTCGTTCGCGCCGGTGATCCAGCTCGAGCCGTCGACGACCCGCTTGTCGAGGAGGTAGCGGATGCCCGTGGCACCCTCCTCCCCCAGCACGGCGCCCGAGGGCGACCACGGGCCGATGTAGCCCTTCACGAGGGCCGGGTTGGCCTTGAAGTCGTCGTCGTCCGCCGCCGAGACCTCGGCGGGCTGGAAGGCGACCTCGACGCGCTTCTCGTCGACGTCGCGGTCGCCGGGCACGGCGACGACGACGAGCTCCTTCGAGCCGTCGAGGTGCGTCAGCCGCAGCACGACGTTCTTGAGCGTGTCGGCGGCCGTCCACGCGCGGCCGTCCTCGCGCGGGAAGCGCGCGTTGGCGTCGGCGACGAGCGTCTCGATCGTGGGGGTGTCGGGGGTGTCGCGCACGAGCGCCTCGGGCAGTCCCTCGATCGGCTGCGGCTCGGGCGCGAGCGTCTCGAACGCCTCGACGTTCGCGGCGTAGCCGCCCGCGGAGCGCACGATGGTGTCCTCGCCGACGGGCGTCGGGTGCAGGAACTCCTCCGACTTCGAGCCGCCCATCGCACCGGCGTCGGCCGAGACGATGACGTACTCGAGCCCGAGGCGCGCGAAGATGCGCTCGTACGCGTCGCGCTGGCGCTGGTAGCTCGCCTCGAGCCCCGCGTCGTCGACGTCGAACGAGTACGCGTCCTTCATCGTGAACTCGCGCGCGCGCAGCAGGCCCGCGCGGGGCCGGGCCTCGTCGCGGTACTTGTCCTGGATCTGGTAGATCGTCAGCGGCAGCGACTTGTAGCTCGAGACGAGGTCCTGCACGAGCAGCGTGAAGACTTCCTCGTGCGTCGGCGCGAGCAGGTGGTCGGCGCCCTTGCGGTCCTGCAGTCGGAAGATGCCGTCGCCGTACTCCGTCCAGCGTCCCGTGCGCTCGTAGGGCTCGCGCGGCAGGAGCCCGGGGAAGAGCACCTCCTGCGCGCCCGCCGCGGTCATCTCCTCGCGGATGATGCGCTCGATGTTGCGCCGCACCCGCAGGCCGAGCGGCAGCCACGAGTACAGGCCGGCGCCGGCGCGGCGGATGTAGCCCGCGCGCAGCAGCAGTCGGTGGCTCGCGACCTCGGCCTCGGCCGGGTCCTCGCGAAGCGTGGTGAAGAAGAGCTCGGAGAGGCGGATCACCCAGCGATCCTATGCGCGGAGCGGGGTGCGGGCCGACTCACCAGGGTCGCTCGACGTCCGAGCCGCCGCCCGGCTCGTCGCCGCCCTGGTCGTACTGGTCCTGCTGCTGCTGCTCGGTCTGGGCGCCCTGGTTCTGCTCCTCGAGCTGCTCCTCGGGCGTCTGCGGCTCGTTCCCTTCGCCCTCGCCCTCGCCCTCGCCCTCGCCCTCGCCCTCGCCCTGCTCCGAGTCCTCGATCTTCTCCTCGATGCGGGGCACGGCGGCCTCGAGCTGCGCCGCGGTGTCGGCCTCGCCCTCGCGCGGCTCATCGTGGCAGCCCTCCGGCGTCGCGGCGATGAGCGCGAGCGCCTCGTTGTAGAAGGCGTTCGCGCCCTCTCGGTCGTCGCCCTCGCGAGCCGCGTCGCCCTGCTTCTCGATCGCGGTCGCGAGCGACGCGACGATGACGCAGTGCTCGTGCGTCTGTCCCGCGGTGACGGGCTCGCCGTGCAGCCGCAGCGACTCCTCGAGCTTCGCCCTGCCCTGCTCGAGCTCGCCGCTCATCGTGAGCGAGACGCCGAGGCCGAAGGGCGCCTTCCACGGCTCGACCCAGTTCCAGAGCTCGAGCCCGCGCGCCGCCTCGGCGGCCTGGCCGTACGCGCGGCTCTCGAAGCGGTCGACCGCGGTCTGCGAGAGCGCGCTGACGCTGATGAGCTTCGCCGAGACGACGAGCACCGCGAGCGCGACGGGGATGAGCCCGAGCATGAGCCACCAGCGCAGCCTGCGGCGCTGGCGGTCGGTCAGCACGCGACGCGGCCTCGGCGGGATCGGGACGGTCACGGCGCCTCCGTCCGCAGGATGCCGCGAGTGGAGCGGAGGGAGCGAGCGAGGCTCAGCCCCTCCCACGCGAGCAGCAGCGCGATCGGCAGGCCGAGGATCCACGCGACCTCGAGCCGCGCCTCCTCGGTGCGGTCGAGGTTCGCGGCGCCGTCGAGCGCGGCCATGGGCCCGAGCGCGTCCGAGAGCGGGAGCCCGGGCTGCCGGTGCAGGTAGCTGATGCCGAGCTCGCTCGCGATCGACTGCAGCTGCCCCTCGTCGATGCGGCTGATCGCGTCGCCGCCCGCGGGATCCTGCAGGTAGCGGTCCTCGTTCGGGTTGAAGCTCGAGATGCGCATCCGCCCGCCCTGCTCCGTGCCGTAGCCGAGCACGAGGCCGCGGTCGACGAGCCCGCCGACGTCGGCGAACGACTGCGGCGGCTCCTCGGCGGTGTGCTCGCCGTCGCCGAGGTAGAAGACGATCGCGGGCGAGCCGGGATCGGCCGCCGCGGAGCGCTCGAGCTCGGTGCGCAGCAGGTCGTGCGCGGCCGCGACCGACGTGCCGCGCGACTGCTGCGCGATCTCCGGCCGCAGCGCCCGCACCATCTCGATGACCGCGGAGCCGTCGTCGGTGAGCGGCACGCGCAGCAGCGCCTGGGAGTCGAAGGAGATGACCGAGATGTCGGCGCCCGCGAACGAGCGGGCGATCTCGACGACGTCCTCCTGCATGCCCGCGAGCCGCGGCTCGCTCCCCCAGTCCTCCGCCGCGACGGACTGGGAGGTGTCGACGACGACGAAGATGCGGGCGGAGATGGATGCCGTGGGCACCTCCCCGCCGGGCAGCGCGGGGCGGAAGGCCATGGCGACCGCGAGCGCGACGAGCAGGGAGCGGCGGAGCCACGCGACCCGGCGGCCGCGCACCGCGACGAGCTGCCACACGCACAGCGCGAGCGCGAGCGCGCCGACGATCGCGACGAGCACGGGGAGCGTGGGGTGGAACGTGATCACAGCCTCGCCCTCCACGCCATCCCGACGACGCCCGCGACGAGCAGCAGCACGACGAGCGGGAGCGCCCCCGGTCGGTCGACGACCTGGATCTGCGGGGGCGTCTCGATGTAGCCCGCCTCGATCGCGTTGACGCGGTCGACGATCTGCGGCACCGTCTGCGCGAAGTCGAGCGCGAAGTACGCGCCGCCGGTGCCCTCGGCGATCTCGCGCAGCTCTTGCGACGCCATGTCGCCGCCCCAGTCGAAGGGGTTGATCGCGTACACGCGCACCTCGTTGTCGACCGCGAGCTGCCCGGCTTGCGGGAGGGTGAAGATCTGCTGCCCGTTCACGACGTTGTCGGTCGCGAGGATGATCGACCGCGGGCGCTCGCTCGCTTCGAGGTCGGCGAAGTCGAGCACGCACGACGCGAGCCCGTCGCCGACGAGCGAGGCGCCGAGGCCGCTCGCGGTGCCTGCGAGGTAGTTGAACTGCTCCTCGGGGCCGAGGGTGCCGTTCAGCGCCCGCACGTAGCGGCCCAGCTGCTCCTGGATGTAGTCGTAGTCGCTCGTGAGCGGGAACGCCATCACGCTCGAGGCGTCGAAGATGCGCATGCCGATGCGCTCGCCGTCGAGCGACGCGGCGATGTCCCGGTAGACGCCGAGGATCTCGGCGTCGACGTCGACCATCGACCCGGAGACGTCGAGGCACAGCACGATGTCGCGCTTGTAGTCGTCCTCCTGGTTCGCGTGGACCCCGGAGGGACGCGAGGCGACCGCACCGGCGACCGTGAGCCCCGCGAGCGCCGCGACGAGCGCGGCGCCGATCCAGAGCCGGTAGCGGGTCAGCGCGCCGCGGAACGCGGGCAGCGCCGTCATCCGGTCGACGTGCGCGACCGGCAGGCCGCGGTCGCGGCGACGCTTCGGCAGCAGCAGCCCGACGATCGCGAGCGCGAGCCCGACGACCACGACGATCGGCAGCAGCCACGGCCAGAGCAGGCTCACATCCACGTGGCCACCACCTGCCGCGCCGCGCCGAGCGCCGCCTCCGGGTCGTGCTTCGCCGCTCGCCGGAACGACGCCGGGTAGTACTGCGCGACCGCGCCCTCGACCGCGGGGAGGTCGGCGTCGCGCAGGTCGCGGAGGGTCATGACCTCGGCGACGACGCCGGTCGACTCGTGCGCGAAGAAGCGCAGCACGAGGCTCAGCCGCTGCGCGAGCTCGCGCGGGCCGATGTCGCCGGCCGCGTGCTCGGCGGCGACCTCGTCGATCATGCCGAGGTACTTCTCCTTGACGCTGCGCACGTCGATCGGGACGACGGGCGGGGGCGGCGGCTCGAGGATGCCCCGCGGGCGCGTGAAGAGCCAGGAGAAGGCGTAGGCGGCGGCGATCGCGGCGATCGCGAGCGCGCCGAGCAACCACCACGGGCCGTAGCCGAACGGTCCGTAGGTGTCGGGCGCGGGCAGGCCGCCGAGCTCAGCGACGCGCACGCCGGTGCCTCTCGAGCAGGCGGAAGAGGCCGCCGATCGCGGTCGCGCTCGATCCGATGCGCACCGAGGCGATGCCGAGCGAGCGCAGCCCCGCCTCGAGCCGCTCGCGCCGCAGCGCCGACTGCTCGTCGAATGCGCGGCGCAGCCCCTTGTCGCGGCGCAGGAACGACGGCAGCCCGAGCCCCGTGTCGACGCCGACGAGCTCGCGGTGGTCGCCGGCGCGAGCCATGAGGTCGGCGTCGCCGACCGAGACCCACAGCACCTCGTGGCGGGTGTGGAGGCGGCCGAGGTGCACGTCGAGGTCGTGCGTGTACGCGAGGTCATCGGCGATCACGACGATGAGCGAGCGACGACGCATCCGCCGCACCGCGTGCTCGAGCACCCCCTCGAGCCGCGAGAGCGGCCCGTCGATCGAGACCGCCTCGCCGATGCGCCGCAGCATGCGCTCGAGGTGCGCCTCGGAGCCGCCTTCCGGCATGCTCTCGGTGCGCTCCGCGTCGCCCATGAGCAGCGCGACGCGGTCGCCGTGCCGGGTCGCGAGGTAGCCGAGCACGCCAGCGACGAGGATCGCGATCTCGCGCTTCGACTCCCCCGACTCGGCGATCGCAGCCATGTTGCGCCCCGAGTCGACGACGAGCAGCACGTTGTGCTGGCGGGAGGCGATGTAGCGCTTGACGAGCGGCACGTGGCTGCGCGCGGTCGCCTTCCAGTCGATGTCCTTGACGTCGTCGCCCGGCTGGTACTCGCGCAGGTCGTCGAAGTCGTGGCTGCGGCCGTGGTGGATCGACTGGTACTCCCCCTCGAGCAGCTCGAGGGTGCGACGGTGCGCGTGAATCGACATGGTCGTCTTCACCTTGCGCAGCCGTCGCTCCACGACCGGTCCTACGGGGTCCGCACGGCGCCGAAGATGGCGTCGATGATCTGCTCGGTCGTCACGCCGTCGGCCTCGGCCTCGTAGCCGAGGATGAGGCGGTGCCGCAGCACGGGGTGGCGGAGGTCCTTGACGTCCTCCGGGATCACCCAGTCGCGGCCCTGCACGAGCGCGATCGCGCGCGCCGCTTGCGAGAACGACAGCGAGCCGCGCGGGCTCGCGCCGTACTCGATGTAGCCCGCGAGCTGCGCGCCGATGTAGTCGGCCGCGTGGCGCGTCACGTACATGAGCTGCACGACGTAGTTCGTGATCGCCTGGTCGACGTAGACGCGCTTGACGAGCCCCTGCAGGAACCGCACGTCGTCGAGCGTCGCCACCGGCTCGCCGTGCCCGTGCTCGAAGACCCCCGACTCGGCGCGCCGCACGATCTCGGCCTCCTCGGTCGGCGACGGGTACGTGAGCAACTCCTTGAGCAGGAAGCGGTCGAGCTGCGCCTCGGGCAGCGTGTAGGTGCCCTCCTGCTCGATGGGGTTCTGGGTCGCGAGCACGAGGAACGGCTGCGGCAGCGGGTGCGTCTCGCCGCCGATCGACGTCTGCCGCTCCTGCATCGCCTCGAGCATCGCCGACTGCGTCTTCGCGCTCGAGCGGTTGATCTCGTCGAGCAGCACGAAGTTCGCGTGCACGGGGCCGAGCTGGGTGCGGAACTCGCCCGTGTGCTGGTCGTAGATCTGCGTGCCGACGATGTCGCTCGGCAGCAGGTCGGGGGTGCACTGGATGCGGTGGAACGAGGCCGAGACGGATCTCGCGAGGGTCGCGGCCGCGGTCGTCTTCGCGAGCCCGGGCACCGACTCCATCAGCACGTGGCCACCGGTGAGCAGCGCGACGAGCAGCGAGCGCAGCAGCTGGTGCTGGCCCACGACCGTCGACTGGAACGACTGCTCGATCGAGCGGATGATGCCCTTCGCGCGCTCGAGCTCCTCGGGCGTGATGGGGTCCCGGCCGGGGACTGCTGTGGACACGCGCGCTCCTATCGGTGGCGGTCGGTGGGTGGCCGTCGTCGGGTGGGCCGTCGTCGGGTCTGCCGATGCTGGTCGGCGGTGCCGCCTCGGTCACGCTACCGGCTCGCGCCGTGCGCGGCCGATGACATCGCCGTGCCTACGCGGGCTGCGGCACGCGTCGCCCGGTCGCGGCGATCGCCGCGATCGCGATCGCCGCGATGAGCGGCAGCATCGCGAGGTTGAGCCCCGCGTAGCCGACGAGCCCGAGGATCGGTCCGGCCGTCGCGCCGGCGCCCGCGCCCGCGAGCCCCATCACGAGGTCGGAGCGGCCCTGCAGCGCGGGGCGCAGCGGCGGCTCGACCGCGGCGGCGACGAGCGTCGAGCCGGCGACCGTCGCCGCGCTCCAGCCGAGCCCGAGCAGCGCGAGGCCGACGGGCGCGAGGTCGACGGGCAGGGCGAGGTTCGAGGCGATCGAGAGCAGCAGGATGCCGGCACCGACGAGCACGGTCGTGCGGGCGCCGACGCGGTCGGTGAGCCAGCCGAAGACGGGCGAGAGCGCGTACATGCCGGCGGTGTGCGCGCTCATCGTGAAGCCGATGACGCCGAGGTGCTGGCCCGCGTGGTCGAGGTGCACGGGCGTGAGCGCCATGACGCCCACCATCGTCGCGTGCGCGGCGGCGACCGCGATCACGGCGGCGAGCGCGCGCGGGTGCTGGGCGAGGCGGAGGCGCGGCGCAGCGCCCCGGACGGGCACCCCGATGCGGCTCTCGAGCAGCGGGTCGGGCCGCAGCAGCGTCCAGAGCACGACCGCGACGACCGCCATCGCGGCGGCGCTGATGAGGTAGGCGCCCACGAGCGGCGGCAGCCCGAGCCCGGTGCCGAGAGCATCGCCCGGGCCGATGAGGTTCGGGCCGACCACGACGCCGATCGTCGTCATCCAGACGACGAGCGAGAGGTCACGACCGCGACGGTGCGGGGTCGAGAGGTCGGTCGCGGCGAAGCGCGACTGCAGGTTGACCGCCATCGCGCCGCCGAGCACGAGGAAGCCGGGCAGCACCATCACCGCCGAGCCGAGCGTGCCGCCGATCGCGAGCGTCAGCGCGCCGGCGAGCGCGAGCAGCGCGCCGCTCGTGAGCGCGATGCGGCGCCCGCGCCGCTGCGCGAGCCGCGCGAGCGGCACCGCGAGCGCCGCGCCGCCGAGCGTCAGGAGCGTCGCGGCGAGCCCCGCGAGCTCGTCGCGGCCCGTGACCTGCGCGACGAGCAGCGAGCCGACGCCGAGCGCGACGCCGTTCGAGAGCCCCCCGAGCGCTTGCGCGAGCGAGAGGACGGCGAGCGTGCGGCGCTGCGCCGGGTGCTGCGGCTCGCGCTGCAGCGGCTCGCCGGCCTGCTGGGGCGCGCCCACCTCAGGCGGTGACGACCTGGGCCTCGCCCGCGGGCAGGCCCTCCTCGTCGGCGATGCGGCGAGCCTCCTCGATGAGCGTGGCGACGATCTCCGCCTCCGGCACGGTCTTGACGACCTCGCCCTTGATGAAGATCTGCCCCTTGCCGTTGCCCGAGGCGACCCCGAGGTCGGCCTCGCGCGCCTCGCCCGGACCGTTCACGACGCATCCCATGACCGCGACGCGCAGCGGCACCTGCACGTCCTTGAGCCCCTCGGTCACCGAGTCGGCGAGCGAGTAGACGTCGACCTGCGCGCGGCCGCACGAGGGGCACGAGACGATCTCGAGCTTGCGCTCGCGGAGGTTCAGCGACTGCAGGATCTGCATGCCCACCTTGATCTCCTCGACCGGCGGCGCCGAGAGCGAGACGCGGATCGTGTCGCCGATGCCCTCGGAGAGCAGGATGCCGAACGCGGTCGCCGACTTGATCGTGCCCTGGAACGCGGGGCCGGCCTCCGTGACGCCGAGGTGGAGGGGCCAGTCGCCCCGCTCTGCGAGCTGGCGGTACGCCTTGACCATCACGACGGGGTCGTTGTGCTTGACCGAGATCTTGAAGTCGTGGAAGTCGTGCTCCTCGAACAGGCTCGCCTCCCACACCGCCGACTCGACGAGCGCCTCGGGCGTCGCCTTGCCGTACTTCTCGAGCAGGCGCGGGTCGAGCGAGCCCGCGTTGACGCCGATGCGGAGGCTCACGCCCGCGGCCTTCGCGCGCTTGGCGATCTCGCCGACCTGGTCGTCGAACTTGCGGATGTTGCCCGGGTTGACGCGCACGGCGGCGCAGCCCGCGTCGATGGCCTGGTAGACGTACTTCGGCTGGAAGTGGATGTCGGCGATGACCGGGATCTGGCTCTTCTTCGCGATGATGTGCAGCACATCCGCGTCGTCCTGGCTCGGCACGGCGACGCGCACGATGTCGCAGCCGGTCGCGGTGAGCTCGGCGATCTGCTGGAGCGTCGCGTTGATGTCGGTCGTCTTCGTCGTGGTCATCGACTGCACCGACACGGGCGCGTCGCCGCCGACGAGCACCTTGCCGACCTTGATCTGCCGGGTCTTGCGTCGGGGCGCGAGCGTGAGCGGCGCGGGGCTCCCGAGGTTGATGGCTGCCATGCGCTCAGCCTACGCGGCGGGGCTACGACGATCGCCTGGCGCGCTGGCAGGGGCGGGGGTGCGGCGGAGCGGGCTGCGCGCGGCTGGCAGGATCGTCGGGTGATCACGGCAGCGGCAGACGGCTCCTCCCTCGGCAACCCCGGCCCCACCGGCTGGGGCTGGTACATCGACGACGCGCGCTGGGCCGCGGGCGGGCAGCGCATCGGCACGAACAACATCGGCGAGCTCTCGGCCGTCGTCGACCTGCTGCGGCAGACGCGCGGCGTCGACGAGCTGCTCATCCTGTGCGACAGCCAGTACGTCATCAACTCGGTGACGAAGTGGATGGCCGGCTGGAAGCGCAAGGGCTGGCGGAAGGCCGACGGCAAGCCGGTCATGAACCGCGAGCTGCTCGAGGAGCTCGACCGGCTGATGGCCGAGCGGAAGGCCGACGGCGGCACGGTGCGCTTCGAGTGGGTCAAGGGCCACGCGGGCCACCCGCTCAACGAGGCGGCCGACCGGCTCGCGAACGGCGCGGCGGCCGCCTACCAGCGGGGGGCGGTGCCGGATGCGGGACCCGGGTTCGGGGGCGTGACCCCGGCGGCGGTGCCCGCGCCGCGCGCCGCCGAGGCGACCGGCGCGCGGGAGCCCGCCGACGCATCCGCCGCCACCGAGGCCCCCGCCTCGCCCGACCTCTTCGACGGCTTCGACTTCCTCACCGACACGCCCGTCGAGGCCGAGGTCGTGCGGCTCGAGCGCTCGCTGCTGAGCGACGAGGTGCGCGCCGATCCCGCGAGCGTCGCGGCGCTGCTGCACCCCGAGTGGGAGGAGATCGGCGCCTCGGGCCGCCGCTGGAGCCGCGACGAGCTGCTCGCCGAGATCGCGCCGCTGCCGGAGCGCACCGAGCTCGAGGTGCTCGCGACGCACGAGCTCGGCGACGACGCCCTGCTGCTCGTGTGGCGCTCGGTGGGCGGTCGCGGGAGCGCGCTGCGCAGCTCGCTGTGGGTGCGCGTCGGCGGGCGCTGGCGGCAGCGCTTCCACCAGGGGACGCCCGAGGCCTGAGCCCCGCTACCCGCCGAACAGCGCGATCGGCTTGACGATGTCGGCGTAGATGAGCAGCGCGCTCATGATGCCGAGCAGGCCCGTCACGACGAGCGTGACCGGCACCCACTTCGCGGTGTCGAGCGGCGCCGCGACCGTGCCGCGCAGCCTCGCCCAGCCGCGCCGCACCGCGTCGACGAGCGCGCCGAGGATGTGGCCGCCGTCGAGCGGCATGAGCGGGATGAGGTTGAAGACGAACAGCGCGACGTTGAGGCTCGCGAGCAGCTGGAGCATCGCGCTGATGCGCTCGAGCACCGGCACCTGGTCGAGCGCCGCGATCTCGCCCGCCATGCGGCCGACGCCGACGACCGACATCGGGCCGTTCGGGTCGCGCTCCCCCGGCCCGAACGCGGCCGCCGCGACGTCGACGAGCCGCTGCGGCAGGTTGACGATGAGCTGCCCGACGCGCCAGACGTTGTCGCCGACCGCCGGCAGCACCGCCGACGCGGGCTGCTGCGCGACCTCGTACTGCGGGCCGACGCCCGCGAAGCCGACAGTCTCGGTGAGCTGCCGCCCGTCGACCTCGACCGGGTCGCCGCGGTCGTCGAAGACGTAGCGCTCGGTCGCGAGCGGCGTGAGCTGCAGCGCCTGCCGGGCGCCGTCGCGCTCGACGACGAGCTCGACCCGCTGTCCCGCGAGGTCGCGGATCGCGGCCTGCACGTCATCCCAGCTGCTCGCGGGCTGCCCGTCGATCGAGACGATCGTGTCGCCGGGCTGCACGCCGGCCTCAGCGGCGGGCGCGAGCGGATCGCCGGGCTCGCACTCCGCGCGCTCCTCCGAGGCGGCGATGACGCACTCCGAGACGCTCGCGACGGTCGTCGAGGGCACGGCGATGCCGAAGCCGCACAGCACGATCGCGTAGAGCACGACCGCGAGCACGAGGTTCATGAGCGGCCCGCCGAGCATGATCGCGATGCGCTTCCACGTCGGGAGGCGCCAGAACGCCCGCTCCTCCTCGCCCTCATGGATCGTCTCGGCGCTCGAGTCGCGCGCATCCTGGACGAGCGTGTCGAAGAAGCCCGTCGACGCATCCCTCGACTCGCCGCCGACCCTGAGCGGCGGGAACATGCCCGACATCGAGATGTAGCCGCCGAGCGGGATCGCCTTCACGCCGTACTCGGTCTCGCCGAAGCGCTTCGAGAACAGCGTCGGGCCGAAGCCGATCATCCACTGGCCGACGCGCACGCCGAAGAGCTTCGCGGGCACGAGGTGGCCGATCTCGTGCAGGCCGATCGAGACGGCCAGGCCGATCACGACGACGAGCACGCCGACGAGGTACAGCAGCACGGCTTCCATATCGCCCGCCAGGCTACCGCCGGTGCCTATCAGCCGTGCACGCGGATGCGGTGGCGCGCATAGGCGACGCGGCTACCGTCACTCGCATGCCCGCTCGAGCCCGCCGCGCCGTCGCCGAGCGCGTCGCGCCCGGCGGCGACGCGCTGGGCCTCATCGCGGGACTCGTCGGCGTCGCGCTCGTGGTGCTGCTCGTCTTCGTCGCGACTCGGCCGCCCGCCGAGCCCGTGCCGCCGCCGCAGTCGGCCCGCGTCGAGGGCGAGCTGCCCGCGCGGGTCGGCGAGTGGCGCGGCGCGCAGCTCGAGAGCGCCGCGATCGTCATGCGCGCGGGCCGCGACATGGGCCTCGGCGAGCGCGACGTGCAGCTCGCGGTCATGACGGCGATGGGCGAGTCGAGCCTGCGCGTGCTCGATCGCGGCGACGAGGCGGGGCCCGACTCGCGCGGCCTCTTCCAGCAGCGCGACGGCTGGGGGCCCTACGAGGTGCGCATGGATGCGTACGGCTCGGCCGTGCTCTTCTACCGGGCGCTCGCGCGCGTCGAGGGGCGCGACGCGATGGCGCCGACGCGCGTCGCGCACGCGGTGCAGATCAACCGCGACCCCGACCACTACGCGCGCTGGTGGGACGACGCCGGTGAGGTCGTCGCGGCGATCGACGCCGCCGAGGTGCGCGTCGTGCTCGACCGCTCCGGCTGACTCCCGCCCCGTGCGCCGCGTTCAACCCCCGCTCGATCCTCCTTGGCTCGACGCAGGCGCATACCTGGACCCCATCTCCCGAACGGGACCCGAGATCTCGGGTCCGATTGCCGAGATGGGGTCCGTTGCGCGCGGCGCGGCAGCGCCGCGTCAGCCTCGCAGCCGCTGCCGCATGTGCACGTCCGTCTCCGTCGCGGCGCGGCGCACGCCGTCGCGGTCGACGTACTCGTACGTCGTCGTCGAGCGCTCTCCCGTCTCGACGTAGCCCAGGCGGCGGTAGAGCGCGGCCGCTCTCGGGTTGTCGACGCCCACGCCGAGCTCGACGAGCGTCGCCCCCATCGCCGCCGCCTCCCGCTCGGCAGCGCCGATGAGCGAGGCGCCGATGCCACGGCCGCGCGCGACCTCGTCGACGAAGAGGTGGCGCAGCTCGGGCACGTCGCCGAGCACGAGCACGCCAGAACCGAGCGGCACGCCGTCCTCGAGCGCGACGAGGAAGAGCACCTCGCCCGCCTCCTGCCGGCGCAGATGCGACGCGGCCACAGCGGCGCCGGGAGGCTCCGCCGCCGCGAGCCTCGACGCATCCGCCGCCGTCGCTCGTCGGACCTCGACCGTCACCGGCCGACGCCGCAGATCTCGTCCGCGGCACGGCGCGCCCAGCGCTCCGCCTGCAGCACGTGCTCGACCGTGAGCTCGCCCGGCTCGTGCTGCTCGAGCACGCGCTCGACCGCCGGCAGGATGTCGAGGAAGCCGATCTCGCCGAGGTGGAAGGCCTTGACCGCTTGCTCGTTCGCGGCGTTGAAGACGGCAGGGAACGTCGAGCCGGCCCGCCCCACGCGCTTCGCGAGCGCGACCGATGGGAACGCATCCTCGTCGAGCGGCTCGAACGACCACGTCGACGCGCGCGTCCAGTCGAGCGGCACGCCGACGCCCGCGACGCGGTGCGGCCAGTCGAGCCCGAGCGAGATCGGCAGCCGCATGTCGGGCGGCGAGGCCTGCGCGATCGTCGAGCCGTCGACGAACTCGACCATCGAGTGCACGATCGACTGCGGGTGCACCGTCACGTCGATGCGATCGAAGGGCACGTCGAACAGCAAGTGGGCCTCGATGACCTCGAGCCCCTTGTTCACGAGCGTCGCGGAGTTCGTCGTCACCATCGGGCCCATGTCCCACGTGGGGTGCGCGAGCGCATCCGCGGGGCTCACGGCCGCCATCCGCTCGCGCGACCAGCCTCGGAACGGACCCCCGGATGCCGTGAGCACGAGCCTGCGGACCTCGAGCGCGTCACCCGCGAGCAAGCACTGCGCGATCGCCGAGTGCTCGGAGTCGACCGGCACGATCTGCCCGGGCTCCGCGCGCTGCATGACGAGGTCGCCGCCCGCGATGAGCGACTCCTTGTTCGCGAGCGCGAGCACCCGGCCCGCGTCGAGCGCGGCGAGCGTGGGCGCGAGGCCGACGGAGCCGGTGATGCCGTTGACCACGACGTCGCACTCGACCGCCTCGATCATCGTCACCGCCGCGTCGGCCCCGAGCGCGGCCTCGCCGCCGAACTCCGCCTGCTGCGCCTCGAGGCCCGCGCGGTCGGAGCCCGCGACGAGCCCGACGACCTCGAAGCGGCCCGGGTTCGCGCGGATGACGTCGAGCGTCTGCGTGCCGATCGAACCGGTCGAGCCGAGCACGATCACGCGCCGGCGCATCAGCGCACCTCCTCGGCGTCGGCGGCCCGCTCGTGCTGCGCGACGACCTCGCCGCCCGCCACGATCGTCGGCTCGTGCAGCACCGGGAAGGCGACGGAGGATGCGATGAAGCAGTCGCGACCCGCTTGCCCGTGCGCGTCGAGCGCATCCGCCGCCTGCGTCGCGTCGGCGATCGTCACGACCGGGCGCAGCACCGCGCGCGTGAAGCGGCCGCCGGTGCCGCTCGTCTCCATCTCGCCCGTCGCCGCATCGCGGTAGGCGGTCACGACGATGCCGCGACTCGCCGCCTGGTGGAGGTAGCTGAGCATGTGGCACTGCGCGAGCGCGGCGAGGAGCAGCTGCTCGGGGTTGTGGCGCCCGCGGTCACCGCGGAACGTCGGATCGGCGGAGCCGAGGATGTCGGGGAGGCCCTCGACGCGCACGACGTGGTCGCGCGTGTAGGAGCGGTAGGTCGCGGTGCCGTCGGCTCCCGCTCCCGTCCACTCGACCTCGACGGCGTAGGCGTGGCGCATCGGCATGGCTCCAGCGTAGGCGCGGCCTGCCGGGAGCGCCCGCTCGCGCGCGCTCGGGCGTAGGATCGGCGGCATGACTGACACCGTCGCCACCGCGCCCTCCCGCTCGATCGTCACGGAGATCCCCGGCCCGAACAGCCGCGCGCTCCTCGAGCGGAAGGCAGCGGCCGTCCCCCAGGGCATCCCGCACCAGCTGCCCGTGTTCATCGCGGAGGCGCATGACGCGATCATCACCGACGTCGACGGCAACCGCTTCATCGACCTCGGCTGCGGCATCGGCGTGACGACGATCGGCCACACGAACGACGCCGTCGTCGCCGCGGTGCGCGAGCAGGTCGGGAAGCTCACCCACTCGCTCTTCGGCACGACGCCCTACGAGCCCTACGTGCGCGTCGCCGAGTACCTCGGGAAGCACACGCCCGGCGACTTCGAGAAGAAGACGTTCTTCGTCAACTCCGGCTCGGAGGCAGTCGAGAACGGCGTCAAGATCGCCCGCAAGTTCACGGGCCGCCGCGCGGTCGCCGTCGTCGAGCACGGCTACCACGGCCGCACGAACCTGACGATGACGATGAACTTCAAGCCGGCGCCGTACGCGACGGGCATGGGGCCGCTCGCCTCCGACATCTTCCACGCGCCGGGCTCCTACCCGCTGCACGACGGCCTCGACGGCGCCGAGGCGGCCGAGCGCACCCAGTACTACCTCGAGAAGCACGTCGGCGTCTCCGACCTCGCGTGCCTCGTCATCGAGCCCATCCAGGGCGAGGGCGGCTTCATCGTGCCCGCCGACGGCTACCTGCCCGCGATGCAGGAGTGGTGCACCGAGCACGGCGTCGTGATGATCGCCGACGAGGTGCAGTCGGGCATCTCGCGCACCGGCGCGACGTTCGCGTCGTCGCTGTTCGGCTGGGAGCCCGACATGGTGCTCTCGGCGAAGGGCATCGCGGGCGGCATGCCGCTCGCGGGCGTCACCGGCCGCGCCGAGATCATGGACTCCGTGCACACCGGCGGCATCGGCGGCACCTTCGGCGGCAACCCCGTCTCGTGCGCCGCGGCCGTCGCCGTCTTCGAGCAGATCGAGGAGCACGACCTCAATGCGCAGGCGCAGCGGGTCGAGCGCGTGCTGCGCCCGCTGCTCGACGAGCTCGCCGAGCGCCACGAGGAGATCATCGAGGTGCGCGGTCGCGGCGCGATGCTCGCGATCGAGCTCATCGACGCCGCCTCGGGCGCCCCGATCCCGACCGCGCCCATCTCGAAGGCGTGCGGCGAGGACGGCGTGCTCGTGCTCACCGCCGGCACCGACTACAACGTGCTGCGGTTCCTGCCGAGCCTCGCGATCACCGACGACCAGCTGCGCGAGGCGGTCGACGTCATCGATCGCGCGATCGCGAGCACGAAGGCCGCGTGATGCTGATCGGCGTCCCGCGCGAGATCAAGACCGACGAGGCGCGCGTCGCGCTCACCGCCACCGGCGCGACGGAGCTCGTCGCGCGCAGCCACGAGGTGCTCGTCGAGACCGGCGCGGGCGTCGGCAGCGGGATCACCGACGAGGCGTTCGAGGCGGCCGGAGCCCGCATCGTGGCCACGGCCGAGGAGGCCTGGAGCGCGCAGCTCGTGCTCAAGGTCAAGGAGCCGGTCGGCCCCGAGCTCGACCTCCTGCGCGACGACCTGACGCTCTTCGCCTACCTGCACCTCGCGGCGGCACCCGAGCTCGCGCAGGCGCTGCTCGACCGCGGCACGACCGCGATCGCGTACGAGACGGTGCGCGCGCCCGACGGCTCGCTGCCGATGCTCGCGCCGATGAGCGAGGTCGCCGGCCGCCTCTCGGTCGTGCAGGGCGCCTCGCTGCTCACCGCGCCGCAGGGCGGGGCCGGGCTGCTGCTCGGCGGCGTGCCGGGCACCCGCGCGGGCCACACGGTCGTGCTCGGCGGCGGCGTCGCTGGCACCGCAGCGGTCGAGATGGCGGTCGGGCTCGGCTCGCGCGTCACGGTGCTCGACGTCTCGCTCCCGCGGCTGCGCCAGTTCGACACCATCTACGGCGGCCGCGTGCAGACGCTGCACTCGAACCGCGTGACCGTCGACCAGGCCGTCGTCGACGCCGACCTCGTGATCGGCTCGGTGCTCATCCCGGGTGCGAAGGCGCCCAAGCTCGTCACGAGCGAGATGGTCGAGCGGATGCGTCCCGGCTCGGTGCTCGTCGACATCGCGATCGACCAGGGCGGCTGCTTCGCCGACTCGCGGCCGACGACGCACGGCGACCCGACGTTCGACGTGCACGGCACCGTGTTCGCGTGCGTCGCGAACCTGCCGGGCGCCGTGCCGCGCACCTCGACCGAGGCGCTCACGAACGCGACCCTCGCCGCGACGCTGCGGCTCGCCGACCTCGGCTGGCGCGACGCGCTGCAGGCCGACTCGGGGCTCGCGGCTGGCCTCAACACGACCGGCGGGCGGGTCGCGCACGAGGGCGTCGCCTCGGCGCTCGGGCTTCAGGCCGCATCGGTGGCGTCCCTGCTCGGGTAGCGCAGCCTCGCGAAGCGCCCGTCCTGCAGCAGCCAGGCGGGCGCTTCGCGCATCGGCGGCGCGGGCGGCGCGTGCCGCAGCACTTGCCGCAGCGCCCGTTCGTCGACCCCGAGCACGACGACCGGCCGCTCGGCGCGCAGCCGGTCGAGCTCGCCCCACGCCGCCTCCCACTCGGCGACGGAGCCGACGACCGCGGTCGCGCTCGTGCCGGGCGCGGGTCGCGGCGCGCCGGCGAGCGCGAGCGGGAGCTCGACCCCGGCGCCGCGCACGACGGCGATCGGACCGATCGGCATCGACACCCACGCCGGCTCGCGCCGCGGCGCTGGCGCGTCGGGCAGCGCGAGCTGGACGCGCTCGTCGGCGAGCCACCCGGCACCCGGCGGCAGGCTCGCGTCGTGCAGGGCGCCCGCACCGCCCGCGACGATGTGCTCCTGGCGGCTCGCGATGCGCAGCAGCACGCGCGTCTCTGCGAGGGCTGCGACCTGGCTCATCGCGCTCGAGACGCGCCGGGCGGTGAGTGCGACCGCGCCGCCCTCGCGCATGCGGCGCAGCAGCAGCTGCACGACGATCGCCTGCTGCGCCTCGCCGAGCCGCGCGAGCTGCAGGTCGAGGTCGTCGACGACGAGCGCCCCGTGCCCTCCCGGCGCTGCGGCCCCCTCGAGCGCATCCCACAGCGCGTCCTCGCGGTCGACGACGGCGGTCCCGAGCTCGCCGGCGATGAGGTCGGCGAGGCTCGAGCGGCCGCTGCCAGCACCGCCGATCGCGAGCAGCGGTCCGTCGGCCGCGGGTCGCCACCGCACGGGATCGATGGCCTGCCGCGCGGGCCGGTCGACGAGACCGAGCCGCACGCTGACCGCTGCGCGATCCCCGCGCGCGTCCGCACCGTCGAGCGCCACGGCAGCGAGCCGCACGCGGGCCGGTAGCGGCTCGCGCCACGGCCGCGGCGGCCTCGCCATCGCCGCGGAGGCAGCGACGAGCCGCTGCAGGAGCGCGGGCGAGGCGAGCGCCGCTTGCGCGAGCCGGGTCGCGCCACCGCTCACGCGCACGACGCAGCGGCCGCGCGCCTCGAGCGGGATCGCCGCCGCCTCCGGGCTCCCGGTCACAGCGACGGCGTCGGCCTCGGAGGTCACGCGCAACGAGATGCGGATGCCGCAGTTGGCGAGCAGCGCGTCGCGCACCGCGTCGGCGGGTCGCTGCGTGCACAGCACGAGGTGCACGCCGAGCGAGCGGCCGCGCGCCGCGAGGTCGACGAAGAGCCGGTGCAGGTCGGGCAGCTCGTCGAGCATCGCGGCGAACTCGTCGACGACGATGACGAGCCGCGGCAGTCCCGTCGCCTCCTCGATCGAGCGCGCGCCTCGCTCGGCGAGGGCGCGCTCACGCCGCCGGAGCTCTGCTCGGAGGCTCTCGATCGCGCGCCGCGCGCCCGCCTCGTCGAGGTCGGTCATGACGCCGACGACGTGCGCGAGCGCGTGCAGCGCGGCGAACGACGCACCGCCCTTGAAGTCGACGAGCAGGAACGACACGTCCTCGGTCGAGCGGCCCGCCGCCATCGCCGCGACCCACGCGACGAGCAGCTCGCTCTTGCCGGCGCCGGTCGTGCCGCCCACGACGGCGTGCGGCCCGTCGCGCACGAGGTCGAGCGGGATCGGGGCATCGGCGACGAGGAACACCGCCTCGAGTCCGCCCTCCCCCGGTGGCAGCGCGTCGAGCTCGACGCGGCCGGGCAGCCCGCTCGCGCGGCGGAGCCCAGCGTGCTCGGCGGCGAGCGCGAGCGTGCGAGCGACGCTCGCGGCCTCCCTCGCGCTGAGCGCCGTCGGCACGACCTCGCGCCCCGCGAGCCGCGCGGCGTCGAGCGCGGCGCGCACGACGACCCGGCACTCGCGCGGCAGGAGCGCCGGCGCCGGCGCGATGGCGAGCGTGACGTCGACGTCGTCGCCGACGACGCGCACGTGGTGGCCGGGCTCGCGGTGCACGGGGTGCGGGAGGGGCGCGAGCCAGTCCCAGGCCTCGTCGTCGGGCGCGATCACCTCCGCCTCGTCGGGCGCGACGGCGTCGAGCACCTGCACGAGCGCCGCGCGCGCGAGCGCGATCGCGATGACGGGCGGGCCGACGAAGCCGATCCCCTCGCGCGCGTCGACCGTCACGGGTCCCTCGACGACCGATGCTGCCGAGCGCAGCCGCGCCGCCTCCTCGGCCGCGCCCACGCGCAGCGCGGCGGGGTCGGTCGCCGGGACGACACCCTCGACGACGATCCCCGAGGGCAGCGCGCCGACGCCCAGCACGATGTCGAGCGGCGCCCCGCGCTCGCGCCGCCAGCGGTGCGGGTTGTGCGGCGGGCGCGCGGCGATCCGGCGGGCGTCGGGATGCGCGACCTCGAGCTCGCGCCGCCGCTCCGCGACCGCGCGGTCGATGCGCTCAGCGACATCAGCGACCTCCGCTCGCCAGCGCGCCGCCTCGCGGCGAGCCCGCGCCCTGCGCACGCGCCGGCCGTCGCCGAGGCTCGCGAGCGCGATCACCGGTCCGAGGAGCGCGAGCACGAGCACCGTCGGCGTCTGCTGCAGCAGCCACATCGCGATCGCACCGAGCACCGGGGCGAGGCTCGCGAGCAGCGGGAACGACGCGGGCTCCGGCTCGACGGGCGGGCGCGGGAGGTCGATGCGCGTCTCCATGGCGGCAGGGTGCCGCTCGAGCGCGGCACCGCGCACCGCCACGGCGCGGGGCTGTGGAGACGGCTCCCGGCTACCGCTTCGCGAGCGATGCGGGGTTCAGGCGCGCGAGCACCGACCGCAGTCGCCCCTCCCCCTCGTCGCGGCGCTCGAGCACCGCGTCGCTCAGCGCCCAGGCGGCATCGACCTCCGGCTCGGTCGGGGGCCTCGGCGCGAACACCGCGCGGTCCACGCGGTGCGCGAGCTCACGCATCCGCTCGTCCTCGCCGGCTTGCTCGACCCGCGTGCCGCCCTCCGGCGCCGCGTCGCCGCGGTCGCGGAGGCCGTCGACGACCTCCGCCCACGCGCCCTCGGCCCGGTCGCGCGGCTCGTCGGCGCGACGGCGGCGCCTGCGGCGCACGACCTTCGCGACCACGAGCCCGACCGGCAGTGCGGCGACGAGCGCGAGCAGTCCCAGCACCGCCGCGGCGGCGCCGAGCGCCGCGAGCAGCCTCGAGGGGCCGTCCTCGCTGCGCTCCGGCGCGTTCGGCGCCGCAGCGTCGGCGCCCTGGCGCTGCCCGCCGGGCGCTGGCGCGGGCGCCTGCTGCGCGGGCGGCTGCTCGACGATCGCCGGCGCGCCCTGCTCCTGCTCGGGGATCGGGCGCGGCGCGGGTGAGACGTCGATGCCGACCCAGCCCGCCGACGTGCGCACCTCGATCCACGCATCCGCATCGGCGCCGACGACCGCGGTCGGGAGCCCCGGCTCGATCGCATCGGGGGTGAAGCCCACCACGACGCGCGCGTCGAAGCCGAGCTGGCGCGCGAGCAGCATCGCCGCCGTGGAGTACTGCTCGGCGTCGCCGATCATGGGCTCGGTGAAGAGCTCGATGAGCCGCTCGCGCGAGTGGCCGGGGCGGGAGGGCGCCTCGTCGTCGAGCACGCCGTGGCTGATGTAGCCGCTCGCGCGCATGCCGTCGACCATCGCCTGCAGGCGCGCGCCGGGCGTCTCTGCGTCGCCCGTCCAGGCGGCGAGCGCGGTGAGCATCTCCTCCGGCAGCTCGATCGCCGCCCGCCCGGGGTCGCCGGGCACGAGCTCCTGCACCCGCTCGGGCGGGACGATCGGCGCGCCCTGCTCGACCTGCATCTGGAAGCCGTCGCCCGGCCGGAGCCCCGCCTCGACGATGAGGGTGCGGAGGCCCCGGTCGCGGTGCAGCGTCGAGCGGAGCTGCTCGGCACGCTCGCCGACGAACCGCACGCCGGTCGGCACGCCGACGGTGGGCAGCCACGCGCTCGAGAGCTCGTCGATCGTGATGCCGACGAGCCGGCCGCTGCCCTCCTCGGCGCTCGCGACGCGCTCGAAGCCGGCGCGCTCGACGGTGAGCACCTCCCCGTCGTAGCCGTCGAGGGCGGCGATGCGGATGCGGTCCCCCGGCACGAGGCCCGTGGCGGTGAGCTGGCGGGCACCGCGCCGGTCCTCGGCCCAGAACGAGCGGTAGGAGGCCATCGGCGAGGCGCCCGGCAGCTCGACGGACGACGTGCTCCCGCCGCGCAGCACGACGCGCTCCGGCAGCTCGACGAGCGCGCCCGCCGTGCCGGCCGCGATCGCAGCGACGACCGCGACGGCGACGCCCGCGCCGACGCGGCGCGCGAGCGACGAGAGCGCGCGCGGCGCGCGGCTGCGCCTCCTCGCCTGCCGCACGACGGTGATGTAGGCGCCGATCGGGACGAGCGCGATCATGCCGAGCAGCCACGGGACGGGCATCGCGAGCGGCCCCCACAGGATCGACCAGACGCCGATCACGGCGGGCACGAGCGCGGCCGACTCGGCGGTGCGCGACCGCAGCGCGATCGACACGCCGATTAGGGTGCCGAAGAGCACGAGCAGCACGGGCGCGATGAGCAGCGCGTCGCTCGTGCCGACCGGCAGCCCGATCGTCAGCAGCCGCCGCCACGACAGCACGGTCGCGGCCGCGGCGTCGAGGAGCCCCTCGCCCCACTCGCCGCGCCCTATGCGCTGCGGGGCTGTGAGCGGCACGGCGAGCACGGCGAGGGCGGCGAGCGCGACGAGCAGCATCGAGAGCGAGCCCCAGCGGCGCACCGCGCCGAGGACGCCGATGCCGGCGCCGACGAGCAGCGAGACCGACACGGCGACGACGAGCTGCAGGGTGCCGAAGATCCACCACATCGGCACGCACGCGGCCGCGATGGCGAGCATGAGCAGGCCGACGCTCGGCGCGCGGCGGATCACGCGCGCCCCGCGTCGCCGATGCCGCGCGAGAGGTCCTCGATCGCGCCGACGGTCGCGACGTCGGCGTCGCCGAGCCGCGCCCTGGTCGGCACCGCCCCGACCGCGGCGCGCACGACGACCGAGACGACGCCCTCCGGCATGCCGTTCGCCGCGGTGCGGAGCTCGCGCGGCGGCACGGTCGACCCGGTCACGAGCCACGCGACGCTGCCGCGCGCCGTGCTGCGCGCCGCGCGCGCAGTGGCCGCGATGCCGACGCCGCTCCGCGCCTCGAGCACCGCGAGCGCGTCGAGCAGCCGGTCGCGCGTGACCGCGTCGATCGGCCGCACCGGGCCGCGCTCCGCTCGCGGGCTCTCGACGATGCGCAGCGAGCGGCGGTCGGCGATCGCGGCGAGGCCGAGGGTGCCGACGATCGAGAGGGCGAGCTCGAAGTCGTCGCCGTCGTACTCGCGCGGGTCGGTCGAGAGCACGATGAGCGTGTCGGCGCGCCGGGCGGGCTCGAACTGCCGCACGAGCAGCGAGCCGTGGCGAGCGCTCGAGCGCCAGTGCACGAGCCGCCGGTCGTCGCCCGGCGCGTACTCGCGCAAGCTGTGGAACGAGACGTCGTCTGCCGTGCGCTCGGCGGCCGCCTCCCCGTCGACGTCGCGCACGATGCCGCCCGCGCCGCCGGGCAGCCGCACGACGCGCGGGTGCACGACGAGCGTGCGCGTCTCGGTGAGCCGGTGGCGCCGCTCGAGCACGCCGAACGGATCGGTGCGCATGATCGTCGCCGGCCCGATCGTGCGCAGCCCGCGACGGCTCGTGTCGAGCGGCACCGAGCGCAGCACCTTGCCGCCGACGGCGAGCGACGGGATCTCGAGCACCGCCTCCTCGTCGCCGATGTCGAGGTCGATCTGGCGCGGCGTCGCGGCGCGCGTGGGGCGCGAGACCTCGATGAGCGCGAGCGCGTCGGCGCCGACCGGCACGCGCTCGGCGCTCAGGCCGATGCGGGCGCGCGCCCAGCGCTCGCCGACGATCCACGGGATCGCGCCGAGCAGCAGGGTCGCGGCGGCGACGGCCGCGACGAGCGCCTCCGCCCAGCCGAGCGAGCGGGCGAGGAACACGCCGAGCGCGACGACCGCGAGCAGCGCCCAGCCCCACGGGGTGATGGCGCGCAGGGCGGCGTCGAGCCAGCGCATCGTCAGCGCCTGGGCGGCGCCACGGTGAGCATGAGCTGCTGCACGATGCTCTCGGGCCGGACGTCGTCGAACTCCGCCTCCGGCTGCAGCACGAGGCGGTGCGCGAGCGCCGGCACGGCGAGCGCCTTCACGTCGTCGGGCGTGACGTAGTCGCGGCCGTGGATCGCGGCCCACGCGCGCGCCGTCCGCACGAGCGCGAGCGCGCCGCGCACCGAGACGCCGAGTCGCACCTCGTCGGCCTCGCGCGTCGCGTCGACGAGCCGCGCGACGTAGTCGACGATCGACGCCTCGACGTGCACGGCGCGCACCTGGCGCGCGAGCGCCTGCATGAGCCGCACATCGGCGACCGGCTCGACCCCCTCGGGCGAGAGCTCGTCGCCCGAGTCGGCGAGGATGCGCAGCGTCGAGGCGTGGTCGGGGTAGCCGATCGACGCCTTGAGCGCGAAGCGGTCGAGCTGCGCCTCGGGCAGCTGGTAGGTGCCCGCGTGCTCGACCGGGTTCTGCGTCGCGATCACCATGAACGGCTGCGGCACGGGATGCGCGATCCCGTCGACCGTGACGCGCCCCTCCTGCATGACCTCGAGCAGCGCCGACTGCGTCTTCGGGCTCGCGCGGTTGATCTCGTCGGCGAGCACGATGTTCGCGAACACCGGACCGGGACGGTACTCGAACTCCCCGGAGCCCTGGCTCCACACGCTCACGCCCGTGATGTCGCCCGGCAGCAGGTCGGGGGTGAACTGGATGCGGTTCGACGTCCCGGAGATCGCGGTCGCGAGCGCGCGAGCGAGCGACGTCTTGCCGGTGCCGGGGTTGTCCTCGATCAGGAGGTGCCCGTTGCTCAGCATCGCGGTGAGCGAGAGCTGCACGACGTGCGGCTTGCCGACGAGCACGCGCTCGACCTGCTCGACGACCCGCTCGGCGAGCTCCTGGATGGTCGAGACGTCGACGCCCGCGTCGACCGCGCTCGCGTCTGCCGCCGCCCTCGCGTTCAGCACTGTGGGCTCCTTCCTGCCGGTCATAGCCCGCACGTCATCTCGCTCGGCAGCGGGTCAGTGTACGGTCCCGCCTGCCCATAGGTTACGACGCCCCACGCCCGCACCGCGGTCGCGCCGATCGGGACGATGCCTGGAGGCTCCGGTTCCGTCCAGGCACCGCGAACCTGGAAGCTCACGCGCACGTCGTTCTGCGCGAGAGCATTCGCGGGAGGCTGCACACCGAGCGGCAGCAGCGGCCGACACTCGGTCAGCGTCGCGACGAGGGTCAACGGCACGGCGCTGCCCGCGGCGGTCGGCGTCGAGCACGTCACATCGCCAGGCGGCGCACACGCCCGGACCTCGACCGCCACGCTGCGCCCGTACGGGAACGCTCTATCCGTCGGCGTGAGCCAGCTGCCCCGTGCCGCACGCTGCCAGTCGCTCGACGAACCGCCGACCACCACGCGTGCCTCGAGCCAGCTCTGCTGAGCTGGCTGCGGCGCCCGCACGAGACGCACGTCCACAGCGTCGTCGCGCGCGGCGTCGAAGACCGCCTCGACCGCGAGCGAGGCCGGATCGACTGGCGCCTGCCTGCCGAACACCTGCTCGGAGATCGAGACCGAGCAGTGCCAGCCGTTGTCGGCGGTGACGGCGACGACGGCGCGCGCACCCTGGGCGACGGGCAGGGTCGCGCTGAGCGCGGCGCTCCCCGCGGGGGTGCCGCCGCCCGAGCTGGCGCACGACTGCGACTCTCCGGGCGAGAGCACCCGCGCCGAGTAGCGCACGCTGGCGGCGCCCGCGCGGTCGACCTCCGCCCAGGTCACGGTGACGCTCCCGCCGTCGTGGCCCGTCACGAGCACCGGCGTCGTGCCCGGCACGCCGACGGCCGTGAACGGCACGGGTGCTGCCGGCCAGCGCCAGGCGGCATCGGGCACGCCGGCGCGGTTCGCGGCCGCGACCTCGATCGAGTAGGCGCGGCCGGGCGTGAGCCCCGTGATGACGCTCTGGCGCTCGGCGGCACCGACGCGCACGAGCTGGTCGAGGCCCGAGCCCGAGACGCGCACGAGGTACGCCTCGATCGGGGTGCCGCCCGGCGGCTGCGGCACGCCCTGCCACACGACGCGCACCGAGCCCGGTGTGCTCGCGGGCATCGCCTGCACGCCGGGCACGACCGCGGGCAGCCGGTCGGCGTGCACGGGCTCCGAGGGCTCGGACGGGAGGCTGTCGCCGACCGCGTTCGTGGCGATCGCCTGCAGCCGCAGGTCGACGCCGGCCGGCAGCCCCTCGATGCGGCAGCGGGGCGTCGGCCCGCACGCGACGTCGATGCCGCTCGCGACGTTGACGACGCGGTAGCCGGTGATGGGGCTGCCGTTGCTCGCGGGCGGCTCGATCGACATCATCACGACCCCGTCCACGTGCTCGTCGAACGCCTGCACGGGCGGGGCCGGCGCGTCCGGCACGTCCTGCACCGTCACGGTGATCGGGCTCCACACGCCGCGCTCGGGCACGCCGGCGGCATCGAGCACGAGCACCTGCACGATCGTCGTGCCGATCGCCGCGGTGGACGACGCCGCGATGCGCACCGTCGTGCCGTCGACGACCGCGGTGATGCCGCGCTGCTCGGCGCCCGTCACGCGCAGGCCGCCGATCCGCAGCGGCGTCGCGGGGAACGGGTTGGATGCCTCGTCGTTGACGAGCGGCTGCACCTCGGCGCTCGTGCCGCGCCGCACGGTCACGGCGTCGGGCTCGGGCGCGACGAGCGGGGCGGTCGTCGAGATCACCGCGAGCGAGACGGTGCCGGGCACGCCCTCGCCCGCCGCGTCGCGCACGCCGATGCGCAGCTCCGCGCGCGTGCCGCGGTCGGTGCGGTCGAGCGCCCGCACCGTGAGCGTCGAGCCCTCGATCCTGGCCTGGAAGCCGGCTGGCACGTCGTCGAGGATCGACCACGACGCGCCCTCGATCCGCGCCGGGTCGGGCGCCCGCGTGACCCGTGCGAGGTCGATCGTGCGCTCGGTGCCGGGCTCGAGCTGCACGAAGGAGCCGAGCACGGTGAGCGGCACGCCGTCGCCGGGCAGCACCTCGATCGGCAGCACGATCGTGCCGATCCGCCCCTCGGGATCGGTGGGGCTGTCGCCGTCGGTGACCTCGAACGTGATGCTCGCCGGCCCGAAGTACCCCGGCTCGGGCACGAACCGCAGCGTCTTCTCGTCGATCACCGGGTTCGAGCCGTCCGTCGGCGCGGCGCGCACGGCGCTCGCGTCGGTCAGCATCGCCCCCTCGCCGTCGACGGTGTCGACGACGTCGTCGATCGCGATCTCGAGCGTCTCGCCCGCGCGCGCCGCGAGCGGCGCGACGCCGGGCTTGAGCTGCGGCAGCGCGTCGAGGCGACCGGGCACCGCGATGACGGCCGTCGCGCTCGCGCCGCCTGCGTCGTCGCGCTCGACCGTGAACGGCACGAATCGCGTGCGGTCGGCGATGGGGATCTCGATGGTGCCGTCGTCACGGAGCGTCACGCCCTCGGCGGGCAGCGGGAGGCTCGCGCGCAGCACATCGGTGCGGCCGTCGCGCACCGTCGCCTGCGCGAGCGGATCGATGCGCACCGCTTCGGCCGACGCGATCGACTGGATGGGCACCTGCACGTCGGTGACGTCGGGCGCGGGCGGCGGCGCGTCGGGGTCGACGTCGATGCGCAGCCAGCTCGCGGCAGCGGTGCCCGCGGAGTTCTCGACCGTGACGACGATGCCGAGGTCGGATGCGTCGGGCGCGGCGGAGACGAGCACGGCACCGTCGCGGATGGACGCGGTCGCGCCCGGCGAGGCGGTGTCGACGTCGACGATCTCGAGCGGCAGCCCCGCGGGATCGCGGTCGTTGTCGAGCACCGGCACGACGAGCGTCGAGTCTGGCCGCATCGCAGCGGAGTCGGCGCCCAGGACGGGCGGGAGCGCGGGCCCCGGCTCGACGACGATGACCCGCACGACGCCCTCACCGGTCGCGCCGAGGTCGTCGGTGACGCGGTAGCGGAACTCGTCGGTGCCGCGGGAGTAGTCCCCCGCCTGGTAGCGGAGCGTCGAGCGCCCGAGCTGCGTGACGAAGCCGAGCGTCGGCGCGGTCGAGGGGCCGAGCAGCTGCACGGGATCGCCGTTCGGGTCGGCGTTCGAGAGCGGCAGCGCGAGGTCGACGGTCGCGCCGGCGACGACCCGCGCCTCGATCGGCGGCACCGCGGGAGCCGCGTTCGTCGTGCGCGCCGCCTCGGCGACCTGCAGCGTGATGCCGGCCGTCGACGACTGGCCGTCCGGTCCGCGCACGGCGTAGGTCGCCGTGAAGGTGCCGGGCTCGTCGGGCGCGACGAACCGCATCCGGTCGCCGTCGACGAACAGCAGGCCGGCCTCGGGCGGTGCGACGATCGCGGGGTCGAGCTCGAGCGCGAGCCCGTCGGGCTGCTCGTCGTTCACGAGCACCGGGATGTCGACGAGCCCGCCGGGGCGCACGGTCACCTCGTCGTCGCGCGCGATGGGCGCCTGCACCGACGCCGTGCCGGTCGACGAGACGCGCAGCTCGCCCTCGGCGCTCTGCACGCCGTTGGTGGCGGTGTAGCGCACGGTCGCCTGCTGCGCGAGCTCGTCGGTGAGCGTGAGCCGCAGCTGCTCGGCGTCGACGACCTCCGCGCGCACGGCGCTGTCGTCGCTGTCGGCAGCGGTGAGCGCGACGACGCCGCCCGAGGGGTCGAGCGCGAGGTCGTCGACGTCGAGCTCGACCGTGCCGAGCGCCGGCAGCGCCGCGCGCGCCGGCATCGTGATGGGCGGGCTCGACGCGTCGGCGGCCTCGAGCACCCGCACGACGACGCGCCCCTCCTGCGTCGCGGTGCCGTCGGTGACGACGTAGGAGAAGCGCATGAGCCCCGCCTCGGTCGGCTGCACGCGGATGGTGCCGTCAGCGAAGCTCGGCTCGACGGGGTAGTTCGGCGCGACGACGTTGTGGAGGCTCAGCTCGCCCGCGCCGCCCTGGGCCGCGAGCAGCGGCTCGAGCACGAGCTGCTGCCCGACGCGCGTGACGGCCGTGACGGGCTGCGCCGAGATCGGCACCGCGCCGGCGTGCACGGTGAGCACGATCTCCTCGGTCGCCTCCGCTTGCCCGTCGGTGACTGTGACGAGCACCCGGCGCTCGGTGCCCGTGCCGCCGTCGGTGAACTCCAGCCGGCCGTCGGCGCGCACGCTCACGCGGTCTGGGGCGGCGGCCTCGGCACTGACGAGCGCGAGCGAGTCGCCCTCGGGGTCGACCCAGCCGTCGAGGGCGTCGAGGGCGATGGTCGTGCCGGCCTCGAGCGTCGCGCGCACGGGGCGCTCGAGCACGGGCGGCTCGTTCCCCTCGCGGAGCGTCACCGTCGCGACCGCGCTGTCGCTCTCGGCGCCGTCCGAGATGCGGTAGTCGATGCGGGTCGCCCCGGCCGCGGGCGCCTCGAAGCGGATGCCGCGCCCGTCGGGGGTGATGGCGGCGGATGCGTCGGCCCGGTCGAGCTCGACGTCGGTGATGAGGATGGGGTCGCCGTTCGCGTCGCTGTCGTTGAGCAGCACGGGCAGCACCGTCACCTCCCCCGCGCGCGCGCCGAGCTCGTCGTCCTGCGCGACGGGCGGCTCGGGCGCCGCCTCGACGGCCTCCTCGACGGCCTCGCCGTCGAGCGGCGCCTCGGGCGCGGGCTCGTCGTCCTCGAGCTGCCAGCCCGTGATGCGCCGGCCGTCGCGGTCGATCGACCACGCGTCGCCGGAGCCGACGTCGGTGACCGCCGTCGCGCTCCCGCGCTGCATGATCCGCAGGCTCGCGCCGATCGGCACGCCCTGCAGCGAGAGGACGACGGGCTCCTCCCCCTCGCACGAGCGCCAGCCGGTGCCGCCCTGCCAGGCCGCGTACGCGCATCCGTCGCTCGCGACCGGCCTCGCCGGCTCGCCGCTCGCGCCCGACGCGAGGGTCGTCGCGGCCGGGACGCCGAGCTGCTGCCGCACGAGCGAGGTGTCGGTCGCGTAGAGCACGGTGGATGCGCTCGGCCCAGGCTCCTGGAGCCGCACGCCCGTCTCGTCGAGGGCGCGCTGCCACGTGCTCGTCGAGAGCACGCCGGAGCCCGCGTCGTAGAGCACCCAGTCGTCGCCGAGCGCGGTGAGCTGCAGCTCCGGCGCGGCGGGCGAGACAGGGGCGCGCTCGCTCGAGATCGTCTCGCCCTCGTCGTCGACGCGCAGCACGCGGCCGAGGCCCGGCGAGGCGGCGAGCAGGCTCTCCTCGCCGAGCACGGCGACGCCGCCGCGGCCGAGCGCCACGACGGGCTCGTCGAGCGGCGTGCCCTCCGCGATCGCGCCGGTCGTCGTGCGCCACACGTCGCCGGTCGCGGGCGACGTGATGACGACGCGGTCGTCGCGCGCTGCGACGGCGGCGCCCGCGACGATCGGCACCGCAGGGCCGGCCTGCGCCTCCCCCTCGCGCACGACGCGCACGGTCGACGCGCTGCGGTCGACGACGACGGTGCCCGACGGCGTCTGCAGCACCTCGTCGACGCCGCCGACCTGGACGGTGCGCTCGATCGTGCTGTTCGCGGTGTTGGCCAGCCCGATCGCGCCCGCGCTCGAGTTCGCGATCCACACGCTCGAGCCGTCGAGCTCGGGCTCGAGCGCCTGGTAGCCGGGGGCGAGGACGGCGCCCGCGACGATCCCCGCGGTGAGGAGTCCGCCGAGGACGAGGCCGGCCCGCGTCCTCACGGCAGCGGCTCTCCGCAGGCCTCGGTCGGCTCCCCGGTCGAGCCGTCGCGGTTGACGGCGACCCAGATGCACAGCCGCTCGCCAGCCGCGCCCGTGAGGGTGAACTCGCGGCCGCCCTGGATGACCGCATCCCCCGTCGAGGTGCGCACGTGGTAGGTGTCGGTGTCGACGAGGCCCGGGTCCTCCCAGCCGAACGCGACCCGGCCCTCCGCGGGGCTCACGGCGATCTCCTGCACGACCGGGATCTGCGACGAGACGCTCGAGAGCGCGAACGCCGCGACGGTGATGAGGCCGAGCACGACGACGGTCGCGGCGGCGATGCCGAGGCCGATCGCGAAGCGCTTCGGCTTCGGCGGCTGGCGACGGCCCGTCGACTGCGAGATGTCGACGCGGCTGCCCGTGATGCCCGGAGCGCGACGCGACCTGCGCTGGCGCAGCCGCAGCGCATCCGAGTCCTCCTCGACCTCGTCGCCGTCGACGATGGGCTCGGCGGCCCACGCGTCGACCTCGACCTCGATGGGCGTGACGTCGAAGCCGAGCTCGCGCTGCACGCGCTGCAGCTCGCCCAGCAGCTCCTCGACGCTCCCGTGCCGGTCGCCGGGCCTCGCCGCGAGCGCCTTGTCGAGCACGGGGCGCAGCGCCGCGGGGATCGCGCGCGAGGGCAGCAGGTCGTGGGCGATGATGCGGCCGGAGAGCGCGGCGTGGTCGTTCGCCCGGCCCGGCTGCTCGGCGGGGCTGCGGCCCGCGATGAGCGAGAAGAGCGTCGCGGCGAGCGACCACACCTCGGTCGCGATCGTGCCTCCCGTCTCGCCGCGCAGCACCTCGGGCGCCGCCCACGGCACCGAGACGCCCGCGGCCTCGCTCGCGTCGTGCTGGAGGCCGGCGATGCCGAAGTCGCTCAGCACCGGGTGCCCGAACGAGGTCGTGAGGATGTTGGCGGGCTTGATGTCGCGGTGCAGCACGCCGGCCCGGTGCGCGGTCTCGACCGCCGCGCCGATGCGGATCGCGACGCGCAGCGCCGCCTCGGGCGCGAGCGGCTCGGTGCGGAAGCGCTCGCCGAGCTCGGGGTTCGCGAGCTCCATCACGAGGTAGGGGCGGCCGTCGCTCGCGACCGAGGCCCCGTAGACGGTGAGGATGCTCGGGTGCGACGAGAGGCGACCCATGAGGTTGACCTCGGTGCGGAACGACCGGCGCACGTCCTCGTCGACGAGCTCGGCGAGCAGCACCTTGACCGCGACGGGTCGCCGGGGCAGCGCTTGCTCGTAGAGGAAGACGTCGGCGTACCCGCCCGTGCCGAGCACGTGGAGATGCGAGTAGCCGGGCAGGACCGGCGGCGCGGAGGGGAGCCGCCTGGCCATCAGGACCGCCGCGGCTCCTCGTCGCGGAGCGTCGTGCGCGGCACGGTCCGGTCGACGTCGTCGACGCTCGGCGCGCGTGTGACGTCGATGACGATCACCGAGACGTTGTCGCGCCCGCCGGAGTCGAGGGCCGCGGCGACGAGGGCCTGCGCGGCGGCCGCCGGGTCGTCGTGCTCCCACAGCAAGCGCTCGATGTCGACGTCGTGCACTTCCTTCGTGAGGCCGTCGGAGCACACGAGCAGGCGCAGCTGCGGCATGATCGGCAGCAGGAAGTAGTCGGGCACGGGGTCGATGCCGGCGCCGACGCCTCGCGTGACGACGTTCGCCTCTGGGTGCGTCTCGGCCTCCTCCTCGGTGAGCAGACCCGCGTCGATGAGCTCCTGCACGACCGAGTGGTCGACGGTGATGCGCGTGAGCCGCTCGCCGAGCATCGCGTAGGTGCGCGAGTCGCCGACGTTGAAGACGGCGAAGTGGGGCGCGCCCTCGTGCAGCGCGAACGCACAGCCCGTGACCGTCGTGCCCGCGGAGCCCTCGCCGACGCCGAGCAGCTCGATCGCGTCGGTCGCGCGGCGGAGCGCGTCGACGACGTCGATCGGCTCGACGGCCGGGAGCTCGCGGAGGTCTGCGAGCTGCTCGACGACCGCCTTGCTCGCGAGGTCGCCGTGCGAGTGCCCGCCCATCCCGTCGGCGACCGCGAAGACCGGCGGCTGCGTGATGAGCGAGTCCTCGTTGTGCTGGCGGCGGAAGCCGGTGTCGGTCATGCCTGCCCAGCGCACCGCGAACTGCTGGGCCTCTGGCCCCTGTGTCGCGTGCTCGCCGCTCGCCGCTCCGATGTGGGTCACGTCCTCCAGTCTCCCACGCCGCGCGCCCGCTCCTCGCACCGCGCGCTCAGCGGGAGCGGCCGAGGAGCGCTCACAAGCCGCCCTTGAGGATGCGGTGCCAGTAGATCTGCGGGAGCGCGTGGCGATCGAGCAGGTACCAGAGCGGGCTCGAGCGGATCTCGCCCCGTGCCGGGATCGGGAGCGAGCGGCGCAGGCTGAGCGCCCGGTCGTACTCGCCGAACGAGAGGCTGCGGCGCGAGGTGGCGATCGGCGCGACGGTGTAGCCGTCGTAGCGCTCGAGCGGCTCGCCGGCGCGGGCGCGACGGATGTTCTCGACCGCGATCTTCACCTGCTCGCGCAAGCCGCCGCCCGTGCGCGCGTCGCCGATGTCGGCGACGTCGCCGATGACCCAGACGCGCGGATGCGCGGGGTGGCGGAGCGTCTCGGGGTCGACGGCGGCGAATCCCCCGGTGCCGTCGGCGTCGAGGCCGGAGGCCCCGATGACGTCGGGCGCACGGTACGGCGGGTGCAGGTGGACGAGGTCGGCGCGCTCGGCGATCGCGCCGCGCGGCCCGGCGAGGTCGACCTCGTCGCCGCGCAGGGCGACGACGTGGGTCGAGGGGCGCGCCTCGATGCCGTAGCGGTCGAGGTGGCGGCGGATCTCGACCGCGATCGCGTCGACGGGGTGCAGCTCGTCGCCGTCGTGCACGAGGATCACCTCGATCGCGTCGAGCACGCCGTTCGCGCGCCACGTGTCGCATGCGATGAAGAGCGGCTTGAGCGCCGTCTCGCGACCCGAGACCGGCTGCCCGCGCAGCTCGAAGATCGCGCGGCCCGAGGTCAGGCCCGCGATGCGCTCGCGGGTGCGGGCGAGCTCGGTGTCGACGTAGGTCGTGATGGCGAGGCCGCTCGCGAGCGCCTCCGCCGCGCCGGGCAGCAGGCTCCAGTCGATGACCGCGCCGGTCGCGATGATGAGGTCGCGCCCACGGACGACGGAGCCGTCGGCGCAGCGCACCTCGCGCCGCGCCGGGTCGATCGCGACCGCCGCTGTGCGATGCCACTCGACGCCGTCGGGGATGAGCGACGCCTGCGGCCGGGACAGCTCGTCGTCGCTCGCGAGGCCGGTGCCGACGTAGTTCTGCAGCGGCTTGTAGACGTGCCGCTCGGAGGGTTCGATGAGCCCGACGTCCGGAGAGCCGCGCCGCCGCAGGTGCGCGGCCGCCGAGAGTCCGCCGTTGCCCCCGCCGACCACCAGGACGTCGTGCACTCGCTCTGCCGCCATGGCCCGACGCTACTCCCGAGTGGCTGGGCGTGCACCGGCCTCCCCGCCCGACCACAGCACCCAGTCCGGCGCGCCCTTCGCATCGACGATGTCGCGCAGCAGCGGAGCCATCGTGAGCGCGGGGTCGATCGCCATCGCGAGCTCGGCGCACCGCCCCGCGGACCGGCCGCGACCGAGGAAGAAGTGCAGGAAGCCGACGATGACGAGCACCGGCGCGCGCAGCTCGAGCGGCGTCGCCTCGGCGATCGCCGTCCAGCGGTGCAGCCGGTCGCGGAGCCGATCGACGTCGGGAGCCGGCCCCACGCCGAGGAAGCGGTTCGCGGCGGCCTCCGTCGCCGCGTCGCCCTCGATCGCGTCGAGCGTGCGCTCGGCCGACGAGGTGCCGTCGATCGCGAGCTCGATCGCGAGATCGCGCTGCGCGGGGCTCACGACGAGTGCGATCGCGAGCGCCGCTGCCTTCGTCGGGTCGATGCCGAGCGCGCTCGGCCCCTCCTCGAGGCGGTCGGCGAGCGAGACCGCGAGCTCGAGCGCGGCGATCGGGTCGTCTCGCGCGGCAGCGACGTCGCCGCCCTGCAGCTCGCCGAGCCACGCGGCGACCTCGAGCGCGGCAGCGCTTCCCCGGCCCTCGGGCACGCCGGGGATCGGCGGCGGCTCCGGCACGCCCGGCGCGGGGTCGTCGAGCAGCTCGAGCTCGGCGAGCGGACCGCGCGCGCCCGCGGGCGCCGAGTAGTCGCCCCACGCGTCGGGCGCGAGCGCGAGCACCTCGAGCACGCGCATGCCCGCCCGCTCGAGCCGTCGGGCGACGTCCCCGAGCTCGTCGGCGAGCGGCAGCCGGCCGGCACCGAGCGGCTGCGCGAGGCACGCGACGAGCACGACCGCGTCGGCCCCGCGCGCGCCGCGGCGCACCGCGTGGGCGATCGGCGCGGCCGAGCGGCGGTCGGGCAGGTCGAGCGCCATGGGCATGCCCGAGCGGCCGCGCGAGAAGGGCAGGGCGACGAGCGACGGCGCCTCCGTGTGCCCGACGAGTCGGGGCAGCATGCGCAGCAGCGACTGCGGGGTGCGGATCTTGACGGTCTCCATGCGCGCAGGGTGCGGCATCGCGCAGTCGGGCCGGGAGCGTCCCCCGCGGGCCTGTGGAGAGCCGCCGCGAGAACGCCTTGCCATATACCCCCAGGGGGTATATGTTCGCAGCATGAGCGGGACTCGACGAGACGAGCACGAGGCGCACGAGCACGGGAGCGCGCCGCTGCCGCACGAGCGTCACCAGCATCAGCACGCGGCCCACCAGCAGCACGAGCACGCGGCGCACGCCGAGCACACGCAGCACGCCGAGCACGCCGAGCACGGCGGGCACGGCGATCACGGCAGCCACGGCGATCACGCCGGCCACGCCGACCACGCCGACCACGCCGGCCACGTCGGTCACGGCAGCCACGGCGGCCACGGCAGCCATGCCGGCCACGGCGATCACGGCAGCCATGCCGGCCACGGCGACCACGTCGCCCTCTACCGGCGCCTGTTCTGGTGGATGCTCGCGCTCGCGATCCCGACGGTGCTGCTGAGCGACATGTTCGCGTCGATAGTCGGGTACGCCCTCCCGGACGCGCCCGGGCTGCGCTGGGTCTCCCCCGCGCTCGGCACCGTCATGTTCGTGGTGGGCGGCCGGCCCTTCCTGACCGGTGCGGTCGACGAGCTGCGCTCGCGCCGACCTGGCATGATGCTGCTCGTCGCGCTCGCGCTCACGACCGCGTTCATCGCGTCGTGGGCGGCGTCGCTGGGCTTCGCCGACCACCACCTCGACTTCTGGTGGGAGCTCGCGCTCCTCGTCGTCATCATGCTGCTCGGCCACTGGCTCGAGATGCGCTCGCTCGCGCAGACCTCGTCGGCGCTCGACTCGCTCGCGACGCTCCTGCCGGACGAGGCGGAGCGCGAGACGCCGACCGGCATCGAGCGCGTCTCCCCGGCCGAGCTCCGCATCGACGACGTCGTGATCGTCCGCCCCGGCGCGCGCGTGCCGGCCGACGGCGCGATCGTCGAGGGCGGCGCGAGCTTCGACGAGTCGATGATCACCGGCGAGTCGCGCGCGGTCGCGCGCAGTGCGGGCGACCGCGTCGTCGCGGGCACCGTCGCGACCGACTCGGGCGTGCGCGTGCGGGTCGACGCCGTCGGCGAGGGGACGGCGCTCGCGGGCATCCGACGCCTCGTCGCCGACGCGCAGGCGTCGACCTCGAGGGCGCAGCGGCTCGCCGACCGGGCTGCGGGCTGGCTCTTCTGGTTCGCGCTCGGCGCCGCCGCGATCACCGCCGTCGCGTGGAGCGCGCTCGGCGCCCCGGACGACGCGATCGTGCGCACGGTGACGGTGCTCGTGATCGCGTGCCCGCACGCGCTCGGCCTCGCGATCCCGCTCGTCGTCTCGATCGCGACCGAGCGCGCCGCGCGCGGCGGCGTCCTCGTCGCCGATCGGCTCGCGCTCGAGACCATGCGCCGCGTGGACGTCGTGCTGTTCGACAAGACCGGCACGCTCACGGCCGGCGAGCCGACGGTGCTCGACGTGCTCGCCGTCGACGGCGACGCCGACCGGGTGCTCGCGCTCGCCGCCGCGGCGGAGCGGCCGAGCGAGCACCCGCTCGCCCGCGCGATCGTGCGCGCGGCCGAGCGAGCCGCGCTCGACGTGCCCGACGCATCCGACTTCTCCTCCTCCCCCGCGGTGGGCGTCACCGCTGTGGTGGAGGCAGCGCGCGTGCGCGTGGGTGGCCCGCATCTGCTCGACGAGGAAGGTGTCGCCGAGCTGTCCGCCGTCGATGCGTGGCGCGCGGAGGGCGCGATCATCCTGCACGTCGTCGTCGACGGGGAGGTCGTCGGCGCGCTTCGGCTCGCCGACGCGATCCGGCCCGAGTCGAGGGAGGCCGTGGATGCGCTCCATCGGCTGGGCGTCGAGGTCGCGATGGTCACGGGCGACGCCGACGCGGTCGCCCAGTCGGTCGCGCGCGAGCTCGGCATCGACCGCGTCGCCGCGAATGTGCGCCCCGAGCACAAGGAGCGCGAGGTCGCCCGGCTGCAGGACGAGGGGCGCACCGTCGCCTTCGTCGGCGACGGCGTGAACGACGCGCCCGCGCTCGCGCGCGCCGATGTGGGGCTCGCGATCGGCGCCGGCACCGACGTCGCGATCGCCTCTGCCGACGTGATCCTCGCGAGCTCGGATCCGCGGAGCGTGCTCTCGGTCGTCGAGCTCTCGCGCGCGAGCGCCCGCAAGATGGTGCAGAACCTGTGGTGGGCGGCGGGCTACAACCTGCTCGCCGTGCCGCTCGCGGCCGGCGTGCTCGCTCCCTTCGGCTTCGTGCTGCCGATGTCGGTCGGAGCGCTCCTCATGTCGCTCTCGACGATCGTCGTCGCCCTCAACGCGCAGCTGCTCCGCCGCCTCGACCTCGACCCGGCCGCGAGCGCCGCCCGCGTGCTCGACGCAGCGCCCTCGGCGCCCGCTCGGCAGGAGGCGGATACCGTGTCGGCATGATGCGCACCCGACCGCCGCTGCAGGGATCGTTCGGAGCCGTCGCCTCGACGCACTGGCTCGCATCGTCGAGCGGCATGTCGGTGCTCGAGCGGGGCGGCAACGCGGCCGACGCGGCCGCGACGGCGGGCTTCGTGCTCCACGTCGTCGAGCCGCACCTCAACGGCCCCGGCGGCGACCTGCCCGCGATCGTGCGCGTGCCGGGCCGGGAGCCGCGAGTGCTCGCCGGGCAGGGCCCGACGCCCGACGCCGCGACGATCGAGCGGATGCGCGCCGAGGGCATCGAGCACATCCCCGGCACCGGCCTCCTCGCGGCCGTCGTGCCCGGTGCGGTGCCCGCGTGGCTCACCCTGCTGCGCGACCACGGCACGTGGACGCCCGGCGACGTGCTCGCCTACGCGATCGAGCTCGCCGAGCGCGGCCACCGGGTGCTGCCGCGCGTCGCTCGCACGATCGCCGGCCGCGCCGAGTTCTTCCGCGAGCACTGGCGCGCCTCCGCCGAGCTCTGGGCCGACCCGGCGCCCGAGCCGTGGGACGTCATCCGCAATCCCGTGCTCGCCGGCACGTACCGCCGGCTCGCCGACGCGGGCAGCGGCCTCTCGCGCGCGGCCGCGTGCGACGCGGCGATCACCGCCTGGAGCGAGGGCTTCGTCGCGGAGGCGATCGACCGGCACTCGCGGCACGCGGCGATGGACTCCTCGGGCGCGGCGCACGCGGGGCTCCTCACGGGCGACGACCTCGCCGCGTGGCGCCCCTCGTGGGAACCGACGACGTCGATGCCGTGGCGCGGCACCACCGTGCACAAGGCGGGCGCGTGGTCGCAGGGCCCCGCGATGCTCGAGGCGCTCGGCATCGTCGAGCCGCTCCTGCCCGAGCGGGCGGATGCGTTCACGGCCGACCTCGTGCACGTCGCGGCCGAGGCGATGAAGCTCGCGCTCGCCGATCGCGACGCGTGGTTCGGCGACGGCGCCGACCTCGACCGCCTCCTCGACCCCGCCTACCTCGCCGAGCGCCGCGCGCTCATCGGCGACCGGGCCTCGCTCGAGCTGCGGCCCGGCGCGCTGCGCGACGAGCCGCGCCTCGCGGCCGTGCGGGTCGCCGAGGAGGCGCCCCGCACGCCCCGCTCCGGCACGGGCGAGCCGACGCGCGGCGACACGTGCCACATCGACGTCGCCGACAAGGACGGCATGGTCGTCTCGGCGACCCCGTCTGGCGGCTGGCTGCAGTCGAGCCCGACGATCGCCGAGCTCGGCTTCTGCCTCGGCACCCGCGCCCAGATGCTCTGGCTCGAGGAGGGCCTGCCCACGAGCCTCGCCCCGCGCATCCGCCCCCGCACGACCCTCTCGCCGACGATGCTCGTCGACGACGACGGCGCGGTCGCCGCGCTCGGCACGCCCGGCGGCGACCAGCAGGACCAGTGGCAGTTCGCGATGCTGCTCGGCATGCGCGTGCTCGGCCTCGATCCGCAAGCGGCGATCGACGCGCCCTCGTGGCACCTGACGCACCTCGTGTCGTCGTTCGAGCCGCGCGTGTGGGAGCCGGGCGGCCTGCACGTCGAGTCGCGACTCGGCGAGGCGGTCATCGACGACCTGCGCTCGCGCGGGCACGTGGTGACGGATGCGGGGCCCTGGTCCCTCGGTCGCCTCTCGTTCGCGTCGCACGAGCCGGGCGGACCGGGCGAGGGCGGCACGATCCGCGCCGCCTCGAACGCGCGCGACGAGCAGGGCTACGCCGCGCTGCGCTGAGCGCTAGGCGAAGATCTCGGAGATCGCCTCGACCGTCGCGGCGTCGAGCCGGCCTTCGCCGGCCGCCGCGTTCTGCGCGACCTGCTCGGGCTTCGTCGCGCCGGCGATGACGCTCGTGACCGCCTGCTGCGCGAGCAGCCACTGGAAGGTCACCACGAGCATCGAGCGACCGGTGCCGCGCACGACCTCCTCGTAGCGCTCGAGGCGGGCCCAGTCGGCCTGCTCGAGCAGCTGCGGCTTGAGGCGCGTGAGGCGCGCGTCGGCGGGCGACGACTCCTGCGAGTACTTGCCGGTGAGCAGCCCGTTCGCGAGCGGGAAGTAGGGCAGGAAGCCGAGCCCGGCCTCGAGCACCGCGGGCAGCACGTCGCGCTCGACGCCGCGCTCGACGAGCGAGTACTCGTCCTGCGCCGTCGAGAAGCCGTTGGGGGTCGCGACGGCGGCCGCCTCGCGGATCTGCTCGGCGGAGAGGTTCGAGTGGCCGTAGGCGCGGATCTTGCCCTCGGCGACGAGCTCGTCGAGCGCCTCGACGGTCTGCTCGATCGGCGTCACCGGGTCGGGCGTGTGCAGCTGGTAGAGGTCGATGTGCTCGACCTGCAGGCGGCGCAGCGACGCCTCGACGGCCTTGCGGATGTAGCCGCGGGCCCCCTTCGCGCCCCACTCCTCGGTGCCCTCGATCGCGAAGTCCTGGTGGCCCCACTTCGTCGCGAGCACGATCCTGTCGCGTGCGGCGCTCCCGGCCTTCGAGAGGGCGACGCCCATGAGCGACTCGGAGGTCGTCGCGGGGTTGCCGTAGATGTCGGCGGTGTCGAAGAGCGTGATGCCGTGGTCGATCGCGGCGTGGATGACGGCGTCGGTGCCCGCTTGGTCCTCGGTGACCGTGCCCTTGCGGCCGAAGTTGTTGCAGCCGAGCCCGATGGGCGAGACCTCGATGCCGGAGTTGCCGAGAGTGCGCGTCATGCGCTCAAGCCTAGATCGCGCGCGGGCGGCGATCCTGCACGGCTACCGGGCGGGCTTCGCGCTCCGCGCCGCCGACGGCTTGCGCGGCTTCGGCACCTGCGTCGCCGCGATCGTCTGCACGGTCTCGTGCAGCCACTCGAGGTCGCCGAGCCGGTCGACGTCGACGATCCCGTAGGGCTTCGAGCCCGGGTACGCCTCGCCGCGCGCGAGCGGCTCGGTGAGCTCCGCCGCCTCCGGCACGAGCTTCAGCAGCAGCGTGTCGTCGCACACGAACGCGAAGATGCGGTCGTCGCAGTAGAGGGCGTGCTCCCCGAACATCGGCTGCAGGCGGATCGGCAGCGGGTCGAGGGCATCGAGGATGCGCTCGAGCGTCTCGGGCCGGTTCGGCATGCGTCGATCATGGCACCGGCCGCTGCCGGGTGTCAGACCTGCTGGAGCACTCCGGAGCGCTCGACGACCTCGAGCGCGAGGGTCTTGTAGCCCTCCTCGTCGAAGAGCACCGTGATGCGGTCGCCGTCGTCGCTCACGACACCGCCCTCACCCCACGACTCGTGCCGCACGCGCTGGCCCACGGCCCAGTCCCCTGCGGAGTCGGACGACGCATCCGCCGACTCGCGCGCCTCCTCGATGCGCTCGGCCGAGCCCGAGCGGCACGTGTCGCACGCGCCGCACAGCTCGGGCAGCTCCTCGCCGAAGTAGCCGAGCAGGAACCGCCGCCGGCAGCCGCCCGTCTCTGCGTAGCCGCGCATCATCTCGACGCGCGAGCGGTCGACGCGGCGCCGCGCCTCGGCGATGCGAGCCGCCTCCTCGACCGCGGGCTTGACCGTGCCCTCCCGCCACACGAGGTCGCCGTCGTCGGTCGTCTCGACCGCCCCCGCTTGCTCGAGGAGGTTGACCGCCGAGGTGAGCCGGCTCGCGCCGACGTCGAGCCGCTCGCGCAGACGCTCGGGTGGCACGGGCTGCTTCGCGCGCCGGACGCGCGAGGCGACCGCCGAGAGCATGTCGACATCGGCTCCGCCGCCCGTCCGGAAGCGGTGCACGCCGAAGTCCTCCTGGCGGTGGAAGAGCGCCGCGAGGGCTGGTTCGCCGTCGCGGCCGCCGCGCCCGATCTCCTGGTAGTACGAGTCGAGGGAGTCGGGCGGCGCGGCGTGCAGCACGAAGCGCACGTCGGCCTTGTCGATGCCCATGCCGAACGCCGACGTCGCGGCGACGACCTCGGCGCTGCCGTCGCTGAACGCGTCGTGGACGCGCTCCCGCTCGACCCGCGACATCCCCGCGTGGTACGACTCGGCGCGCACGCCGGCCTCGGCGAGCGCAGCGGCGTAGCGCTCGGCGTCCTTGCGCGTCGCGACGTAGATGAGCCCTGGCTTCGCCTCGGCGATCGCTCGCTCGACGATCGCGTCGCGCTTGGCGTCGTCGTCGCTGTGCCGCTGCACCTCGAGGAAGAGGTTCGGGCGGTCGAAGCCGCGCACGACCTCGCGCGGCTCGCGCATGCGCAGCCGCTCGACGATCTCCTCGCGCACGGGCGGCGCGGCGGTCGCGGTGAGCGCGACGGTCGTCGGGTGCCCGAGCGCCTCGACGACGTGGCCGAGCCGGAGGTACTCGGGCCGGAAGTCATGGCCCCACGCCGAGACGCAGTGCGCCTCGTCGACGACGAGCAGTGACGGCTGCAGCTCGCGCAGCCGCTCGAGCACCTCGTCGCGCGCGAGCTGCTCGGGGGCGAGGAAGACGAACTCGGCGTCGCCCGCCTCGAGCTCCTCCCACGCCTCGCGGTTCTCGCCGACGCGCTGCGAGGAATTGACGGCGACCGCTGGGTCGGCGCCCATCTCCTCGAGCTGCTCGACCTGGTCGCGCTGCAGCGCGATGAGCGGCGAGACGACGACCGTGAGCCCCTCGAGCAGGTTCGCGGCGAGCTGGTAGATCGCCGACTTGCCGTGACCCGTCGGCATGACGGCGAGCACGTCGTTGCCCTCGAGGGCGGCTTCGACCGCCTCGCGCTGCCCGGGCCGGAGGTCGTCCCAGCCGTACTCGCGGGCCGCGGCGAGGATGCGGTCCCCCGCCCTTCCCCGATCGGTACCGGCGGCCTGAGCGGTGCGCGAGGTGCGGGAAGGCATGCGGCGATGCTAGATCGCCCGCCTGATCGCGAGCCGCGCGGCGGACGGTCAGGGGCCCGCGCGCCGAGTCAGAACGGCGCTGGCGGCTGGTCGCCGGGCCAGGGCTCGGGCGGCGGCGGCGGGTCATCGCCACCGACGGGGGTGAGGAAGTACGCCATCCACTCGTCGAGCGGGACCTTGCCCGACATCATGCGGAGCAGCTCGGGATCCGGCGGCGGTCGATCGGCCCACGGGTGCCGAGACGGTGGCCCCGCAGGCGGCGGCAGCGCGGGCTCGAGCTCGGCGAACGTCGGCCCGATCGGCCGAGGCTCGTCGACGATCACCTCGCCGAGCGGCGACGTCCACTCGATGACGCCGTGGTCGAGCTGGCGCATGCTCCAGCGCGAGGCGTGCTTGAGCATGTGGTCGCTGCGGCACAGCGTCGCGAGGTTGTCGATCGACGTCTGGCCGCCCTGCGCCCACGCGATCGTGTGGTCGAGGTCGGCGCGACGCCCGCTGCACGCGCAGCCCGGCGTGCGACACCCGCCATCGCGCGCACGCAGCCAGCGCAGCTGCTCAGCGCTCGGCCGCCGGGAGTCGACCGTCACCGCGACGCCCGAGACCGGGTCGGTGAAGAGCCGCTCCCACATCGTCGCGCCGAGCGCGAGTCGCCGCGCGGTCTCGGGGTCGACGAGCACCCGGCCGTCGAGCGCCGCGGGGAACCGCAGCGCGGCCGGGTCGAGTGCCGGGCCGTCGCCGGGTCCGCCCGCGGCGATGAGCGTCGTCGCCGGGATGAGCACCGAGACGTTGCCGGTGAGGTTGTCGAGCCCGTGCACGCCATCGGGCACGACGCCGCCCATGACGACCTCGCACAGCGCATCGGCGCAGAACTGGTCGAACGTGCGCGGGTCGTCCTTCGGCTTGCTCCGCGCGGCCTGCGCGAGGCGGTCGACCATCGCCATGCCGCGCACGACGGGCAAGCGCGCGATGAGGTCACCCATGCCGTCGCCGACGTCGACGAACCGGACGCTCCGCTGCTCCCTGGCTCTGTCGTAGCGCTGCTGCAGCGGCTCGGTGAGCGCCGAGTCGACGATGCGCTTCGAGCGAGCCCGCAGCCGGCCGGGCGAGGTGGTCTCGGCAAGCGCGACGAGCTCTCGCTCGACCCGGCGCCGGTCGCCCTCGGGGGTGTCGCCGCTCGCGCGGAGGCCGCGCGTCTCGCCCTCGATCGCCCGCAGGTGCGCGAGCGTCATGCGGCCGGCAGCCGCCGACTCGTGAGCGGCAGGCAGCTCGGTGACGACCTGCCACGCCTCCTGCATGCGGGCCTCGACGCTCCGCCGCGACAGTCCCAGGGCGACGGCTGCGATCGACGCGAGCTCGCGCACTGCCATCGCGGTGTCTCCCGGGCCATCGAGGGCCCGCTGGACGTGCCGCGCCATGAGCGCGCGGCGCTCCCCCTCGATGCGAGCCGAGCGCAGCTCGATCGTGCGCATCCGGTGCGCGAACTCGTCGTCGGCGGCGAGCCGCGCGAGCTCCGGCGGCAGCGGCTCGTCGACGTGCGACAGCTCCCACGCGAGCATCGCGACGAGCTTGCCGCTGCGCACGAGCCCGAACGAGGCGCGCATCACGCGGAAGCCGCGTGCCTCCGCGTCGCGCTCGCGCAGCTCGAGCGCGAGCTCCTCGCCCGACCGCCCGAGCGGATCGAGCACGGCGCCGGCCCGGATGAGGGCGATCACCGCCCGGGCATCGACGCCGGCCGCAGTGAGCGCGGCGGCATCGAAGATGCCCTCCTCGTGCTCGGTGCCCTCGTGCATGCGCGCATCACATCACGGGCCACTGACATCGCCTCGAGCCTGTGGAGGACCGCCTCAGCCGGCCGCGACGAGTCGCGGATCCTGCACGACGAGCCGCAGCCCGCGCTCGCCGCGCGTGAGCGGCACGGACGCCGACGCCGCCCACTCGAGCAGCGCATCCGCCGTCTGGGCCTGCACGCCGGCGAGCGCGAGCGAGCGCACGAGCGCGCCCTTGCCCGCCTTGTTCCAGTGGTTGAGCGCCTTGCCCTCGGGCGAGACGATCTCGACCGGCTCGGCACCCGGCACGGGCGCGATCGCGGCGTACGCCTTCGAGCGCAGGTCGAGCGCGAAGCCCTCGATCGCATCGCCCGCGCACGACCACAGGTCGCGCATCCGCTCGCCCGGGAGCTTCGAGTGCTCCGACACCTTGTAGGCGGGGATGGCGTCGGGTGCGCGCACGAAGCCGAGCAGGGCCGACTGGATGACGACGTGGTCGTCGACCCATCGCCGCGCGGCAGCGGGCAGGTCGGCGGCGCCCAGCGCGTCGAAGAGCACGCCCGTGTACCGCTCGATCGCGGGCATCGTCGGCGCCGAGCGGACGGCGGCGTTGTCCGCGGCGGCGCGCGCCTTGGCGGGCGTCGAGACGTCCTGCCCCTCGGCGACGAGGCGGTCGAGGGCGGCGAGCGCCCGGGAACGGCCGACGGCCAGCCCGGGGAATCCCAGACTGGCCGTCGAGAGCGGCGCTCCCGTCCCGCCTGCCGCCTTCGTCTCGCTGGGCGGCAGCAGGACGATCACGCGAGCTTGGCGTTCCGCGCGACGATCTCGACCCGGTCGTGGTCGACCGAGAGGAAGCCGTCCTCAGCATCGACCGCGTGCACCGTGCCGGAGGCGTCGGTGACGCGCACCTGGCCCTCGGCGAGCACGGCGAGCACCGGCTCGTGACCCCGCAGGATGCCGATCTCGCCCTCGGTGGTGCGGGCGATGACCTGCGTGGCCTCGCCCGTCCACACCTCGGCCGCGGCCGACACGATGCTGACGGTCAGAGCCATCAGCCGTTCTCCTTCTGGATCTGCGCCCACTTGGCCTCGACGTCCGAGATCGCGCCGACGTTGAAGAACGCCTGCTCGGCCACGTGGTCGAACTCGCCCTTGGCGATCGCGTCGAACGACTCGATCGTCTCCTTGAGCGGCACCGTGGAGCCCTCGACACCGGTGAACTTCTTCGCCATGTAGGTGTTCTGCGAGAGGAACTGCTGGATGCGGCGCGCGCGGTTGACGACGATCTTGTCCTCTTCCGAGAGCTCGTCGACACCGAGGATCGCGATGATCTCCTGCAGCTCCTTGTTCTTCTGGAGGATCTGCTTGACCGTCGTCGCGACGCGGTAGTGGTCCTCGCCGAGGTAGCGGGGGTCGAGGATGCGGCTCGTCGACGTGAGCGGGTCGACGGCCGGGTAGAGGCCCTTCGACGCGATCTCGCGGCTGAGCTCCGTCGTCGCGTCGAGGTGCGCGAACGTCGTGGCCGGAGCCGGGTCGGTGTAGTCGTCGGCCGGCACGTAGATCGCCTGCAGCGAGGTGATCGAGTGGCCGCGCGTCGAGGTGATGCGCTCCTGCAGGATGCCCATCTCGTCGGCGAGGTTCGGCTGGTAGCCGACGGCGCTCGGCATGCGGCCGAGCAGCGTCGAGACCTCCGAGCCGGCCTGCGTGAAGCGGAAGATGTTGTCGATGAACAGCAGCACGTCCTGGCCCTGCACGTCGCGGAAGTACTCCGCCATCGTGAGCGCCGAGAGGGCGACGCGGAGGCGCGTGCCCGGGGGCTCGTCCATCTGGCCGAAGACGAGGGCGGTCTTGTCGAAGACGCCCGCCTCCTCCATCTCGTGGATGAGGTCGTTGCCCTCACGGGTGCGCTCGCCGACACCCGCGAAGACCGAGACGCCGCCGTGGTCCTGCGCGACGCGCTGGATCATCTCCTGGATGAGGACCGTCTTGCCGACGCCCGCGCCGCCGAAGAGGCCGATCTTGCCGCCCTGCACGTACGGGGTGAGGAGGTCGATGACCTTGATGCCGGTCTCGAACAGCTGCGTCTTCGACTCGAGCTGGTCGAACGAGGGCGCCTTGCGGTGGATCGACCAGCGCTCGGTGACCTCGAGCGTCTCGCCCTCGCCGAGGTTGAGCGGCTCGCCGATGACGTTGAAGACCTTGCCCTTGGTGACGTCGCCGACGGGCACCGTGATGGACTCGCCGGTGTCGCGCACCTCCTGGCCGCGGACGAGGCCGTCCGTCGGCTTGAGGGCGATGGCGCGGACGAGGTCGTCGCCGAGGTGCTGCGCGACCTCGAGCGTGATCTCCTGCGGCTCGGAGCCGTCCTGGAAGTCGACGGTCGTCTTGAGCGCGTTGTAGACCTCGGGGAGCGAGTCGTGCGGGAACTCGATGTCGACGACGGGCCCGGTCACTCGAGCGACGCGGCCGACGGCAGCCTGCTGCTGCTCGACGGGGGTGTCAGTGATGGTCATGTGCTTGCCTTTCGTGGCTACTTCGCCGAGGCGAGGGCGTCCGCGCCGCCCACGATCTCGGAGATCTGCGTCGTGATCTCGGCCTGGCGCGCGTTGTTGCGCAGGCGGGTGTAGTCGATGATGAGCTTGTCGGCGTTGTCGGACGCCGACTTCATCGCCTTCTGCGTCGCGGCCTGCTTGGCGGCGGCCGACTGGAGCAGCGCGTTGAAGATGCGGCTCTCGACGTAGACGGGCAGGAGCGAGTCGAGCACGAGCGCGGGCTCGGGCTCGAACTGGTAGAGCGGGAAGTGCTCAGCCGAATCGGCGCTCTCGGCCTCCACGATCTCGAGCGGCAGCAGCCGCACGGTCGTCGGGTCCTGCGTCATCATGCTGACGAAGCGGTTGTAGACGACGTGGATCTCGTCGACCTGCTCGGAGACGTAGGCCTCGAGCACCGCCTCGGCGATCTCCTGCGCGAGCTCGGGCGACGGCACGTCCGACTGCCCCGTCCACTCCCGGATGTACGGGCGCTGGCGGAACTTGAAGTAGCCGACGGCCTTGCTGCCGACCAGGTAGTGGTCGACCTCCTTGCCCTCCGCCTCGAGCTTCGCGCGCAGCTCACCCGCCTCCTTGAGGATCTGCGAGTTGAACGCGCCCGCGAGGCCGCGGTCCGACGTGACGACGACGATCGCCGCCCGCTTGAGCTCGGTGCGCTCCACCGTGAGCGGGTGCGGCTCGTTCGAGAACGTGGCCACCGCGCTCACGGCGCGCGTCAGCGCCCGTGCGTACGGGTTCGACGCCTGCACGCGGGCGAGCGCCTTCTGGATGCGCGACGCAGCGATGAGCTCCATCGCCTTCGTGATCTTCTTGGTCGACTGCGCAGACTTGATCTTCTGCGTGTAGACCCGGAGCTGGGCTCCCATTCCGCCTCCTCAGCGATCTCGCGTCAGCGACGGCCCTTGACGATCTGCTCCTGGTTGACGTCCTCGACCATCGGATTGTTCGCCTCGGTGCCGGGGTCGGTGATGCTCGACGCATCCTTGCCCTGCCAGTTGCGAGCGAACTCGTCGACCTCGGACTCGAGCGTCGCGAGCGTCGCGTCGTCGAGCACGTTGGTCTCGCGCAGCGTCGCGAGCACCGTGCTGTTGCCCCGCAGGTGCTCGAGCAGCTCGCTCTCGAACTGCAGCACCTGGTTGACCGGCACGGCGTCGAACTTGCCGTTCGTGCCGGCCCAGATCGAGACGACCTGCTCCTCGACGGGGTACGGCGAGTACTGCGGCTGCTTGAGCAGCTCGGTCAGGCGCGCACCGCGCTCGAGCTGACGGCGCGAGGCCGCGTCGAGGTCGGAGGCGAACATCGCGAACGCCTCGAGCGAGCGGTACTGGGCGAGCTCGAGCTTGAGCGTGCCGGAGACCTTCTTGATCGACTTGACCTGCGCGTCGCCACCGACTCGCGAGACCGAGATGCCGACGTCGACCGCGGGACGCTGGTTGGCGTTGAAGAGGTCGGACTGCAGGAAGATCTGGCCGTCGGTGATCGAGATCACGTTGGTCGGGATGTACGCCGAGACGTCGTTGGCCTTCGTCTCGATGATCGGGAGACCCGTCATCGAGCCGGCACCGAGCTCGTCCGAGAGCTTCGCGCAGCGCTCGAGCAGACGCGAGTGCAGGTAGAACACGTCACCGGGGTAGGCCTCGCGGCCCGGCGGACGACGGAGGAGCAGCGACACGGCGCGGTACGCCTCGGCCTGCTTCGACAGGTCGTCGAAGATGATGAGGACGTGCTTGCCCTCGTACATCCAGTGCTGGCCGATGGCCGAGCCCGAGTAGGGCGCGAGGTACTTGAAGCCAGCCGGGTCGGATGCCGGGGAGGCGACGATCGTCGTGTACTCCATGGCGCCGGCGTCCTCGAGCGCGCCCTTCACCGAAGCGATGGTCGAGCCCTTCTGGCCGATCGCGACGTAGATGCAGCGCACCTGCTTGTTGACGTCGCCCGACTCCCAGTTCGACTTCTGGTTGATGATCGTGTCGATCGCCAGCGCGGTCTTGCCGGTCTGACGGTCGCCGATGATCAGCTGGCGCTGGCCGCGGCCGACCGGGATCATGGCGTCGATCGCCTTGATGCCCGTCTGGAGCGGCTCGTGCACCGACTTGCGCTGCATGACGCCGGGCGCCTGCAGCTCGAGGGCGCGGCGGCCGCTCGAGGCGATCTCGCCGAGGCCGTCGATCGGGTTGCCGAGCGGGTCGACGACGCGGCCGAGGTAGCCCTCGCCGACGGGGACGGAGAGGACCTCGCCCGTGCGGGTGACCTCCATGCCCTCCTCGATGCCGTCGAACTCACCGAGCACGACGACGCCGATCTCGGTCTCGTCGAGGTTCTGCGCGAGGCCGAGCGTGCCGTCCGCGAAGCGGACGAGCTCGTTCGCCATGACGCCGGGCAGGCCGGAGACGTGCGCGATGCCGTCGGCGGCGTCGACGACGTGGCCGACCTCGGCGGTCGTCGAGGTCGACGCCTCGTAGGACGAGACGAAGTCGGCGAGGGCGCCCTTGATCTCGTCGGGGCTGATGGTGAGCTCTGACATGTGTCTTCCTGTTCGGGTTTCTTCGACCTAGGCGAGCGACAGGCGCAGGTCGGTGAGCTTGGAGCGGACGGTGCCGTCGATGACGTCGTCGCCGATCGAGACGCGCAGCCCGCCGAGCACGGCCGGGTCGACCACTTGCTGCAGCTGCAGCGTGCGGCCGTACTGGCGCTCGAGACCGGCGCGGAGCCGGTCGAGCTGGTCGGCGGGGATCTCGCGAGCCGTCGTGACCGTCGCGAGCGAGCGACCGGCCGCGGCGGCGACCTGCGTCGCAGCGGAGCGCAGGCGCTGACCGATGCGGCGGCCACGAGGGGCGCGCACGAGGTGGTCGAGGATCGCGAGCGTCGTCTCGCTCGCGCGGCCCGCGAGCAGTCGCTGCACGAGCTGCGCCTTCTCGTCGACCGAACCCTGCAGGCCGCCGAGGGCCAGCTCGAGCTGCGCGTCGGCCGAGACGATGCGGCCGAAGGAGGCGATCTCCCCCGCGACGTCGTCGCTCGTCGAGCGCACCGCGACCCGCACGGCCGCCTCGTCGATCGCGGCGAGCAGGTCAACCGGCTCGGACCAGCGCTGGCGCGCGAGGTGCGCGACGATCGAGACCGCCGCTCCACCCAGCTGCCCGAGCACGCGCTGCGCGAGCGCGGCGCGGGAGTCGGGCGTCGAGACGGGGTCGCCGAGCGAGGAGAGCACCTGCGGGCTGCGCTCGAGTGCGCGCGATGCCCGGAAGAGATCCCGCGCGTCCTCGAGCCCTGCCTGCGGCTGGGCCCGGACGGCCTCGTCGATGCCGGCTCGCGCCTGGCTGGTCGCGCTGCCCACTAGCGGTTCGCTCCCTCGCGCTCGAGGTCGGCCAGGAAGCGGTCGACGATCGCAGCCGAACGGGCGTCGTCCATCGACTCGCCGACGACCTTCTCGGTCAGGTCGAGGGCGAGCGAGCCGACCTCGGTCTTGAGCGACGAGAACGCGGCCTGGCGCTCAGCCTCGATGCGCTGGTGCGCCTGCGCGGTGATGCGCTCGGCCTCCTCGTTGGCGCGAGCCTTGAGGTCGGCCTCGATGCGCGCGGCGTCGGCGCGAGCCTGGTCCTTGATGCGAGCTGCCTCGGCGCGAGCCTCGGCGAGCTGGGTGTTGTACGACTCGAGCGCCGCAGCCGCCTCGGCCTGCGCCTCCTCGGCCTTCTTGATGCCGCCCTCGATCGCGGCAGCGCGCTCGTCGAGCAGCGCCTGCACGCGAGGCAGGACGACCTTCCAGAAGACCAGCAGGAGGACGACGAAGATGACCGCCGACCAGATGATGTCGTACGGGGCCGGAAGCAGCGGGTTCTGAGTGGTCTCCCCCGCTTCTTCCGCGAGGAAGAGAGGAGTGGTGAGCATCAGGGCGTCAGACCATGAAGAAGAACGTGGCGATGCCGATGAACGCCAGTGCCTCGGTGAAGGCGATGCCGATGAACATGAGGACCGTCAGGCGGCCCTGCAGCTCGGGCTGGCGAGCGACGCCCTCGATCGTCTTGCCGACGACGATGCCGACGCCGATGGCGGGGCCGATCGCCGCGAGGCCGTAGCCGACGGTGCCGATGTTGCCGTTGATCTCGGCGAGGATGGTCGTGGCGTTGTCCACGGTCGTTCCTTTCGGTTGTCCGGAGAGTCCGGGGTCAGTGCTCTTCAGCCAGCGCGAGCTGGATGTAGACGGTGGTCAGGATGGCGAAGACGTAGGCCTGCAGCACCGCGACGAGGATCTCGAAGACGGTGAAGGCGAAGCCGAAGGCGAGCGTGCCCACGCCGAAGAGCGTGTAGAAGCCGCCGGCCGAGAAGAAGAAGAAGTGCGTCGAGGCGAAGAACAGCACGAGCAGCAGGTGGCCGACGAACAGGTTCATCATGAGTCGCAGCGTCAGCGTGACGGGGCGCAGCACGAAGGTCGAGACGAACTCGATCGGCGTCACGATGATGTAGAGCGGCCACGGCACGCCCGAGGGGAAGAGCGAGTTCTTGAAGAACGCGCCGGGGTGCTTCTTGACGCCCGCGTAGATGAACGCGATGTACGACACGATCGCGAGCACGAGCGGCACGCCGATCACTGAGGTTCCGGCGATGTTGAGGAACGGGATGATGCCCGTGATGTTCATCGCCAGCACCATGAAGAAGATGGTGGTGATGACCGGCAGGAAGCGCCGGCCGTCCTTCTCGCCGAGGAGGTCGTAGACGATCCCGTCGCGGACGAAGCCGAGGCCGAGCTCGACGATGCTCTGGCCGCGCGTCGGGACGAGCTTCATCTTCCGCGTGCCGAGCACGAAGATCAGGATGATCGCGAGCGCCGCCAGGATGCGGATGAGCATGATGCGGTTGATGCCGAAGATCGGCTCATCGCCCCCGACCCAAGCGATCGTCGGCTCCATGAACAGGAAGACCTGCGGGAAGAACTCCGCGATCGACGGCGGGTGGAACGGCTCTGGCTCGTTGGCAGCGGAGGCCAGCATCGACAACACGGCGTTCAGCGTCTCTTCCTCAAGCTCGTGGCGCCTGGCGCCTTCTTGACGTCGGTGCGCCCCCTCACGCAGACACGCTCGGAGACGAGCGGCGCAGCTGGGGGAACGTCAACGACTCTATCAGAGGGGATCGGGATGGCTCGACGTCCTGCGGCGCTCACGCCCGGGCGCCGGAGGCCGGCCGGCCCTGGGTCTCGTCGTCGGCGGCGCTGTCGATCAGGGGCTGCCGGCTCGTCGCGATCACGACGCAGTCGATGACGAGCGAGCCGATGACGGCAGCGACGAGCGCGCCGAACGCGACGCCCCGGTGCAGCCAGTCCTGGTCCCCGAGCACGAAGACCAGCACGATGAACAGCACGAACTTCAGCAGCCAGCCGCCGAGCACGATCCCGAAGAACGCCCCGGAGACCATCTGGCCCCTCGAAGCCTTGAGCGCGAGCAGGATGCTGCCGGCGGTGAGCATGCAGAAGACGATCGCGAGCGCGGTGCCGACGAGCGCCGAGGCGAGGCCCGCGCCCTGGGCGAGCAGCCAGCCCGCGAGGCCGCCGACGACCGCGACCGCGGCCGCGAGGACCGCGCCCCACACGAGGATCCGCTGCATGATCTGGGTGGTGTTCACCGGGGGTCCCCCTGGGAGTCGATGCTGGCGCTGGTCGGCTGGAGTCCGGAGCGGCGAGCGCGACGTTCGCGCATCACCCGCAGGAACGTGCGCCAGACCCTGCGACCGACGGGCGCGGCCGTGAGCAGGGCGCACGCGAGGAACCCGAGCACCATGATACCGACGGCCACCCACCACTGGACGATAAGGAAGAGCAGGCAGCCGATCGAGACGACGGCGGTCCACGAGTAGAAGATGAGCACTGCGCCGAGGTGCGAGTGGCCCATGTCGAGCAGCCGGTGGTGCAGGTGGCGCCGGTCGGCTGCGAACGGGCTGTTGCCGTTCGCCACGCGGCGGATGACGGCGAGCGCGAAGTCGGTGAGCGGCAGCAGCAGGATCGCGAGCGGCAGCAGCACGGGGATGAAGGCGGGCAGGATCTGGCTCCGGCCGCCCATCGTGCCGACGTCGATCTGGCCCGTGACGGCGATCGCGCTCGCCGCGGTCAGCAGCCCGAGCATGAGGGCGCCGCCGTCGCCCATGAACATCCGCGCGGGGTGCCAGTTGACGGGCAGGAAGCCGACGCAGACGCCGACGATGATCGACGTGATGAGGCTCGCGAGCGAGAAGTAGGCGTTCTGCTGCGCGAAGTTCTGGCTGATCATCCAGATGTAGCCGAAGAACGCCGTCGAGCCGATGATCGTCGTGCCCGCCACGAGCCCGTCGAGGCCGTCGATGAAGTTCACCGCGTTCATGACGAGCACGATGATGAGCACGGTGAGCGAGATCGCCATGGTCGCCGATGGCACGACGATGCCGGCGATCGGCAGGCTGACGATCTGCACCCCGAAGAGCGCGACGCCCGTCGCGACCAGGATCTGGGCGCCGAGCTTGAGCATCCAGTCGAGGTCGACGAGGTCGTCGAGCACCCCGATGGCGCAGATGGCGATCGCGCCGCCGAGCAGCGTCCACACCCGCACGGGCTCGGCGAACACGCCCGCGAACTCGGGCACGAACGACGCGACCGCGAGCGCGGCGATCACGCCGATGCACATCGCCGCGCCGCCGAGCCGCGGCGTGGGGCGCGAGTGCACGTCTCGCTCGCGCACCGGCGGGTGGATGCCGTGGCGGAGCGCGAGACGGAGCACGACGCGGCTCGCGACGAAGGTCACGACGGCCGCGACCGCGGCGATGAGCAGGAAGATCACGGCATCACCCCGAGGCGAGCAGGTCGCCGAGCGCGGCGGCGATCGTCGCGCGCGGCAGCACCCCCTGGCGCACGATGCGGGCGACGCCGTCGGTCGAGCAGTCGAGGATCGTCGAGCCGTTCTGCTCCCCCGGCGCTGCAGCTCCGCCGACGGTGCCGGCGTCGAGCACGAGCGCGACGCGGTCGCCGAGCATCTCGGCGGCCGCCGCGGCCTCGGTCGGTGCGGGCATGCCGTGGAGGTTGGCGCTCGAGACGGCGAGCGGGCCCGTCTCGCGCAGCAGGCCGATCGCGATGGGGTGGTCGGGCACGCGGATCGCGACGGTGCCGCCGGTGTCGCCGAGGTCCCACGTCAGCGAGGGCTGGGCGCGGAGGATCACCGTGAGCGGCCCCGGCCAGTGCGCGTCGAGCAGCGGCTCGAGCTCGGCAGGCACGTGCTCGGCGAGCGCCGCCGCCATGTGCCGGTCGGCGACGAGCACGGGCGGCGGGAAGCCGCGGTCGCGGCCCTTCGCGGCGAGCAGCCCCGCGACGGCCTCGTGCGAGAACGCGTCGGCCGCGATGCCGTAGACCGTGTCGGTCGGGATGACGATGCTCTTCCCCGCGGCGATGGCCGTGCGAGCCGCGCGGATGCCGTCGAGGAGGGACGCGGGGTCGGAGCAGTCGTAGAGCGCGGGCACGCTCCCATGGTAGTTCGCGCGGTGGAGCTAGAAGCGGAGGCCCTTTCGGGCCTCCGCCGCGACCCCAGCGCCGAGGCCCGTCCCGGGCCTCGGAACGAGGCACCCCGCCGCCTCAGCGGATCGCGGTCGTCACCCGGTCGCGACCGGCGAGATCCTGGAGCGTCCTCGCCTGGGTGAAGCCGGCATCCGCGAGCATCTCGCGGATCGCCTCCCCTTGGTGCTCGGCGTGCTCGAACGCCACGAGCCCGCCGGGAGCGAGCAGGTCGGCGGCGAGCGGCGCGAGGCTGCGGATGAGGTCGAGCCCGTCGGCACCGGAGTAGAGGGCGGTGTGCGGGTCGAAGCCCCGCACCTCGTGGTCGAGGGGCACGGATGCGTCGGGCACGTAGGGCGGATTGCTCACGAACGCCGTGAGGGAGCCGGGCGTGACGCCGACCGAGGCGAGCGCGGCGAGATCGCGCGCGTCGGCGTGCACGAGCGCCGCGTCGGGCGCGAGCTCATCGAAGTTGCGGCGCGCCCAGACGTACGCCCCGGGGCTCCGCTCGACCGCCACGACGCGAGCGCCCGACTCCCGCGCGATCGCGATCGCGACGGCGCCGCTGCCCGTGCCGACATCGAGCACGAGCGGTGCCTCGGCTCGGCGGAGATGGCGGAGCGCGACGTCGACGAGCAGCTCCGTCTCCGGTCGCGGCGTGAAGACGCCGGGGCCGACGAGCAGGTCGACGTGGCGGAACGGCGCGGTGCCCGTGATGTGCTGGAGCGGCTCGCGGGACTCGCGACGCGCGACGGCGCGCGCGAACCGCGCCAGCGCATCCGCCTCGAACGCACGGCCCATCGCCATCTCGACGCGCAGCTCCCCGAACGACGAGCCCGACGCCCACGCCGCGAGCAGCTCGGCGTCGGGACCATCGATGCCGACCGCGGAGAGCCGGGCGCGGGCGTCGCGCACGGCGTCGGAGACGGAGGAGGGATGCACGCCATCACGCTAGCCCGAGCAGCCATCAGCGACGTACGGGAATGCGCAGGGCGATGCGAGCGGTTGCTCAGCGTGAGGCCGATACAGTGAGAATCCTGGCTTCCACCCGATGAAAGGAAAGCGAATGGCGCGCATCTTCGACGACATCACGGCCACGATCGGCGGCACTCCCCTCGTGCGGCTCGGCCGCACGAACGACACGCACGCGACGGTGCTCGTCAAGATGGAGTCCTTCAACCCCGCGGGTTCCGTGAAGGACCGCATCGGCCGCGCGATCATCGACGCCGCCGAGGCGTCCGGCGAGCTGCAGCCGGGTGGGACGATCGTCGAGGGCACGAGCGGCAACACGGGCATCGCACTCGCCTTCGTCGGCGCGGCCCGCGGCTACCGGGTGATCCTCTCGATGCCGGAGACGATGTCGGTGGAGCGGCGCAACATCCTCAAGGCCTACGGCGCCGAGCTCGTGCTCACGCCCGGGCCCGACGGCATGCGCGGCGCCGTCGAGCGCGCGCAGCAGATCGTCGCCGAGACGCCCGGCGCGATCCTCGCCCGCCAGTTCGAGAACGAGGCGAACGTCAAGGTGCACCGCGAGACGACCGCCGAGGAGATCTGGGCCGACACCGACGGCGACGTCGACGTCTTCGTCACGGGTGTGGGCACGGGCGGCACGGTCACGGGCGCGGGCGGCCGCCTCAAGGAGCTCAAGCCCGAGCTGCACCTCGTCGCCGTCGAGCCCGCGGACTCGCCGCTGCTGACGAAGGGCCAGGCGGGCCCGCACAAGATCCAGGGCCTCGGCGCGAACTTCGTGCCGGCGCTGCTCGACACCGACGTCTACGACGAGGTGATCGACGTCGAGCTCGACGACGCCGTGCGCGTCGGCCGGGAGCTCGCGGCGCGGGACGGCATCTTCGCCGGCATCTCCTCGGGCGCGATCGTGTGGGCCGCGCTCGAGATCGCGCGCCGCCCCGAGTCGGCCGGCAAGACGATCGTCGCGGTCGTGTGCGACACGGGCGAGCGCTACCTCTCGATGCCGATCTACGCCGACCTGGCCTGAGGAGCACGGTGGGCCTGCTCAACATCCGCGAGGACATCGAGAACGCGAAGCGGCACGACCCCGCCGCTCGCGGCGCGCTGACGATCGCGCTCACCTACTCGACCCTGCACGCGGTGTGGGCCCACCGCATCCATCACCGCCTCTGGCACGCCGGTGCGCGCTCGCTCGCGCGCGCCGGCAGCCAGCTCGCGCGGTTCATGACCGGGGTCGAGATCCACCCGGGCGCGCGGCTCGGGCGGCGGTTCTTCATCGACCACGGCATGGGCGTCGTGATCGGCGAGACGGCCGAGACCGGCGACGACGTCATGCTCTACCACGGCGTCACGCTCGGCGGCACGGCGAACGCTGCGGTCAAGCGCCACCCGACGCTCGGGCACCGCGTGCTCGTCGGGGCGGGCGCGAAGATCCTCGGGCCGATCGCGCTCGGCGACGACGTCAAGGTCGGCGCGAACGCGGTCGTGCTGAAGGATGCGCCGTCGGGCGTCACGCTCGTCGGCGTGCCGGCGAAGCCCGTGGGCGGCACCGCGCCCGCGGAGCTGCCGCAGATCGAGTACTCGATCTAGCCGCTCCCCCGAGCGGTCACTCCCGCGCCTGAGCGGTCACTCCCGCGCCTGAGCGGTCATCGCCGCCGGTGTTGTGGCGCTCGGTGAGCGCGAGTCCCGCGACGGCGATCAGGATCCCCGCGAGGAAGACCAGCATGAGCGGGTTCCACGGCTGCGCGCCGGTCAGGAGCGCCCACAGGACGGTGAGCGCGCCGCCCAACCCCGTCCAGACGGCGTAGCCGGTCGCGAGCGGCACGACGCGCACGGCCCGCTCGAGCCCCAGGAAGCTCAGCACGGCCGCGACGGCGAACACGGCGGTCGGCACGGGCTCGCTGAAGCCCGCCGACTCCCCCAGCGCCGTCGCCCAGACGGCCTCGAGCACGGCGCTGCCGAGCAGCAGCGCCCACGCTGTCCCGCGGCCCACGTCAGCTCACCAGCTTCAGGCCGACGAGGCACGCGACGAGCAGCACGAGCAGCAGCGAGCGCACGAGCGTGAGCCGCTCCTTGCCGCGGGCGACCTGCAGCACGACGGTCGCGACCGCGCCGACGCCGACCCACACGGCGTATGCCGTGCCGGTCGGGATCTCGAGCATCGCCCACGCGAGGCCGCCCATCGAGGCGAGCATCGCGACGACGAACAGCACGGTCGGCCGCCACTTGCGGAAGCCCTCGGACGCCTGCATCGCGGCCGCCCAGACGGCCTCCAGCAGGCCGGAGGCGATCAGGATCACCCAAGCCATGACGAGTCCTTCGCTGGCCGTCTTGTCGCGCTGCGGGTACGGCTCCCTCGTCCGCGGACCCTGCTCCGGATCCGCGAGCCAGGCTACTGAGCGACCCTCTGCGCCGGCTGTGCGGCTCGAGCCCGCAGCGCGCGCGAGCGCGTCCGGCGCGCGGCGCCGTCGCCCGATCTGCCCGCCCGTCCGTAGACGAGCCACAGCACGACGCCCTGCACGACCATGAGCAGCACCGTCATGACGAACGTGATCGACATCGCGTCGAGGTTCGCCTCGCCCTCGGTCGAGCGCTTGATCGCGATGCCGAGTGGCTCGGCGAGCGGGTGGTACAGGAACACGGCCGCGTCGTAGTCGTCGAGCAGGCTGTTGAAGTTCAGCGCGGTGATGGCGGCGACGGTCGGCGCGATCATCGGGACGACGACGCGCGCGAGCGTCTGCAGCTGCCCCGCGCCGAGGATGCGCGCGGCATCCTCGAGGTCCTGCGGCACGGATGCGAACGCCGCCTTCAGCAGCCGCAGGGTGAAGGGGAGCTTGATGATCACGTACGCGATCCCGAGCAGCACGACGGTGCCGGTGAGCACCTGCCCGCCGACGAGCCACTGGGGGCTGTCGAAGGCCATCACGAGCCCCAGCGCGATGAGGATCGTCGGCAGGATCCACGGGATGTGCAGCACGTACTCGATCGCGCTCGAGAGCCAGCCGGGGTGGCGGGTGATGACGCGCGCGACGAACACGAGCCCGACGACGGCGATGACGGATGCGACGGCGGAGTACGCGACGGAGACCAGGAAGGGCCGCAGGGCGTCGGGGTTCGTCAGCACGGTGACCCAGTGGTCGAGGGTGAGGTCGCCGAGGCCGATGCGCCCCGCGGCGATCGCGCGCGCGTCGACGAAGGAGAAGAGCAGCACGCACGCGACGGGGAAGACGTAGACCGCCCACAGCGCCCACGCCGCGACGTGGGTGAGCGCCGAGCCCCAGCGGGTCTGGAAGCGCTGCGGCTCGAGCGGCGCGGCGACCTTCGCGACGGCGAAGTAGGTGCCGCTGCGCTCGACCCGGTTCATGATCGCGAGGAGCAGGATCGTGGCGAGGCCGAGGATGATCGCGAGCAGGGCCGCGACGTCCCGCGACGTCTGCGACCGCGAGAACGTCAGGATCATCGGCGACACCGTCTGGAAGTCCTCGCCGCCGAGCACGAGCGGCGCGGTCAGCGCGCCGAGCCCGGTGAGGAACGTCAGCACCGTGACGGCGAAGATCATCGGCCGCAGCGTCGGCAGCACGATGCGGCGCAGGATCGTCCCGGTGCTCGCGCCCATGAGCCGCGCCGCCTCGACCGCGTGCCGGTCGACCTTCGCGAGCGCCGCGGAGAGGAACAGCATGTGGTTCGTGGTGGTCGCGAAGGTCATGACGAGCACGACGGCGAGGAAGCCCGAGAACCACGCGCGGTCGAGATCGGGCACCCACGTCGCGAGCCAGTTCGTGACGAACCCGAAGCGGCCGTAGATGAAGTTGTAGCCCGCGGCGAGCACGATGCCGCCGTACACGAACGTCGTCGCGTAGCCGAGCCACAGCACTCGCCGCGCGCGCATCCGGAACCACTGCGTCACGAGCACGATGAAGATGCCGACGACGTTGACGGTGATCGCGAGCGTGCACGCGAGCAGCACGCTGTTGCCGAGCGAGCGCAGGGCGCGCTCGCTCGAGAGGAGCCGCTCGACGGACGAGAGCGAGAGGGTCCCCTCGGGCGCGAACGTCTCGGCGAGCAGCGCGAGGTTCGGCAGCACGAGGAACGCGGTCGCGAACCAGATGACGGCGGCGACCACGACGAGCGCGAGCGGCGAGCGGAGGATGCCGCGCGTGCCGGCGCTGCGGCTCATGCCGGCTGCCCGTAGCGCAGCAGCGCGCCCTCGTCGATCGCGACGCGCACCTCGTCGTCGATCTCGAGCGCCGCGGCCTCCGCGCTCGTGCTCGCGGTGAGCAGCGGGGCGCCGGCGAGCTCGAGCTCGAGCAGGGTCGACGCGCCCCGGTAGGCGTGCGAGCGGACGGTCGCCGGGGCGCCGCCCTCGCGCAGCAGCACGTGCTCGGGTCGCACCCAGACGTCGCCGTGCCCGAGGCCGAGCGCCTCGAGCTGCTCGGTCGAGAGCCGCGTCGCCTCGCCGATGAAGTCGCACACGAACGGCGACGCGGAGCGCTCGTAGATGTCGCGGGGCGTCCCCACCTGCTCGAGGCGCCCGTCCGAGAGGACCGCGACGCGGTCGCTGAGCGCGAGCGCCTCCTCCTGGTCGTGCGTGACGTACAGCGTCGTCACCCCGACCTCGCGCTGGAGCCGCTGCAGCTCGCCCCGCAGCTGCACGCGCAGCTTCGCGTCGAGGTTCGACAGCGGCTCGTCGAGCAGCAGGATGCGCGGCTCGAGCACGAGCGCGCGGGCGATCGCGACGCGCTGCTGCTGGCCGCCCGAGAGCTCGGCGACGCCTCGCTCGAGCTGGCTCGCCGCGAGCCCGACCTGCGCGGCGACGCGGTCGACGAGGTCCCGCCGCTCGCGGCCCGCGCGCCGCTGCACCCGCAGCCCGAACGCGATGTTCTCGCGCACCGACATGCTCGGGAACAGCGCGTAGCTCTGGAACACCATGCCGACGCCGCGCTTCTCGCTCGCGACGCGCGTGACGTCGCGGCCGTCGATCTCGAGCCGCCCGGCGGTCGGCTCGGCGAACCCCGCGAGGGCGCGCAGCGCCGTGCTCTTGCCGCAGCCGGAGGGGCCGAGCAGGGTGAAGAACTCCCCCTCGCGGATCTCGAGGTCGAGGCCCTCGAGCGCGACGTGGCCCTCGTACTCGACACGGACTCCGTCGAACCGGATCATCGTCGTTCCTTCGCGGTGCGGGCGCGGCGGCGCCGGGGTGCGGATGCGCCGGGCCGCGCGAGCGGGCGGGCCCGGCAGGGCGGGGGCGCGGTCGGCGCCCCCGCCCCGGGGGTCACGGCAGGTACTCGAGCTCGATGCGCTCGACCCAGCTGCCCATGTGCTCGCGCAGCAGCGCGAAGTCGATGTCAGCCCGCTCGACGGACTCGACGAGCTCGACGATCTCGGGGTTCGCGCGCTCCTGCGCGACGGTGTTGACGGGCATCGAGTTGAACTCCTCGGCGAAGGCGCCCTGCACGTCGGCGGAGCCGAACCAGTCGATGAAGGCCTGCGCCTGCTCGGTCTGGTCGGTGCCGGCGATCACGCCGATCTGCTCGGTCACGAACGGCACGCCGTCGGCCGCCGGCACGATCGCGGTCGTGGTGCCGTACTCGGCGTCGCGCTTGATGATGCCGCCGGAGGGCGTGATGCCGTAGTCGACCTCGTCGCGGTCGAAGCGCGCATACAGGTCGGTGCCCTCGATCGCGGGGCTGCCGTTCGCGAAGTACGCCTCGACCTGCGCCCATCCCTCGTCCGAGACCTCGCCCGACTCGTCGACGTACGGCGCGAGGATGCCCGCGATCACGAGCTGCGGCGTCGCCTGCCCGAGCGCGGTGTTCACCTCGTAGGTGCCCGCGTAGGCCGGGTCGTTCCAGAGCTCGGTCATGTCGGCGGGCGGCGAATCGACGGCCGCCTCGTCGTAGACCATGACGATCGCCTGATCGACGAGCGGCCAGTAGGCGCCGTCGACGGGGTCGCCCGCCTCCTGCGGCACCTCGCCCGACCACGCCGGCTCGTACGCCTCGATCGCGCCCTCGGCCTTGAGGGTCTCGAAGAACATCGTGTTGAGGCCGAACACCACGTCCCCCACCGGGTTGTTCTGCTCGGCGATGATGCGGTTCGTCAGATCGGCGCCGCCGAGCCCGACGATCTCGATGTCGAAGCCGGCCTCGGCGGCCTGCGCCGTCACCCACTCGCCGCGGCCGTCGGAGTTGGAGTTCGTGTAGACGATGAGCGTCTCGCCGCTGTCGCCGGCGGCGCCCGAGCTCTCGCTCGCCGGCGCTGCGCTCGAACAGCCCGCGAGCAGCACTGCGCCTGCGCCGAGCAGGCCGGCGGCCCGGAGCGCGCGGTTCTTCGATGTGGTCATCTGGTGCCTCTTTCCAACGGGACGGATCTCGTGGATCCACGACCTTCGCGTCGCACGCACGATTGCGGGCGAGCATCGGCTCACGGTAACCCGGATCGGTGAACGGCGCGCTGTGAGGAGGTGAACCGAGGGCGACCGGCGATGGTCAGAGCGCCGCGTGCGCCCGCCAGGTCGCGAGCGAGAGCCCGACGACGAGCACGACGGCCGCGAGCACCGCGAGCACCGCCCACTCCGCGACCCCGGCTGCGAGTCCGGCGACGAGCGCGCCGAGCGCGGCGACCGCGGCGACCGAGCACGTCAGCCACGTGAGCGGCGTCGCCGCCCGGTGCGTGCGCGCGTACACGTCGGCGTCGGCCCGCAGCCGCCGCCCGGGCAGCCCGAGCGCGCCCACCCGCGCGACGCGGCCGAGGCCGATCGCGTGCACGGCGAGCGCGAGCGCGATCGCGCCGAGCGCGAGCAGCAGCGCGCCCGCCGACATCGCCACCTGTTCCATGCGGTCATCCTCGCACGCGCGCCGCGGCGCTCCGCGAGGCGGCCCGCGCTCACACCGCGGGCAGTCGTCCCCAGGTGATGGCCTCGCGCACGGCCTCGGGGGCGGATGCGTGCAGCTCGGCATCGGGCGTCGCGCCGAGGGCCGCGTTGACGGTCGAGAACGCGATCCGCGACGCGATGTACGCGGTGAGGCTTACGATCTCGGTGTCGTCGAGGCCGGCGCCGCGGAGCGCCGCGACATCCGCCGGCGTCGTGCTGCCCGGGTCGCGCGCGACGCGCCGAGCCCACGCCGCGACGACGCGCTCCGCCGGCTCGAGCTGCGCCTCCGCATCGTCGCCGAGCAGCACCGCAGCCGCCGTCGCGGGCCCGGCGACTAGCGCGAGCCGGCTGCCCCACGCATACGAGCAGTAGGAGTCGCCGAAGGCGCCCGCGAGCGCGCTCACGATCACGCCCTTCATGCGGAAGGTCAGCCCAGCCGCCTCGGCCGACGCCATCGCGAACGCCGTCCACGCGTCGTGCACGGCCGGCGCGTGCGCCCACACGCGCGTGAGGTTCATGACGTAGCCGTCGCTCTCGCGATCGCCCGCGTACATGCGCTCGACGTCGTCGCTGCGCTGCGGCTCCTCGAGGAACCCCGCTCCGCCCATCGTGCTCCCCTCGCTCGGCGCCAGCGTAGGGCGGGGGCGGATGCGTCGCCCAGGCATGCGGTCGGGTCCGACTGCCGCCGTGCCCGCTCAGGCCGTCTCGACCACCCGGTGCCGCTCCCCCGGTCCCGGCCACTCGAAGCCGGCCACGTAGGCACGCAGCTCATCCGGGTCGAGCACGACCGATTCCGGCCCCGGCTCCCGCTCGCGCAGCCGCTCGAGGAGCGTCTCGAGCGGCGCGCGGACGACGACCAGGTCCGGGTCCAGCCCCATCGCGCCGCAGCGCATCCGCCACCGGTCGCGCATCGCGCGAGTCGACAGCGACGCGTCGAGCACGACGTCACGCTCGTCGAGCACGGCCTGCTCGAGCAGCCGCAGGAAGTCGGCGTCGATCTGCTCGACGAGCTCGCGGGCCGGCCTGCCGTCGCGCACACCGCGCGCCCACGCCTCGCGGTCGTAGGAGAGCACGAGGGCGCCCGCGGCCTCGAGCTCGCGCGCGATCGTCGTCTTGCCCGCGCAGACCGGGCCGCACAGCAGCGTCATCCGCGCCATGGCGGGAGCCTACGCCCGACGCTGCTGGCTCTCCCGGGCCGGCGGCGTCGTGAGCGGCGCTCGCGCCATGCCGATCGCGGTGACGGCGAAGCCGACGGCGACGGCGAGCAGCACCGGGCCGACCCCGAGCGCGTCGGCGGCGAGGCCCGCGACGGGCGCCGCCACGACGATCATCGCGCGGTTCACGGTGCGCATCGTCGCGTTCATGCGCGACTGCATGCTGTCGGGCGTCGCCCGCTGCCGCAGTGCCATCTCGCTCGGGTTGCCGATGCCCATCGCGATGCCCGCGACCGCCAGGCCCAACAGCACGAGGGCGAGGCGGGCAGTCGGCGCCAGCTCGAGCAGCGCTGCGACCGCGATCGTGCCCCACGCCGCCGGCAGCAGCGCGTGCTCGAGCACGATCGTGCGCGCGATGCCGAGTCGCGCCGCGACCCGCCCGGCGAGCGCCGTGCCCACGAGGGTCGCCCCGCCGAGCACACCGAGGGCCAGTCCGAGCCCGCCCGGCCCGGCATCGAGGTCGAGCAGCACGAGCGGCACGAGCAGCGTCATGGCGGCGCCGTTGCAGAGGAACCACGCGTGCGTCCACCGCGCGAACGGCCCGAGGCGCGGATGCCGGTGCACGTAGCGCAGTCCGCTCGCGATCGACGCCCTCAGGTCTCGCACGAGCCCGTGCCGACGCGCTCGCTGCGGCGCCCGCCGGTCCGGCGGCAGCGTCGCGAGCACGATCGCCGAGACGAGGTGCGCGGCGGCGGCCGCGAGCAGCGAGACGGGGGCGCCGAGCCACGCGATCACCGCGCCCGAGGCGGCAGGGCCAGCCGACTGGGCGGCGTTCGAGCCGGCGTCGAGGCGCTGGTGCGCGGCGAGCAGCCGGTCGCGCCCGACGAGCCGCGGCACGAACGCCTGCGACGCGGCGTCGTTCACGAGGCTTGCCGTGCCCAGCAGCGCGACCGCCGCGAGCAGCACCGGCAGCGTGCCGACGCCCGCGAGCCACAGCGCCGCGAGCCCGCCGAGGATCACCGCGCGCGCGAGGTCGCTGACGATCATCGCCGTGCGCCGTCGCATCCCCTCGACGATCGCGCCCACGAGCAGCCCGAGCACGAGGTACGGCAGCCAGCGCGCCGACGAGAGCCAGCCGACCTCGGCCGCTCCCCCGCCGAGGTCGAGCACGACGAGCGCCTGCAGCGCGATCGCGGCGAGGCCGAGCCCCGTCTCGGTGGCGAGCTCGACGCTCCAGAAGCGCCAGAAGGCGGCCCCGAGCGGTGCGGGCCGCGCTCGCGCACGCCCGGGACGCATCCGCCCGGACGTCATGCGTCCGGCTGTCGGTCATGGTGCGCTCAGGCGTCGCCGCCGAGGGCCGCGAGCCGCGCCTCCTCGTCGGCCTGGATGCACGAGTCGATCACCGGCTGCAGCGCGCCGTCCATGACGGAGTCGAGGTTGTAGGCCTTGAAGCCGGTGCGGTGGTCGGCGATGCGGTTCTCGGGGAAGTTGTAGGTGCGGATGCGCTCGGAGCGGTCCATGCCGCGGATCTGCGAGCGGCGCGCGTCCGACGCGGCCGCGTCGAGCTCCTCCTGCTGCTTCGCGAGCAGGCGGGCGCGCAGCACGCGCATCGCAGCCTCGCGGTTCTGCAGCTGGCTCTTCTCGTTCTGCATCGACACGACGATGCCGGTCGGCACGTGCGTGATGCGCACCGCCGAGTCGGTCGTGTTCACCGACTGGCCGCCGGGGCCCGACGAGCGGAAGACGTCGATCTTCAGGTCGTTCTGGTCGATCTGCACCTCCTCGGGCTCGTCGACCTCGGGGAAGACGAGCACGCCGGTCGTGGAGGTGTGGATGCGTCCCTGCGTCTCGGTCGCGGGCACGCGCTGCACGCGGTGCACGCCGCCCTCGTACTTGAGCGACGCCCAGACGCCTTCGGCGGGATCGTTCGACGAGCCCTTGATCGCGATCTGCACGTCCTTGAAGCCGCCCATGTCGGAGGGCGTCGACTCGAGCATCTCGACCTTCCAGCCGCGGCTCGTCGCGTAGTGCGAGTACATGCGCACGAGGTCGGCCGCGAAGAGCGCCGACTCCTCGCCGCCCTCGCCGCCCTTGACCTCCATGATGACGTCGCGGCCGTCGTCGGGGTCGCGCGGGATGAGGAGCCGGCGCAGCCGCTCCTCCGCTTCGTGCGCGGCTTCCTCGAGCGCGGGCACCTCCTCGGCGAACGCGTCGTCCTCGCGGGCGAGCTCGCGCGCCGCCGCGAGGTCGTCGACGCTCGCGCGCCAGCGCTCGTGCGCCGCCTTGACCTGGCTGAGCTCGGCGTAGCGCCGGTTCACCCGGCGCGCACGCCCGGCATCGGCGTGCAGCGCCGGGTCGGCGAGCTGCGACTCGAGGTCGGCGTGCTCGGCGAGGAGGCCCGAGACCGACTCGAACACCTCAGTCCTTGTCGTGCTGGCCGGGCACCGACTTCGAGACCTTCATGAGGAACTCGACGTTCGACTGCGTCTCCTTGAGCTGCTTGAGCACGAGCTCGAGCGCCTGCTGCGTCTCGAGGCCCGCGAGCGCGCGGCGCAGCTTCCACATGACCTTCGTCTCCTCGACGCCCATCAGCATCTCCTCGCGGCGCGTGCCGGAGGCGTTGACGTCGACGGCGGGGAAGATGCGCTTGTCGGCCATGTTGCGCGAGAGGCGCAGCTCCATGTTGCCGGTGCCCTTGAACTCCTCGAAGATCACCTCGTCCATCTTCGAGCCCGTCTCGACGAGCGCGGTCGCGAGGATCGTGAGCGAGCCGCCGTGCTCGATGTTGCGCGCGGCGCCGAAGAACTTCTTCGGGGGGTAGAGCGCGCTCGAGTCGACGCCGCCCGAGAGGATGCGTCCCGACGGCGGCGCGGAGAGGTTGTAGGCGCGGCCGAGGCGCGTGATGCCGTCGAGCAGCACGACGACGTCGTGGCCGAGCTCGACGAGCCGCTTCGCGCGCTCGATCGCGAGCTCCGCGACGATCGTGTGGTCCTCGGCGGGCCGGTCGAACGTCGACGCGATGACCTCGCCCTTGACGGTGCGCTGGAAGTCGGTGACCTCCTCGGGGCGCTCGTCGACGAGCACGATCATGAGGTGCACCTCGGGGTTGTTCTCGGCGATCGCGTTCGCGATGGCCTGCATCACGAGGGTCTTGCCGGCCTTGGGCGGCGAGACGATGAGGCCGCGCTGGCCCTTGCCGATCGGCGAGACGAGATCGATGACCCGCGTCGAGAGCTTGTTCTGCGTCGTCTCGAGGCGCAGGCGCTCCTGCGGGTAGAGCGGCGTGAGCTTCGAGAACTCGACGCGGTTCAGCGCATCCTCGCTCGACATGCCGTTGATCGAGTCGACGCGCACGAGCGCGTTGAACTTCTGGCGGCTCGAGTGCTGCTCGCCCTCGCGCGGCTGCTTGATGGCGCCGACGACGGCGTCGCCCTTGCGCAGGCCGTGCTTCTTCACCTGCGCGAGCGAGACGTAGACGTCGTTCTGCCCCGGGAGGTAGCCGGAGGTGCGCACGAACGCGTAGTTGTCGAGCACGTCGAGGATGCCCGCGACGGGCAGGAGCACGTCGTCCTCGCGGATCTCGGGCTCGGCGTCCTGGCCCTGCGTGCGCTGGCGGTCGCGACCGCGGCCACGGCCGCGGCGCGAGCCCTCGTCGTCCTGCTGCTGCTTGGGCTGCTGGCCGCGCTGGTTGTTCTGGCCGTTCTGGCCGCGGCCCCGACCGCGGCGCGACGACTCGTCGTCGTCGTCCGAGTCCTGCTCGTCCTGCTGCTGCGAGCCCTTGCCGCGCGAGCGGCGACGGCGCGAGGTGCCCTCTCGCTGCTGCTCGCCGTCCTGACGGCCCTGCTGCTGCTCGTCGGCGTCGGATGCGTCGTCGGCCGTGCCGCTCCCGGCGTCGGGGCGGGGGGCGGCCTGCTCCGCGTCGCCCGCGGGTGCGTCGGCCGGCTCGGCGGGCGCGTCGGCGGACTTGCGCGAGCGGCTCGCGCGCGGCGAGCGGCGGCCGCGCGCGGGCGCCTCGGCCTGCTCGTCGGCGGACTGCTCGGTGGACTGCTCGGCAGCGCTCTGCTCGGTCGCCTGCTCCGAGCCCTGCTCGGCGGGCGCCTCGGTCTGCTGCTCGGTGGCCTGCGCGTCCGAAGCTGCGGCCTCGGCGGGCGCGGCCTCGGCCGTCGCCTCCTCGGCGGCGGGAGCCGCCTTCTTGCGGCGTGCGGGCGCGCGGCGCTTCGTCGCGGCGGGCGCCTCTGCCTCGCCGGTCGGCTCGGCAGCGGGCTCGGCGGCCGGCTGCGCGTCAGCGGCGGGCGCCTCGGCGGGCGCGTCGTCGGCCTTCGCCGGCTCAGCGGTCACGGTCGCCGTCGACGCGCGACGCGAGCGGCGCTTGGGCGCGGCGGGCGCCTCGGCGGACTGCTCGGATGCGGAAGCCTCGGGTGCGGCCTCTGCCGCGGCAATGCTGTCGGTGATCTCGCTCGTCATGTGCGAGTGCTCCTTCGATGTCGGCCCGCGCGCGATGCTCGCGGGCGTGGGACCATGTCTCGCGCTGCGCTCACGGCCGGTTCGGTCGACGGGCGCTTCAGATTGCGGAGAGTGGAGTCAGGAAGTCCCCCGGCGCGGCTAGGCCGCGGCGCTGCTGGGGATGGGCTCCACTGTACCACCGCGGATGTCGACGGCCAGCAGGCGCGCGTGCCAGCCGGCACCCGGCGCGGCGGAGCGCTCCTCGACGATCCGCGCTGCCTCGAGCCGGGCCGTGGGGTCGGAGGCGAGCACGAGCACCGAGGGTCCCGCGCCCGACACGACGGCCGCGTGGCCGGCCGCCCGCAGCTCGCCGATGAGGGCGCTCGTCTCGGGCATCGCGCTCGCGCGGTAGGTCTGGTGCAGCCGGTCCTCGGTCGCGTCGAAGAGCAGCTCGGGGCTCTGCGTGAGCGCCGCGACGAGCAGTGCCGAGCGCGAGAGGTTGAAGACGGCGTCGGCGTGCGGCACGGCCTCGGGCTGGAGGCTGCGCGCGAGCTTCGTCGACATCGTCGCGTCGGGCACGGCGACGAGCAGCGAGACGCCGCGGTGCACCGCGAGCTGCTTGTGGCGCGGGCCGGTCTCGTCGACCCAGGCGATCGTCAGGCCGCCGAAGATCGCCGGCGCGACGTTGTCGGGGTGGCCCTCGAGCTCGGTCGCGAAGCGCAGCACGTCCTCGTCGGAGACGTCGACGATGCCCTCGAGGAGCCCCTTCGCGGCGAGCACGCCCGAGACGATCGCGGCGCCCGAGGATCCGAGGCCACGACCGTGGGGGATGCTGTTGGTCGCCGTGAGCGCGAGGCCCGGCGCGGGCACGCCCACGCGGGCGAAGACGTGCAGCGCGGCGCGCGCGACGAGGTTCGACTCGTCGGTCGGCACGGCGCCCTCCCCCGAGCCCTCGCCGACGCCCGAGACCTCGACGGTCACGCCCGACGCCGTAGCCGTGACCTCGAGCTCATCGTGCACGTTGAGGGCGAGCCCGAGCGTGTCGAAGCCCGGCCCGAGGTTCGCGCTCGTGGCGGGGACGCGCACGCGCACGGCCCGACCCAGAGGCACCGTGGCCGCAGGCACGACGCCACCCGACGCATCCGCCATGCCCGAGACCGCGTCGCTCACGACAGGCCCAGGAGCGCCGCGACCTGCGCGGTGTCGGCGTCGGCCGACTCGGGCGCGGCGTCGGAGCCGTCGTCGAGCTTGAGGCCCCACTGCGCGTCCTTCAGGCCGTGGCCCGTGACCGTGAGCGCGACCGTCGAGCCGGCCGGGATCTGCCCAGCGGCGTGGCGCTCGAGCAGGCCCGCGACCGAGATCGCCGAGGCGGGCTCGACGAAGACGCCGGTCGAGGAGGCGAGCAGCCGCTGCGCGCGGAGGATCGCGGCGTCGTCGATCGCACCGATGTGGCCGCCCGAGGCGTCGCGCGCCTCGAGCGCCTGGTGCCACGAGGCGGGGTTGCCGATGCGGATCGCCGTCGCGACCGTGTCGGGCTCGCGCACGACCTCGCCGCGGACGATGGGGGCGGCGCCGGCGGCCTGGAAGCCGAGCATCCGCGGGCGCTTCGTCGCCCAGCCCTCGGTCTCGGCGAGCGAGTAGCCGCGCCAGTAGCTCGAGATGTTGCCGGCGTTGCCGACCGGGATGCAGTGGATGTCGGGCGCGTCGCCGAGCACGTCGACGATCTCGAGCGCGGCGGTCTTCTGCCCCTCGATGCGGTCGTCGTTCACCGAGTTGACGAGGTGCACGGGGTAGCGCTCGGCGAGCTCCTTCGAGATCTCGAGGCAGTCGTCGAAGTTGCCGCGCACCTGGACGATGCGCGCGCCGTGGACGACCGACTGGGCGAGCTTGCCCATCGAGATGCGGCCCTCGGGCACGAGCACGATCGCCTGGATGCCCGCGGCGGCGGCGTAGGCGGCGGCCGAGGCCGACGTGTTGCCGGTCGAGGCGCACGCGATCGCCTTCGCACCGCGCTCGATCGCGCGCGAGATCGCGACCGTCATGCCGCGGTCCTTGAAGGAGCCGGTCGGGTTCAGGCCCTCGAACTTCACGAACACGCGCGCGTCGGTCATCGCCGAGAGCGCCTTCGACTCGATGAGCGGGGTGCCGCCCTCGCCGAGCGTCACGACCGTCGACGCATCGCCCACGTCGAGCACGTCGGCCCATTCGTGCAGCACGCCGCGCCACTGGCCTCGTTGGCCCTGCTTCGCCATCGTCATTCCTCCTAGTCGATGAGCCGGATCACGCTGTCGATCCGCTCCACGTCGGGGTGCGCCTCGAGCGCGTCGAGCACGGCCGCGATGCGGGCCTCGCTCGCGGTGTGGGTGCCGAGCACGAGCGATGCCTCGCCGTCGGCCGGGTCCTGCCGCACCGACTCGACCGAGACGCCGTGCTCGGCGAAGAGCCCCGCGACGCCCGCGAGCACGCCGGAGCGGTCGGCGACGGTGAGCGCGAGCTCGTGCCGCGCGAGCACGTCGCCGAACGGCGCGATCGGCAGGTCGGCGTGCGTCGACGCGGCCGCGCCCGGGCCGCCGAGCACGTGCCGCCGGGCGATCGAGACGAGGTCGCCGAGCACGGCCGAGGCTGTCTCGGGGCCGCCCGCGCCCGCGCCGTAGAACATGAGGTCGCCCGCCGACTCGGCGGTGACGAAGATGGCGTTCTTCGCCTCGCGCACGGCGGCGAGCGGATGCGTCGCCGGCAGCGAGACGGGATGCACGCGGGCCGAGACGGCCTCGCCGCCCTCGCCCGCGAGCCGCTCGCAGATCGCGACGAGCTTGAGCACCCGGTCGTTCCGCTCCGCCTGCTCGACCATCGCATCCGTCACGCCCGTGATGCCCTGCCGGTGCACGACCTCGACGGGCACGACGGTGTGGAAGGCGAGCGAGGCGAGGATCGTCGCCTTGCTCGCCGCGTCGAAGCCCTCGATGTCGGCGGTCGGATCGGCCTCGGCATAGCCGAGCTCGGTCGCGATCGCGAGCGCCTCCTCGAGCGTCGCGCCCTCGGTGTGCATGCGGTCGAGGATGAAGTTCGTCGTGCCGTTGACGATGCCCATGACGCGCATGACGCGGTCGCCCGCGAGCGACTGCTCGAGCGGGCGGATGATGGGGATCGCGCCGCCGACCGCTGCCTCGTAGTTGACCTGCGCGCCGACGGTCTCGGCGGCTCGGAAGAGCTCGGGCCCGTGCGCGGCGATGAGCGCCTTGTTCGCGGTGACGACGTCGGCGCCCGCGGCGAGCGCGTCGAGCAGCAGCGAGCGGGCGGGCTCGATGCCGCCGAGCAGCTCGACGACGATGTCGGCGCTCGCGACGAGCGTGCCGAGGTCGTCGGTCAGCAGCGCTGCGGGCAGGTCGACGTCGCGCTTCGCGGCGACGTCGCGCACGCCGATGCCGACGAGCTCGAGCGGCGCGCCGACGCGCGCGGCGAGCTCGTCGCGGTGCTCGAGCAGCAGGCGCGCGACCTGGGAGCCGACGCTGCCGGCGCCGAGCAGCGCGATGCGGAGCGATCGGTAGTGGTCGGTGCGGTCGTGGTTCATGCGGATGCGGCTCCGGTGGTGTCGTCGTCGGGTCGCGGGGCCTCGCTGCCGGCGGGCGGCGAGGCGGCCAGTGGCGCCGACGGGTACAACCCCTCGTCGCGCGAGAGCACGTCGTCGATCGACTCGCGGCGCACGAGCACGCGCACGGCACCGTCGGCGACGGCCAGCACGGGCGGGCGGGGCGTCGCGTTGTAGTTCGAGGCGAGCGAGTGGCAGTAGGCGCCGGTCGCGGCGACGGCGAGCAGGTCGCCGGGCTCGACATCGGCGGGCAGCCACTCGGCGTCGACGACGATGTCGCCCGACTCGCAGTGGTGGCCCGCCACCCGCACGAGCGTCGGCTCGGCGTCGGAGACCCGATTCGCGAGCCGCGCGGAGTACTGCGCGTCGTAGAGCGCAGGGCGCGCGTTGTCGCTCATGCCGCCGTCGACGGCGACGTACGTGCGAGCGCCGTCCGCGAGCCGCACGGGCTTGATGGTGCCGATCGAGTAGACGGTGACGCCCGCGGGGCCGACGATCCAGCGGCCGGGCTCGATCGCGATCCTGGGCACCGGGATGCCGAGCTCGCTCGCGGCCGTGCGCACGGCATCCGCGAGCCTCGACGCGATGGCCTCGATCGGCTCGGGGCTGTCGGCGGCCGTGTAGGCGATGCCGAAGCCGCCGCCGAGGTTGAGCTCGGGGAGCGGTGCGCCCTCGCCCAGCTCAGCGTGGAGCGCGAGCATGCGGCGCGCCGACTCGGCGAAGCCGGAGTGGTCGAAGATCTGCGAGCCGATGTGCGTGTGGAGGCCCGCGAGCTCGACGCTCGGCAGCTCGCGGATGCGCGCGACGATCGCCGGCGCCTCGTCGATCGGGATGCCGAACTTCTGGTCCTCGTGGCTCGTCGCGAGGAACTCGTGCGTCGAGGCGTGCACGCCGACCGAGATGCGCAGCCGCACGCGCTGCACGCGGCCCGCGCGCTCGGCGGCGGCGGCGATGCGCTCGACCTCGATGGCCGAGTCGATGACGAAGGTGCCGATGCCGGCGGTGACGCCCGCCTCGATCTCGGCGAGCGACTTGTTGTTGCCGTGCGAGCCGATGAGGGCGGGCTCGACGCCCGCACGGAGCGCGATCGCGAGCTCGCCGCCCGTGCAGACGTCGATGCGGAGGCCCTCGCCCTGCATCCAGCGGGCGACGTCGCCGGTCAGGAGCGCCTTGCCTGCGTAGTAGACGTCGACGCCGGCGCCGCCGGCCTCGGGCGAGAAGGCGGCCTCGAAGGCCTCGCGGATGCGTCGGGCCCGGGCACGCACCTCGGTCTCGTCGACGAGCAGGAAGGGGGTGCCGTGCTGCTCGGCGACGCGTGCGAGGTCGACGCCGCCGACGCGGAGCGCGCCGTCGACGCGCTCGGCCGACGCGGGCCAGACGCCCTCGGCGAGGGCGTTGGGGTCGCCCGCGTCGGTGAGGTGCGGGGCGAGCGGATGCGGCACGGGACTCCGTCCGGGTGGGGGCTGTGGGCCTGACGGGCAGGCGGCGTCGGCGCTTGTGGCGCTCTCCCTCCATCCTAGGAGGCGCGCGCGTGCCGCTCGGCGCCCGGGGTGCGGCTCGGCGCCCGCGCGCCGTCGCGAGCAGCGGCGATCCTGCGACTCGGCCGCGAGCAGCGGTCGGGCTGCAGCCGCGCCGGCGATCGAACCGCGGCTCGCGACGAGCCGACCGGCTGGCGCGCACCCAGGGAGTCGATTCCCGGCGTCTGCCCCGCAAGGAGGCGATTCCCGCCTCCCTCCGTGACATCGACTCCCTGCGTGACCCACCGCATCCGCAAGCCGACGCTCGGGCGCGCCCGCTACGGTGCCGGTCGTGCCCACTCCTCCCCCGAGCTGGTTCGAGCGCGACCCGCTCGAGCTCGCGCCGCTGCTGCTCGGCGGCGTGCTGCGGCGGGCGGATGCGTCGGGCGCCGTCGCGGTGCGGATCACCGAGGCCGAGGCCTACCGCGGCAGCGACGACCCGGGTGCGCACACCTTCCGCGGGAGGACGGCGAGGAACGCGACGATGTTCGGGCCGGGCGGCCGCGTCTACTGCTACTTCACCTACGGCATGCACCACGCGGTGAACATCGTCGCGGGGCCGGAGGGCCACGGCTGGGGCGTGCTCGTGCGCGCGGGCGAGGTCGTCGAGGGGCACCGGCTCGCGCTCGAGCGGCGCTCCGCGCGGCGCCGCACGACGCCGACCGGCGAGCTCGCGCGGGGCCCGGGGAACGTCGCGCAAGCGCTCGGCGCGACGCTCGTCGACGACGGCGCGGCGCTCGGCGACGCGGAGCTGGGCGACGGTGTCACGGGCGCTGACGGCGTCGAGGCGGCGACGTGGTCGTTCGCGCCCGCCGAGGTGCCGCCGCCGTACCGCACCGGGCCTCGCGTGGGGGTCAGCGGGCCGGGTGGGGACGCATCCGCCTATCCCTGGCGCTTCTGGGTGCCGGGCGAGCCGAGCGTCTCGGCCTATCGGCCTGCCGTGCAGCGGCAGCGCTGAGCGAACCGTCGCCGAATCGGCCCCTGTCGCGCGGCCGTCGCTCCCCCGTGCGCGGGGAGGCGACGTGACGGCGCTCGAGACGGCGGAGGCACCCGCGACCCTGCCGGTGCCCGCCACAGGCGCACACCGAGTCGAAGGGCAGCGACCGGGGAGGCTACATGCGCTCCGGCGCCGACACCCCGACCGTCGACAGCGCCGTGCGCAGCACCTGACCCGCCGCGTCGTTCAGCCACAGTCGCGTGCGGTGCAGCGCCGTGACCTCCTCGTCGCCCTGCGGCGCGACGCGCGTCGCGTCGTACCAGCGGTGGTAGAGCCCGGCGAGCTCCTCGGCGAAGCGCGCGACCCGGTGCGGCTCCCGCAGCTCCGCGGCCTGCGTCAGCACGCGCGGGAAGTCCGCGAGCGCGCCGAGCAGCGCCGACTCGGTCTCGTGCGCGAGCAGCTCCGGCTGGAACTCCGAGCGGTCGACGCCCGCCGCGACCGCGTTCCGCGCGACCGCCGACATCCGGGCGTGCGCGTACTGCACGTAGTAGACGGGGTTGTCGTTCGTGCGCTGCGTCAGCAGCTCGAGGTCGATGTCGAGCGGCGTGTCTGCACTCGAGCGCACGAGCGCGTATCGAGCGGCGTCGACACCCACCGCATCCACCAGGTCCTCCATGGTCACGACGGTGCCAGCGCGCTTCGACATGCGCACCGGCTTGCCCTCGCGCAGCAGGTTGACCATCTGGCCGATGAGGATCTCGAGGTGCTCGTGCGGGGTGTCGCCGAACGCCGCGCACATGGCCATCATGCGGCCGACGTAGCCGTGGTGGTCGGCGCCGAGCATGATGATGTTCTGCTCGAAGCCGCGCTCGCGCTTGTTCTGGTAGTAGCCGAGGTCGCCCGAGAAGTAGGCGGGGGCGCCGTTCGAGCGCACGATGACGCGGTCGCGGTCGTCGCCGAACGTCGTGGTGCGCAGCCAGAGCGCGCCGTCCTCCTCGAAGACGTGCCCGCGCTCGCGCAGCACCTCGATCGCGCGCTGCACCGAGCCGTCGGACTGCACCTGGTGCTCGTGGAAGAACACGTCGAAGTCGACGCCGAAGTCGTGCAGGTCGCGCTTGATCTCCTCGAACATGAGCTGCACGCCGCGCTCGCGGAAGGTCTCCTGCAGCGCGGCGTCGTCGAGGTCGAGCAGGTCGCCGTCGTAGCCGTCGTCGACGCGCTTGGCGATCTCGGCGATGTAGGCGCCGCCGTAGCCGTCCTCGGGCGTCGGCTCGCCCCGGAAGGCTGCGACGAGGCTCTTGGCGAAGCGGTCGATCTGCGCGCCGTGGTCGTTGAAGTAGTACTCGCGGGTGACGAGCGCGCCCTGGCGCTCGAGCACGCGGCCGAGGCTGTCGCCCACCGCGGCCCAGCGCGTGCCGCCCATGTGGATGGGTCCGGTCGGGTTCGCGGAGACGAACTCGAGGTTGATCTTCACGTCCTTGAGCGCGTCGCCCGAGCCGTAGGCGTCGCCCGCCTCGACGATCGTGCGCGCGAGCTCGCCCGCGGCGCCGGCCGCGAGCGTGAGGTTGATGAAGCCGGGGCCCGCGACCTCCGCCTTCGCGATGCCGTCGACGCCCGCGAGCTCGGCCGCGACCTCGTCGGCGAGCTCCCGCGGCGAGGTGCCGACGCGCTTCGCGAAGCGCATCGCGGCGTTCGTCGCCCAGTCGCCGTGGTCGCGGTTGCGGGGGCGCTCGAGCACGATGTCGGCCTCGCGCACCTCGACCTCGTCCGTTCGTCGGCCCACGGCGCCCTGGACGGCGGCGAGCACGGCGGACGAGAGCGAGGAGGGCTGCATCCCTCTAGGATACTGCGCGCGCCTCGACCGCCCGGGCCCCCGACCGCCCGTAGTCTGACAGCATGCCGAGCCGTACCCAGAGCATCCGCCGTCTCCTGCCCGTCGCGATCATCGCCTCGGCGACCGCGCTCGCGCTGACCGGGTGCGAGCCGGGCGTGTTCGCGCCGAGCGACTCGCCGTCGCCATCGGCGTCGAGCTCGCCCACCGCGTCGCCCTTGCCCTCGGCGACGGCGACGCCGGTCGAGAGCCCCGAGCCGACGCCCGCGCCGACCGGCTCGGCGCTGCCGACGACCCCGCCGGTGGCGGGCGACGTGCCGTGCTCGCAGGTCTACACGGCCGACCAGCTCTACGCGTTCAACCCGAACTTCGCTCCGTCGAGCGACGCGGGCACCCTCCCCGGCGCGATCTCGGACATCGTGGATGCGGGCGGCACCGTGTGCGCGTACCAGCACGTGACGGGCGGCGACCGGCTCGTCGTCGCGGTGCTGCAGGAGGCCGCCGGCTTCCAGGCGCCAGCGTTCGAGACGGTCGGCGACCTCGGCGTCGCGACGGCGCCGTCGGGCGGCACGGTCGTGAGCGTCGCCTCGCAGTACTTCGCGAGCGAGCAGGACGCGCGCGAGGTGCTCGACCAGGTGCTCGCGAACCTCGGCTGAGCCCCTCCGACCCTCCCCGTTGGTCGAGTAGCCCGCGCAGCGGGCGTATCGAGACCGCCCCCACCCGTTGGTCGAGTAGCCCGCGGCCCCACCCGTGGGTCGAGTAGCCCGCGGTCCCACCCGCTGGTCGAGTAGCCCGCGCAGCGGGCGTATCGAGACCACCCCCACCCGTTGGTCGAGTAGCCCGCGCAGCGGGCGTATCGAGACCCGTCAGCCGATCCTGACGAGCGCCCGCACGTCGTCCACGGCACCCTCCTCGAGCGCTTCGTCCTCCGCCCGCACCGCCACCGACTGCAGCGTGATCGGGTTCCGAGCCGTCGTCGCCCAGGCCGTCTCGAGCGCATCCGCCCCGGTCGCGATGCGGATGAGGCTCTGCCGCGGCGCGAGCCCTGTGGGGTCGACGACGAACCACTCCCCGTCGATGAGCACCTCGGCGACGGCGTGGAAGTCGGGCGGCTGCAGGCGGGGCGCGTAGACGCCGACGTAGCGCGCCGGGATGCCGGCCGCGCGCGCGAGGGCGATCATGACGTGCGCGTAGTCGCGGCACATGCCGCCGCTCTTGCGGATCGTGTCGACCGCGGTGTCGTCGATCTCCGACAGCGACGGCGAGTAGGTGAAGCCGCGGGCGATCCAGTTGCGCATCGCCGCGATCTGCTCGTGGCCGCTCGCGCGACCGAAGCGCTCGTCGACGAAGCCGCGCAGCGCGCTGCCCTCGACGTAGCGCGAGTCGTCGAGGTAGCGCGCCGGGTCGCCCTCGTCGATCGGCCGCTCGAGGCCAGAGACGGCCGATCGGATCTCGACCTCGAGCTGCCCCGCGGGTGCGGTGAAGACGAGCTCGCGGGTGTCGTGGGCCGCGGGCTGGATGCGCCACTCGACGGGCGCGTCGTCGACGGTCACGTCGATGCGCTCATCGGATGCGTAGGCCGCCGCCGGGAGCACGAGGAGCGTGACGTCGGTCTCACCCACGAGCGACATCGAGAAGGTGGCGTGGGCGGTGCGCATTGCACCGATCCTCCCACACCGTCCTCTCGGAGACGGGTCGATCAGGGGCTGATACCGCTCGGCTGGAGGACATAGAGGTAGCCGACAATCTCGGCCTTGCCGGGTTCGGCGTCGGTCTCCGTAGTGATGTTCGCACCGGTGATCGAGATGAGCCGCGTGCCGAGCTGCATGCGCTGCAGGAAGTCGCGCAGCTGCGCGGTCTCCCCCGAGGCATTGACCGTGACCTGCACGGCGGCGAGGTTCTGCCCGGTCACGAGCGGGTCGCTGTACGGCATCGGGGCACTCGGGGCGGCGGCCGGGTTGGCGGGCGCCGGCGCGGCGGCGCCCCCCTCGCCGGCGGTCGCCTCCTCGCCGGTCGCCGCGTCCTCGACGACCGGCGCGCTTGACTCGTCCGCGACCGGCGCGACGTAGGGGACCGCGTCGATCGAGGCGACGGCGTCGATCGTGACGCCCGCCTCGACCGCGAAGGCGTCGAGCTGGCGCAGGAAGTCGGAGTACGCCAGCTCGCTCGGGATGCCCTGCGCGAGCTCGTCACGGGTCGCGAGGTACTCGTCCATGAGCGAGGCCGACTGCTCGAGCGCCTCGAGCCGTGCTCCGTGGATGACGTTCTGCTGCTCCACCATCGCGAGGTCCTCCCGGGCCGTCGAGGCGGTGCGGAGGTCGGGCGAGATCACGCCGAACCACGCACCGACCGCGATGCCGGCGGCCAGCACGCCCGCGCCGAGGCTCCAGAGCCGATCCGCGCCGTTCATCCCTCATCCTCCTCAGCGCCAGCGTCGGCATCCGTCGAGGGATCCTCGCTCGCCTCGGCGCCCGCCTCCGCCTCGGGCGGGAAGCGGTTGGCGTACGCCTCCTCGCCCACGTGGAGTACGAAGATCGTCTCGATCCTCCCGGTCTCGAGGGCGGTCACCACCGGCACCTGCGCATCGACGAACCCGGGCAGCGTCGCGAGCGCGTCGAGCACCTGTGGCAGCCGCGCATCGCTCTCGACCGCGAAGGTCAGTGTCGCGACTCGGGCGCCCTGCAAGGGCGCGATCGGCTGCGCGTGCAGCGCCATGGGCGAGCTGCCCTCCGCAGCGACACTTGTGAGCGTCGCGTCGGGCGGGAGCGTCGCGAGGAAGGCGTCGATCATCGACCGCCACTCGATCTCGGTGCTCGTGACGACGTGGCGGGCCGCGACCCGTTCGGCGATCTCGGCCTCGACGGCGAGCACGTCGCCGAACTCGGCCTGCTGCGCGACCAGCGCGGAGGTGCGGGCCTGCGCAGCGGCCAGCTCGACCTCGGCCGCGACCGCTTGCACCTTCGCGGCCGCCACCCCGCCACCCGCGCCGACGATGAGCACGACCGCGACCGCCACGACAGCGTGGCGCACTCCGCGGCTTCGGCGGGCTGCGAGCACCTCAGGCGGCAGCAGGTTGACGACCGGTTGCGCACCGAGCATCAGCGGCTGCGGGTCCCCGCCCGCGCCTACGGTGATCCCGAAGACCTTCATGCTGCGCTCCGCATCGCCAGCCCGAGCGCAACGGCCGACCGGTTCGCCTCCGCGCTCGTGCGCTGCCTGTCCCGCTCCCGCACGGCGATCGATGCAAGCGGGTCGCCCCAGTCGATCGGCATCCGCATGACCTCCCCGAGCGCCGCCGAGAAGCCGCCGAGGCTCGCGCCGTCGCCGGTGAGCACGACGCGGCGCACGGGCAGGTCGGGCCGTGCGCTCGCGAAGTAGGAGACGGTGTTGCGCACGCCCGTCACGAGCTCGCCCGTCACCTCGCGGATCGCCTCGATCACGGGCTGTTCGTGCGGCATGAAGCCCTGTATACCGAGCCCGAGCGCGCGCTTCGCGTCCTCGGCGACGGGCCGCTCGAGCTGCAGGCGGGAGTGGAGGGTCTGCGTCACCTCGTCGCCGCCCGTAGGGATGATGCGCACGAAGTGCGGCACACCCTCGCGGGAGATGACGACGGTGGTCGTGTGGGCGCCGACGTCGACGACCGCGATCGCGTCGCGGTCGTCGAGGCGCTGGGGCAGGGCGCGCGTGAGCGCGAACGGTACGAAGTCGACCGCGACGGGCTCGAGCTTCGCGCGCCGCACGGCCTCGATCGTCGAGAGCACGCCTTCCTTGACGGCCGCGACGAGCAGGCCGTGCACCTGCCCCTGCCCGGCGTCGCTGATCGGGTAGAAGTCGAGGATCGCCTCGGAGATCGGCACGGGCAGCAGGTCCTGCACCTGGAACGGCAGCGACTCGCGGATCATCGGCAGCGGCGCCGCTGGCACTGTCAGCTCGCGCGCGAGCACGCGATCGTTCCCGACCCCGAGGACGACGCGCTTGCTCGAGAACCTCCCGCGCTTCCAGAGCTCGCGCAGCGCGCCGGTGACGACGTGCGACTCGTTGACTTCACCGCGCACGACTGCGCCGGGTGGGAGCGCGATCGAGTGGTAGCGAGCGAGCGCGAGGCCCTTGCGGCCGCGCGTCACCTCGGCGGCGCGGATGCCCGTCGCGCCGATGTCGAGCCCGACCGTGCTATTCGCCATCGGTTCCCCCTATCCGAGTCCTACGAGGTGCAGGTAGCCGTGCCAGATCGGCACGCCTGCGAAGACGGCCACGGCGGCCGCGAGCAGCATCCACGGGCCGAACGGGATGCCGCTGCCGCGCCCCGCGCGGCCGAGGGCGACGAGCACGAGGGCGAACGCGCCGCCCAGCAGGAACGCGCCGAATCCGCCCACCGCGAGCTCGCCCCAACCGAGCCAGCCGAGCGCCATGCCGAGCAGCCCCGCGAGCTTGACGTCGCCGAGCCCCATGCCGGCCGGGTACGCGAAGGCCATCGCGAAGTACGCGATCAAGAGGATTCCGGCGCCGGCAGCCGCGCGGAGCAGCGAGCCCCACTCTCCCGTGGCCGCGGCGGCCGCCGTGAGCAGGAGCCCGACCGCGGCGTACGACGGCAGCACGATCGCGTCGGGCAGCCGCTGCGTGTCGATGTCGATCCAGGCGAGCGCGATCCCGACGGCGGCAAGCGCCGCGAACGCGAGCGTCTCGGCCACCGCCCCGATCGCCGCGAGCGACGGGGGCTCGAGCGCTTCCCACGGCGCGAAGCGCAGGGCGACGGCAGCGAACACGATGCCCGTGAGCAGCTCGATGAGCGGGTAGCGCGGCGAGATGGGCGCGCTGCAGGCACGGCAGCGGCCGCGCAGCAGCAGCCAGCTGAGCACCGGTACGTTGTCGAACGGCCGGATGCGCACGCCGCAGCCGCCGCAGCTGCTCGGCGGGCGCACGATCGAGCGTCCGGCCGGCACCCGGAAGATGACGACGTTGAGGAACGACCCGATGAGGAGCCCGAAGCCTCCCGTCACCGCGGCGGCGGCGATCATCGGAAGGCCCCGTTCGCGTCGATCGCGGGCGGCGTCTCGATCCAGGTCGTGACGCCGTAGGCGATCGACACGGGATTGAGGAAGTGCGGCGGCGACCGGTGGAGCAGTCGCGGGTCGTACTGGTAGTCCTTGATGTAGCCGCTGCCAGGGTTGCGGAAGACCACGCCGCGGAAGCGCTGCGCGATCGAGCCGCGCACGGTGAGCGTCGGCGACGAGTAGCCCGACGCGTTCTCGGTCACGGTGTTCTGCACCGTGAAGCTGCGCAGCGAGAGGATCGCAGCGTCGATGGTGAGGCTCGTCGGCCGCGTGCGGCTGCTGATGACCGGGTTGTAGACCCACACCATGTTGTTGCCGATGAGGCCGAGCATGTCACGGTCGCGGTCGGCGTACCGGGTGTTGCCCACGACGTAGACGTAGTTCTCGGCCGCGAGCGTCACCTCGCCGCGCAGCGTGCCCTGCACGAAGATGTCGCCGTTCCGGCAGCCGTAGGCCGCCACGCCGTCGATCGCGGCGGGCGCCGTCTCGTTGTTGGCGGGGTAGCCCAGACCATTGCCGGTGGTCCGCCCGTCCGCCCCGCGGCAGTTCGTCGCATCCGCCTCTCCTGCGAGGCGGCCGTTGGGGTCGCTCGACGACGCCGGGACGTTCTGCACGTAGACGGCGCCGCGATCGGGCACGGGAACGGTGACGCCGGGACCCAGCCGGTTCGTGCCCGTGCCCGGCAGGCCGCACTCGCTCGGCGTCGGGTTGGCCGCCCCCGGTCGAGTCTGCTTCGTCCACGGCGAGCGCACGGTCATCGTGCCGCCGGAGTTGAAGGTGATCGTCGTCGGGCCGGTGTAGAGGCAGCCCCCATCGAGCGCCGCGGTGCGGATCTCGGAGTTGGTCTCCGGCATGCCGAGCACGCCCATGAGCGAGGGGGAGTTGTTGCGAGCGGGATCCTTGACCCGGAAGTCAGGCGTCGAGCCGCAGCCGCTCGGCCGCAGGTAGCGCGGTCCGGAGCCCGGGTTGTACGGCGTCGTTACACGGCCGTGGAAGGTGGCCTGGCACGCATAGATGGTGTCGTTCGAGTGCACCTGCCCGCGGATCTCGTCGCCGCCGCTGAAGGCGATCGCGGTCGCGCAGGTCGACGTGCGCCCCGCCCACGCGTGCTTGACGCAGCTGCTGGAGCGGCCGTAGATCGCGGGATCCTCGATCTCGTAGTCGGTGAAGTAGAGGTAGGCGAGGAAGTCGGACTGCCGCAGGTCGGTCACGATCGTGCGCGTCTCGGTGCCGACTCGACCGGTCGAGCGCAGGCGCAGCGTGCCGTCCATCGCGTAGGTGCTCGAGTCGACCTCGTAGCGGAAGCTCGCGGTGCCGTCGCTGCCCGGTACGGTCGCCCAGCTCCCGGCGAAGCCGAAGGCCGGGTTGGTCGCGTCGTCGACCACCGTGCTGGCGGCGGTGAAGGGCGCGGCGGAGTTGCCCTGCAGCACGTAGGAGGGATCGGCGGCGAGCCGGCTCTGGTACTCCTCGACGCCCGCGTAGGCCGCGGCGAGCGCGCCCTGCCAGTCGGCGTCGTCGCGAGCGTGGCGCGTGCTCGACACCGCGATGACGATCGCGGTGGTCAGCAGGGCTCCGACCAGCGCCCCGATGCCGATGACGAGGATCAGCGCGACGCCGCTGTCGCGCTCCTCGATCATCATCCTCAGCTGCTTGCGCATCAGATCCCCGTTCTCGTGAGGCCCAGGTTGGGCAGCGACACCGTGCTCACGAGCTGCGCGGGCGCCGCGTCGGTGCCCGCGGCGGTCTGCACGACGAGCGAGACCCGCACCGCGACCACCTCGCGGCGCTGCACCTCCGTGAGCTCTCCGCTCGCCGGCAGAGCGATCGGGGCGCCCGTGGCGCCGAGGTACGTGAACAGCTCGGGCGACGGGCTCCCGCCCACCGACGTCCCTCGAGGGGCCACGTCGCGCACGACGACGCGGTTGAGGCTCGGCGTCGTGTCGTAGACCCAGTCCCCCGCCGAGCGCCTCGCGACCCAGCGGGTCTCGACGAGCTCGCCGGCGGTGTTGACCGCGAGGCGGACGCGCGTCGGGCCGACGGTGGCCGTCGCGGGATCGAGGTAGGCGTTCACGATGAGCGAGTCGGCGCGCGCGGATTCGAACGCCGGCAGCGGCTGCCACGTCGACGAGCGGGGCACCTCGGTACCGGCCCGGATGACGGTGCTGATCCGCTGCATCGCGGCGGCGGCGGTGCGCGAGCTGTCCTGCTCCGACTCCTGACGCGAGAACGTCTGTGCGAGCGCCACGATCATGGTGGTGACGAGCGTCGTCACGATCGCGAGCAGCGAGATCGCCACGAGCAGCTCCATGAGCGTGAATCCCCGGTCGCGCTCGCCTCCGCGGCGCTCGACTCCCCCGCTCACGGTGCCGGCTGTCTGGGGTCGAGGGTGACGACGTCGAGCAGCGACGAGCCGCGAGAGACGACCGTCGCGGTGACGGCCCCCGAGCTGCTCGTCAGGCGCCAGGTGCCGTAGGGCAGCGCGATCGTCGTGCCGCTCGCGACCGAGCCGAACGTGTGCGTGAAGGTCGGACCGCAGGTCGGCTCGCCGGGGCCGCCGGGGGCGGGCGTCGCCACGAGGTTGTTGGCGGTGCTGCCGATGCGCACGAGGCCGAGCGGAATGTCTCGCACAACGGCGCTGCCGGGGTCGGCGCTGACCTCGGGTGCCGCGCCGGCGCTCAGCTCGATGTCGAGCAGCGTCGTCTCCGGCCATGCGTTCGGATCGGAGGCCGTGCACTCGGATCCCGTCTCGCGTCCGTAGTTGCCCCCGAGCAGCCGGTAGGTCACGCGAGGATGCAGCGGCACGGTGAAGGTCGGGTTCGACCGGGCGGTCGTGGAGCCGCCGGTGAGGGGCGCGCTCGTCACGCCGTAGGTGCTGATGAACGACAGCCGGAAGTCACGAGGCAACAGCACCGGCCCTTCGCCGGGCGCGAGCGTCGCGCTGAGCGACGCCGCCCGGTCGTACTGGAAGCCGATGCTGGAGGTGGTGCCCGGCTGCACGCTGACGTCGGGCTTCTTCGGGGTCGTCTCGAGCGACACCCCGATGTGGTTGCTCTTGGTGATCGTCACGTCGTAGACGCCACGCGTCACTTGCAGGAAGTAGGCGCAGCCCTGGGCATCGGTCGTGGTCGCCGGCACGGGCGCGCCGTCGGACGTCGCGGTGAGCGAGACCGTCGTGCCCGGCACGCCGGCACCGGATGCGTCGATGACCGAGACCAGGATCGTGCCCTTCGCGGGGTCGTTGAGGCGCTGCGACGGGTCGACGACGGTGTCGGCGCGCACGGGAGGGACGGACGCGGGCATGTTCTCCCACGACACGGTCACATTGACGCGCTTGAAGCGGAGGTTGCCGCCGCCCGTGCCGCACGCCTCGTCGGCGGAGCTGTCGGTGACCCAGGCGGTCTCGCGGCGGATGGTGAAGGTCGTGCCGTTCACGACCTGTGATCGGGTCTCATCGACGAGGTCGAAGAGGTCGGGTACGTCGTGCGCGAGCTCGATCTCGGCCGCCGCGAGGTTGGCGGCGACGTGCTTGGCCTCGGAGGTGCGGTTGGCCGTCAGCACCTGCAGCAGAGAGGAGAGCACCATGGTCGAGATGATCGCGAAGACGAACATGGCGACCATCACCTCGATGAGCGTCATGCCGCGGTCGCCGCTGGTGGCGATGCGAAGACGCTCTCGGAGGCTGCGCATGGTGCTCTCCTCTCTGCCGTACTCGGGGGCGGCGCCTCGCCGTCCGCCCCTTGCCGACTACGGCGTGGTCGGTGCCTCAACCCACGGCTGAAGGCCGCCTGCTGCGCTGTTGTAGACGAGCGAGTCGCCGCCCAGGTCAGGGTGCAGACCAGTGATCGTGAAGTTCCGGCCCGAGTCAGTGACGGCGACGACGATGTACGTGTCGGTCGCCACACCGCGCGACTGCTGGAAGCCCTGCGCCGCAAGCGCGGTCTCGTCGAGGCCCGTGTACGTGCCTCCCTTCTCAACGCTGAAGGTCTCAGCCGCCAGTGCCGCGTTCTTGAGGTCCGACTCGACCTCGGCACGCCACGCGCTCTCGCGCTGGTTGAGGAAGACGGGGATCGCGATGCCGGCGAGGATGCCGATGATGATGACGACGACGAGGAGCTCGACGAGGGTGAAGCCGCGCTGCGACTTGCCCTCTTCCTGCAGCATTGCGCGGCGGTCGCCGAGCAGCTGAAGCATCTTCTGCATGATGGGTGGTTCCTTACTGGTTGGGGGTTGGGGTGAGGGACAGGGGTCGGATACGTGTGGGACGAGCGCGTCAGTTGATCTGCTCGAAGATGGAGAAGACAGGCATGTAGAGGGCGATGATCATGCCGCCGATGAGCGCACCGACACCCGCGATGAGGATCGGCTCGATGATCGACGTCATCTGCGCGGTCGTCGACTCGATGTCGCTGTCGTAGGAGTCGGCGATCTTCGAGAGCATGAGCTCCATCGAGCCGGCGTCCTCGCCGACCGCGACCATCTGCACGACCATCGGCGGGAAGACGGGCTCCAGCGCGAGCTGCTCGGCGACCGGACGGCCTTCGCGCACGGCGTCGGCGATGCGGTTCGAGGCTTGCAGGATGACGCTGTTGCCCGAGATCTCGCCGACGACCTGCAGCGCGAGCACGATCGGCACACCGGCCTTCAGCAGCGCCGAGAAGTTGCGGGTGAAGCGCGCGAGCGCGATCTTGCGCAGCAGGTCGCCGAAGACGGGGAGCTTCAGCAGCGCGGGGTCGAGCACCGCTCGCACCTCGGGCGCGTGCTTGTTCTTGCCCCACCAGACGCTGCAGGCGATCGCCGCGACGAAGAGCAGCGGGCCGAGCCACACCATGTTCGCCGAGATCGTGACGAGGATCTGCGTGGGCAGCGGCAACGCTCCCCCGAGGTCGGCGAACATGCCCTCGAAGATCGGCACGATGAACCAGATCATTGCGATGACGGCGACGATCGCCATGCCGACGACCACGATCGGGTAGGCCATCGCCGACTGCACGGTGCTCTTGAGCTTGACCTCCTTCTCGAAGGCCGTGGCGACCGCATCGAGCGCGTCGTCGAGGAAGCCGCCCGTCTCGCCCGCGGCGATGAGGTGGATCATGAGCGGCGGGAAGACGTTCCGGTGCTTCGCGAACGCCTGCGAGAGCGTGCCGCCCGTCTCGATGTCGCTGCGCACCTCGGTGAGCACCTTCGCGAGCGTCTTGTTGTCCGTCTGCTCCGAGAGGATGTGGAGGGTGCGGAGGAGCGACAGTCCGGCGCCGATCATGGTCGACATCTGCCGCGCCATGACCGAGAGGTCCTTGAGCTTGACCGCCTGACCGAAGCTGAGGTTGATCTCGCGGTTGAGGCCCGTGCCCATCGCCGCCTCGTCGACGCTCACGGGCGAGAGGCCCATGTCGCGCATCCGGGACAGCGCCGCCGCTTGGGTGGGCGCGTCGAGCTTGCCCTTCACGAGCCTGCCGTCGCGCTCGCGGCCCTTGTAGGCCCACGTCTTCGTCGAGGTCATCGCTGCCCCCTCGAGAAGGAGTCGCCGAAGTCGACGCCCGTGTCGAGCGCGGGCGCCATGCCGCCTGTCGCGAGCATCCCGCGCAGCTCGTCGACGTTGTGGGCCTTCTCGCGCGCCGCATCCTCCTTGATGACCCCGCGGTTCACGAGGTCGGCGAGGTGCTGGTCGAGCGTGCGCATGCCGAGCGAGGCGCCCGACTGCAGCGCGCTGCCGATCTGATGGATCTGGCCCTCGCGGATGAGGTTCGAGACGGCCGAGGTGGCGATGAGGATCTCGCTCGCGGCGACCCGGCCCTTGCCGCTCGCGCGCGGCACGAGCGTCTGGCAGACGATGCCCTGCAGCGTCGCGGCGAGCTGCGCCCGCACCTGGCCCTGCTGGTGCGGCGGGTAGACGTCGATGATGCGGTCGATCGTCTGCGCCGCCGACTGCGTGTGCAGGGTCGCGAAGACGAGGTGGCCGGTCTCGGCGGCGGTGAGGGCGACGGAGATCGTCTCGAGGTCGCGCATCTCGCCGACGAGGATGACGTCGGGGTCCTGGCGCAGCACGTGCTTGAGCGCCGCCGCGAACGAGTGGGTGTCGTGCCCCACCTCGCGCTGGTTGACGACCGCCTTCTTGTGCTGGTGCATGAACTCGATCGGGTCCTCGACCGTCACGATGTGCTCCGCGCGCGTGCGGTTGATGAGGTCGATGAGCGCCGCGAGCGTCGTCGACTTGCCCGAGCCGGTCGGTCCGGTGACGAGCACGAGCCCGCGCGGCAGGGTCGCGAAGCGCGTGATGCCCTGCGGCAGGTCGAGCTCCTCCACCGTGCGGATGCGCGTGGGGATGAGGCGGAAGGCCGCGCCCCGAGCGGAGCGCTGCTGGTAGATGTTGACGCGGAACCGCGCCTCGGCGCTCAGGTCGTAGGCGAAGTCGAGCTCGAGCTCCCGCTCGAAGATCTCGCGCTGCTCCGGCGACATGATCGCGGTGAGTGCCGCCTGCACCCGCGCGGCGGACCAGACGCCGTACTCCTCGAGCGGCAGGAGCTTGCCGTCCAGGCGCATCGTCGGATGCGCATCCGCCGTCACGTGCAGGTCGGACGCGCCGGCGCGCACGACGGTCTCGAGCGCGAGCAGCAGGTCGCCGTCGCTGCCGGTCGGGGTCGGGAAGGCGGTCGAGGCGGCAGCGGGCGCCTCGGTCTGCGCCCACTGCTGGCGCAGCGCCGCGCGCGTCGGCATGCCCTCGACGTCGATGCTCATACGATCACCCGCTGCACTTCCTCGACCGTCGTGAGGCCGAGCGTCGCCTTCTCCCACGCGTCCTGCCGCAGCGAGCGCATGCCCTGCTGCGAGGCGACGCGCGCGACCTCGGAGGTCGAGGCGCGCTCGACAGTGAGCCGCTCGATCTCCTCCGAGACCGTCATGACCTCGTGGATCGCGATGCGGCCGCGGTAGCCGGTGCCGGAGCAGTGGGTGCAGCCGACCGCGCGGTGCACGCCGAGCTGGCCGCCGATCTCGAAGCCCATCGCCGCGAACTGCTCGGGGCTGCGGAGGTCGGGCTCCTTGCAGCGGTCGCAGAGGCGGCGGGCGAGGCGCTGGGCGACGACGCAGTCGAGGGCCGAGCCGACGAGGAAGGGCTCGATGCCCATCTCGGTCAGTCGGGTGACGGCGCTCGGGGCGTCGTTCGTGTGCAGGGTCGAGAGCACGAGGTGGCCGGTGAGCGACGCCTCGATCGCGATCTGCGCCGTCTCGTGGTCGCGGATCTCGCCGATGAGCACGACGTCGGGGTCGGAGCGCAGGATCGAGCGCAGCGCGGCCGCGAACGTGAGGCCCGCCTTCGCGTGCACCTGCACCTGGTTGACCCCGGGCATCCGGTACTCGACCGGGTCCTCGACCGTGATGACGTTGACCTCGGTGCGCGCGACGGCGTGGAGGGTCGTGTAGAGCGTGGTCGACTTGCCGGATCCCGTGGGCCCGGTGACGAGGATCATGCCGTAGGGCTTCTTGTACGACGCCTGGTAGCGCTCGAAGTTGTGCGGCAGCAGGCCGAGGTCGGAGAGCTGCAGCTGCGTGCCGCCGGTGTCGAGGATGCGCATGACGACCTTCTCGCCCCACACCGTCGGCAGCGTCGCGACGCGGAGGTCGACCTTGCGGCCGCCGTGCATGACCGACATGCGGCCGTCCTGCGGGCGGCGGCGCTCTGCGATGTCGATGTCGCTCATGATCTTGAGCCGCGAGATGATGCCCTGCTGCATCGTCTTCGGTGCCGACTGCATCTCGTGCAGCACGCCGTCCACACGGAAGCGCACGCGCACCGACGACTCGCCGGGCTCGATGTGGATGTCGCTCGCGCGGTCCTGCACGGCCTGGTTGACGAGCAGGTTGACGAAGCGCACGATCGGGGCATCCTCGTCGGCGGCGTCGGCCATGCCGAAGCCGAAGGGGTCGGCGGCGGCCGCCTGCTCCTGCTCCTCCTGGATCGTGGAGGTGATGTCGCTCAGCTCGGAGTCGGCGCGGTGGAAGCGGTCGATCGCCGCGAGCAGGTCGCCGCGCTCGGCGACGACGGGCTCGACGGCGAGGCCCGAGGCCTGGCGCACGTCGTCGATCGCGAGCACGTCGGCCGGGTCGGTCATCGCGACGACGAGCCGGCCCTCCTCGTGCGCGACGGGGAGGAGGATGTGCCGGCGCGCGATCGCGCTCGGCACCCGGGAGGCCGCGACGCGGTCGACGTTCATCTCGCTCACGACGACGAACGGCAGGCCCGCCTGCTCGGCGCGCACTCGCGCTGCCTGGGCGCCGGTGATCGTGCCGTCCTCGACGAGGGCCCGCACGGCGCTCTCGTCGTCGAGGCCGGCGGCGAGCAGCTGGTCGCGGCGAGCTATCGAGAGCTCGCCGCGACGAGCCAGCAAGTACGTCAGCGACGCCATGGCGTCCGCGCATTCTTGCGCGCCGAGCGGTCGGCGCAGAGCGCAACGGCCGCACACGACTGTGCGTACATCTCAGGGACCTTCGTGACAGGGCCTTGGAGCTGGGGGCTCCGGTGCTGGGGTGCTTCGATCGATCCTGGGGAGATCGACTGCGGTGAGAGTGGCACACCGATTGCTCGCCACGCAACATTCGGGATGCTCAAGGAAACCTCAGGAAAGGGGTGCTCCCTCAGCATTCGTGCGCATCGAGCACGTTCGGCTTGACCGGCAGGCGCGCCACGCGCAGACTTGCGACGCCGTCGCGCCCGCGTCGGCACCGTACCGACGGAGCACGACTGCGCATCCGATCCCGGCCGTGCCCCAGTGGGCGGGTCGACGCGCACGAGCTGCCGATCCTCGCCCCAGTGAGGCCCCATGTCCCCGACAGCCCAGACCGGCGCCGACGATGAGCCGATGCTCGGCCTTCGCGAGCGCAAGAAGCGCCTGACCCGCCGCACGATCGCCGAAGCGGCCTTCGAGCTCTCGCTCGAGCGCGGCCTCGACCACGTGACGATCGACCAGATCGCCGAGCGCGCGTTCGTGTCGCCGCGCACGGTCTCGAACTACTTCCCCTCCAAGGAGGCGGCGGTGCTCGCCGTCGACGGCACCGCGCCGCTCGACCTGCTGCACGGCGTCGAGTCGCGGCCGGCCGACGAGCCCCCGCTGCAGTCGCTGCGCGAGACGCTCGTCGCGCACATGCGCGGCATGAGCAAGGCCGAGGCCAAGGTGCTGCGGCGGCGCGAGGAGCTCATCGACCGGCACCCCACGCTGCAGCTGCAGCGCGCGGCGCAGTACGACGCGTTCGAGGATGCGGTGCGCGCGCTGGTCGCGGAACGCGCCGGCCTCGACGCCGAGGCCGACCGCTACCCGCGGCTCGTCGCCGGCGCCGCGAGCACGGCGGTCAAGACGGCGATGCGCATGTGGATGCACGCCGACGGCGGCGCGAGCGAGATCGCCGAGCTCGTCGACCAGGCGTTCCACGACCTCGAGGCGGGCTTGAGCTCGGCCGAGTGAGCCGGCGGTCGGGCGGCTCGTCGCCTCGGTGGTAGATTGATCGACGCTGCCTCGCGCAGCCCGGCCCCCATAGCTCAGGGGATAGAGCGTCTGCCTCCGGAGCAGAAGGCCGCAGGTTCGAATCCTGCTGGGGGCACCGACAGGCGCTGTCGAAGAAGCACACACCCCGCGCCCCCGCAACACACGGTGGGCGCATCCAGTCGCCAGGACGAAAGCACATAGGGTTTGCCTCATGGGACGACCTCGCCTCCACGATGAGCACTTGCGCCAGCGCCTGCTCGAAGCCGCCACGGATCTGATGGCGGTCGAGGGCCCCGACTTCTCGCTGCGCCCGCTCGTCGCCTCGGTGGGCACCTCCACGTCGGCGGTCTACTCGCTCTTCGGCTCGCGGGGCGAGCTCGTCGAGGCGATCACCGTCCGCGCCGCCCGCTCCTTCGTCGACGCGCAGCACGCGATCGAGGCGGAGGAGCCCGCAGAGCTCGTGCCCGCGCTCGCGCACGCGATGCGCTCGTGGGCGCGCGAGCACTCCGCGATGTTCCAGGTGGTGTTCGGCCGCAGCGAGGACTCCCGCGCCGTCGACGAGGCGCGCGAGAGCACGACCGGCCCGCTGCTGCACGCCGTGACCGCAGCGATCGACGCCGGCACGCTGCACGGCGACCCCGTGACCGCGATGCGCACGATCTTCGCCGGCGTGCACGGCTTCATCACGCTCGAGCTGCTCGGCCTCTACCCCGCCGAGCAGGCCGACGAGCTCTTCGACGCGCTGCTCGCCGCGATCTGGCGCAGCTGGACCTCGCCCGAGGTGCAGAGCGCCGTCGCCTGACGCTTGTCCCGCATACCCCTCGGGGGTATGATGGGCGCATCATGATCGACCACTCGGTGCTTGCTCACCCGGTGCCTGCTCACTCGGTGCACGGCTACACGGCTGACAAGGATGCGCTCCTCAAGCGCCTGCGTCGCGCCGAGGGCCAGGTGCGCGGCGTCGCCCGCATGGTCGACGAGGACGCCTATTGCATCGACATCCTCACCCAGGTGTCGGCCGCGACGAAGGCGCTCGAGACGGTCGCGCTCCAGCTGCTCGAGGATCACCTCGCGCACTGCGTCGCCGAGGCGGCAGAGCGCGGCGGCCCCGTCGCGCAGGCGAAGCTGAGCGAGGCGAGCGCCGCGATCGCGCGCCTCGTGCGGTCGTGACCCCGATCCCCCTCCCCTAGGAAGGCAACCCATGCTGCAGAACATCGAGATCATGTCGACCCCCGCCGAGGCCGAAGCGCAGCCCCAGGCCGGCGGCTGCTGCGGCGGCGCGTGCCACGCGCCCGCACCGGCTGCCGACGGCGCCGTCTCGCAGTCCTTCGAGGTCGAGGGCATGACGTGCGGCCACTGCGTCTCGTCGGTCACCGAGGAGCTCTCGGGCCTCGCCGGCGTCGAGGGCGTCGAGGTCCAGCTCGTCCCCGGCGGCCGCTCGACGGTCACGGTGGCGTCGGATGCGGCACTGCGGGTCGACGACGTGCGCGCGGCCGTGAGCGAGGCTGGCTACACCCTCGTCTGAGTGATGGCTTCGAGAGCGCCGGCTTCCCTTGAGGGGGCCGGCGCTCTTGGTCTCGATACGACCGGCTGCGCCGGTCTACCCGACCAACGGGACAGGGGATACCCCTGGGGGGTATAGTCGTCGCATGGCTGAAGCGCAGATTGTCGAGCTCGAGATCGGCGGCATGACGTGCGCGTCGTGCGCCGGCAGGATCGAGCGCAAGCTCGGCAAGCTGCCCGGCGTCGAGGCGAGCGTCAACTACGCGACCGAGGTCGCGCGCGTGACGCTCCCGAGCGGCATGACCGTCGACGATGCGATCCGCACCGTCGAACAGACCGGCTACACCGCCGCGCTGCCCGCGCCCGAGACCGAGCGCGACGAGCACGGGACGCGCCTCGCGACGCGATTCATCGCATCCGCCGCCCTCGCCGTGCCCGTCGGCCTGCTCTCGATGATCCCCGCCCTCCAGTTCCCCGGCTGGCAGTGGGTCGCGCTCGTGCTGACGCTGCCGGTCGCTGTATGGGGCGCCTGGCCCTTCCACCGCGCCGCCGCGATCAACCTGCGGCACGGTGCCGCGACGATGGACACGCTCATCTCGCTCGGCGTGACCGCCGCGCTCGGCTGGTCGCTGTGGGCGCTCGTGCTCGGCGATGCGGGCCACATCGGCATGCGCATGGAGATGTCGTGGCTCGGCGGGCACGGCGACGAGCTCTACCTCGAGGTCGCCGCGCTCGTGACGGTCTTCCTGCTCGCCGGCCGGCTCATCGAGTCGCGCGCGAAGCGCTCGAACCAGCAGACGATGCGCGCGCTCGCGCGCCTCGGGGCGAAGGAGGTCACGCGCGTCGGCGCGACGGGCGACGAGCGCATCCCGGTGGGGCAGCTCGCGGTCGGCGACCGCTTCCGCGTCGTGCCGGGCGAGAAGATCGCGACCGACGGGGTCGTCGTCGAGGGCGCGTCGGTGATCGACGCGTCGCTGCTCACGGGAGAGTCGCTCCCCGTCGAGGTGACGACGGGCAGCGAGGTGGTCGGCGCGACGATCAACGGCCACGGCATGCTCGTCGTCGAGGCGCGCCGCATCGGCGCCGACACCGAGCTCGAGCGCATCGCTTCGCTCCTGCGGCGCGCGCAGGACGGCAAGGCCGACGTGCAGCGGCTCGCCGACCGCGTCTCGCAGTGGTTCGTGCCCGCGGTGCTCGTGCTCGCGCTCGGTGCGCTCATCGGCTGGATCGTGCTCACCGGCGACGTCGCAGCGGCCTTCACTGCCGCCGTCGCGACGCTCATCATCGCCTGCCCGTGCGCGCTCGGGCTCGCGACGCCGACGGCGCTGCTCGTCGGCACGACGCGCGGCGCCGAGCTCGGCGTGCTCATCCGCGACGCTCGCGTGCTCGAGTCGAGCCGCGGCATCTCGGCGATGCTCGTCTACAAGACCGGCACCGTCACCGAGGGCCGGATGCGCGTCGAGGGCGTCGTCGCGGCTTTCGGCGAGGACGCCGACGAGGCGCTCCGCGTCGCGGCCGCCGTGGAGCGCGCGAGCGAGCACCCGATCGCGCGGGCGATCGCGGCCGCTGCGCCGGACGCGCCGGTCGCGAGCGACGTGCGCGCCGCCCAGGGCGCCGGCGTCGTGGGCGTCGCCGAGGGCCACGCCGTGCAGGTCGGCAAGCCCGCGTGGCTCGCCGACGATTGGGGCGTGTCGATGCCGGGCGAGCTCGCGGATGCGTTCGAGCGCTTCGAGGGCAAGGGCGCGACCGCGCTCGCGGTCGCGTGGGACGGCCGGATGCGCGCCGTGATCGGCGTGCGCGACACCGTCAAGGCGACGAGCCGCGCCGCGGTCGAGCGGCTCGCGGGGCTCGGCGTCGAGGTCGTCATGCTCACGGGCGATCACGAGCGCGCCGCCCGCGCGGTCGCCGACGAGGTCGGCATCGAGCGCGTCATCGCCGGCGTGAGCCCCGCCGAGAAGGTCGACGCCGTGCGTGCCGAGCAGGCTCGCGGCGCGAAGGTCGCGATGGCCGGCGACGGCGTCAACGACGCCGCGGCGCTCGCGGCGGCAGATCTCGGCCTCGCGATGGGCACCGGCACCGACGCTGCGCAGCAGGCCGCCGACATCACGCTCGTGCACGGCGACCTCGCGGGCGCCGCCGATGCGATCGCGCTCTCCCGCCGCACGCTCCGCACCATCCGCGGCAACCTCTTCTGGGCCTTCGCCTACAACGTGCTGGCGATCCCGCTCGCGATGGCGGGCATGCTGAGCCCGCTCATCGCGGGCGCGGCGATGGCCTTCTCGAGCGTCTTCGTCGTGCTGCACTCGCTCACGCTGCGCTGGTTCCGCCCGACGGCGTGAGCGATGCGCGCGGCGTGCAGTTCTGCTCTGGCGCGCCGCGAGCGGCAGGTCTAGCATCGGCGCCACTCGACGCCGTGCCGGCGTCGCGGCTCCTCCGGGGGTGACCATGGCGCGCGAATCGCGATCGGTCGAGGGCGGGAGGTTCCTCGACCTGCCGGGCTTGCGGATGCACGTGGTCGAGGCGGGCTCCGGCACGCCGGTCGTGCTCGTGCACGGCTTCCCGCAGAGCTCGCGCGAGTGGTCGCGCGTGATGCCGCTCCTCGAGCCGCACGCTCGAGCGATCGCGCCGGATCTGCGTGGCGCGGGCCGCAGCGAGGCGCCCGACAGCCCCTACCGGCTCGACACGATGTGCGGCGACCTCGTCGAGCTGCTCGACGCCCTCGCGATCGATAAGGCGGTCGTGGTCGGGCACGACATCGGAGCGCTCGGCGCGCTCGCGCTCGCGATGGACCACCCCGAGCGGGTCTCGCGGCTCGTCGTGCTCTCGATCCCGCCCATGTACCTGAAGATGACGCCGGCGATGCTGCGCTCCGCCCGGTACTTGTGGTTCCAGTACGCGCTCGCCGTGCCGGGCCTCGGCGAGCGGCTCCTCGGCGGCGGCGGGCAGCGGCTGCCGCAGTGGCTCTTCTCGACCTTCGCGGCCCACGGCGGGGTGAGCGAGCGGGATCGCCAGGCGTACGTCGCCCGCCTGCGCGAGCCCGAACGGGCGCGCGCGGGCTCTCGCACCTACCGGCAGCTCGTCGTGCCCGAGTTCATGCGCATCGCGCGCGGCGGCTACCGCGACCGGCTGCCGGCGATACCCACGCTCGTGCTGCTCGGCGCCGACGACCCGGTCGTGCCGCGATCGGCGCTCGAGGGCCTCGATCGCCTCGCCCCGAACATGCGCGTCGACGAGGTGCCGCACGCCGGGCACTGGGTGGTCGACGAGGCGCCTGCCGAGGTGGCCCGCCGCATCCTCGAGTTCGCCGAGCTCGCGCCGACGGTCTGAGCTCGGGCCCGGCTCACCCTGCCGACTGCTCGATCCGCACGAGGTTGCCCGCGGGATCGCGCAGCGCGATGTCGCGCACCCCCCAGAACTGCTCGGTCGGCTCCTGCACGATCTCGACGCCGTCGTGCGCGGCGGCCCGGTCGAAGACGCCGTCGAGGTCGCTCGCCCGCAGGTTGACGCTGCCGAGCTCGCCCTTGGCGAGCAGCGCGGCGATCGCCTCGCCGTCCTGCTCGGAGCGGCCCGCGCGCGGATGGGAGAGGACGATCTGGATGTCGGGCTGCGACTCGAGCGAGAGCGTCACCCAGCGGTAGCCCTCGTTCTCGACCTCGCTCGTGACCGTCATCCCGAGGACGTCGCGGTAGAACCCGACCGCCGCATCCGGGTCGTCGACGATCACGTGCACTGCACTGATGGAGATGCTCATGCGCTCGAGGCTAGGGCCGGCATCGCGCGCCGCGCTTCTCGGAAGATGCTCGACGGGTCGCCCTTGCGCGGTCGCGTGAGCACCATCGCGAGGCAGCCCGGCATGCCGTCGAGCGCCTCGTGCTCGCGCGCGCGGTAGGCGCTCGGCGTCTCGCCCATGAGCTTCGTGAAGCTCGCCGAGAACGAGCCGAGGCTCGAGCACCCGACCCGCATGCACGCATCCGTCACCGACACGTCGCCCGTGCGCAGGAGCGCCGCCGCCCGCTCGATGCGGCGCGTCATGAGGTAGGCGTAGGGCGTCTCGCCGTAGGCCTCGCGGAAGCGGCGGCTGAAGTGCGCTTGCGACATGAGCGCCGTGCGCGCGATCGCGGCGACGTCGAGCGGCCGCGCGAACTCGCGGTCCATGCGGTCGCGCGCCCGCCGGAGGCGCCGCAGCTCGTCGAGGTCGGCCATGCGCCCGCTCACGCCGGGAGCGCGGCGAGGAACTCGGCCACTTGCCGCCGCACGCGGTCGCGGATGCGTCGCACCTCGTCGGTGCCGAGGCCGGCGGGGTCGTCGAAGTCCCACGCCTCGATGCGCTGGCCGTCGCGGAGGTCGAAGGGGTGCTCGATGAGCATCGTGATGATGACGTCGGCGGCGCGGGCGATGTCGTCGGTGACGGGCTTCGGGTAGCTCTCGGCGACCGGGACGCCGTCCTCCTCCATCACGTCGACGACCGTGCGGAGCACCTGGTCGGCGGGATTGATCGCCGCCGAGAGCGCCTCGACCCGGCCGTCGCCGAGCGCGTTGAGGAACGCGGCCGCCATCTGCGAGATGCCGTCGTTGCGGATCGACTCGACGAGCACGCGCACGGGCCTGCTCTCCCCCGGGCCGCCCTCCCCCGCGCCGTCGGCGACCTCGAGCGCGCGCAGCCGATCGGCGGCGAACTTGAGCGCGAGCGCCGGGAGGTGCGTGCGGCTGCGCGCCCCGCGCGCGAGCGTCGCGTGCGACTCGAAGACGATGCGCTCGATGAGGCGCGCGTCGAGCCGGGGATGCGAGTCGGCGAGGTGCCGAGCGCCGCGGCGCAGCGTCTCGTCGGGCGAGTCGGGCCCGCCGGATCGCTCGGTCATGTCGGCTCCTTCGGTCGACGTGGCGACTTCAGGCTAGGCGCGCCGCGCGCCGCCGCTCAAGGCCCCTGGCCGCTGCCGCTTCGCACGCGCACAACGCAAGCCGCGACGGCGAGCTCCGCGGCGGGCGGGCAGCGGGGCAGCCGCGCGCCGCGGATCGCGTCCCGCGGGCTTGCGTTGTGCGCAGGGCTCAGATGACCGGCGCGTGCCGCTCGAGGAACTCGTAGAGCTCCGCGTCGTCGACGCCCGGGTAGGTGCCCGACGGCAGCGGTGCGAGCGTGTGCTGGTGCATGCGCGCCGACGCCCACGAGCGCTGGCGCCACCGCTCCTGCAGGCCGTCGCTCGGGCGGATGCAGCAGCGCTCGTCGGGGCACGTCGACACCTCGCGGAACGCGGTCTGCGCGCCGCGGAAGAACTTCGCGTCGTCGAAGCGCACACCGAAGGAGATCGAGAACTCGCCGTCGGTGCCGGAGCCCGTCTGCGTCGAGCACCAGAAGGTGCCGTTCGGCGTGTCGGTGTACTGGTAGAACTCCGTCGTGCGACTCGTGCGCTCGAACGCCGTGCGGGCGGCGAACTTGCGGCAGACGAGCTGCCCCTCGGCGTGGCCGGATGCGTCGACGGGCACGGGCAGCCCGTCGTTCTCGTAGACGCGCGAGAGCGCGCCGTCCTCCTGCACGCGCAGGAAGTGCACGCGCATGTCGAGGTCGGTCGTCGCGAGGTTCGTGAAGCGCATCGCCGCGGTCTCGTGCGTGACGCCGAACGCGTCGCGGAAGTCCTCGACGGCGAGGTTCCGCTCCTTCTTCGCCTTCCGCAGGTAGTCGACGGCGCGCGAGCGCGGCATGAGCGTCGCGGCGGCGAAGTAGTTGATCTCGAGCCGCTGCTGCAAGAACTGCTGGTAGTCCTGCGGCTCTTGGTGGCCGAGCAGCCGGTGCGCGAGCGCCTGCAGCGCCATCGAGCGCAGGCCGTGGCCGCCGGGGATCGACGCGGGCGGCAGGTAGATGCGGCCGTTCTCGAGATCGGTGACCGAGCGCGTGGAGTGCGGCAGGTCGGTGACGTAGACGAGCTCGAAGCCGAGGCGGGCGGCGATCTCGCTCACGGTGCGGTGCGTGAGGCTGCCGCCCTCGTAGCCGACGGCGCGCAGCTGCTCCTCGGCGAGCTCCTCGATCTCGGGCAGCGAGTTGTTGCGCTCGCGCATCGTGTGGCGCAAGGCCGTCGCGTCGCGGCGGGCCTGCTCGGGCGTCGCGATCGCCTCGCGCGCGCGCCGGTCGAGCTCGCGGTGCAAGCCCACGAGGGCGCCGAGCACGTCGTCGCCCATCGCGCGCGTCGGCCGCACGACCGGCAGCCCGAGCCGCTTGTAGCTCGCGCCCTCCTGCAGCCGCTGCAGGTCGAGCTCCATGCGGCTGCGCTCGCTCGGCGGCTCGGGGTCGAGCAGCTGGCCGGTCGAGACTCCGAGCGTCTCGGCGATCGCCTGCAGGTGGCTGAGCTTCGGCTCGCGGTGGCCGTTCTCGATGAGCGAGAGCTGGCTGCCGGCGAGCCCGATGCGCTCGCCGAGCGCGTCGAGCGTGAGCCCCGTCGCGGTGCGGAAGTGACGGATGCGGTGCCCCAGGACTGCTGCGTCGACCATGCACCCAGCATACGAAAGAAACGTCGATCCTTGCACCGCGCCCGCCGGGGTGCGTCCGACCGAGCGTTCTCAACGCATCCGCCGCCCCGTGAGGCGTGCACGCGCATCGCGATCCGCCTCCGGCGCTGCCATCTGGTGGCCGTGCAGGCGCTCGGCCACCTCGAACGCTTGCTGATCGTGAAGGAATCGCAGAACCTTTGCGGCCGAGCGCGTGCGCAGTTGAGCGCGGCGGAGTTGACTCGAAGCATGACGATCCTCCCTCCCGCGCCGTCCCGCTCCACCTTCAAGACCGTGAAGCCCGCAACGGTGAGCGCGCCCGCCGGCGCCGACCCGGGCGTCGTCTCGTGGGTCGCGTCGATCGCCGAGCTGCTCGAGCCGAAGGACGTCGTCTGGGCCGACGGCTCGCAGGAGGAGCTGCAGCGGCTCATCGACACGATGCTCGACGCCGGCACGATCGTGCCCGTGCCCGCACGGCCGGGCAGCTACCTCGCGCGCTCGAACCCCGATGACGTCGCCCGCATGGAGGACCGCACCTTCATCTGCTCCGAGGACCGGGAGGACGCCGGCCCCACGAACAACTGGCGCGACCCGGAGTCGATGCGCCAGGTGCTCGGCGGCCTGTTCGACGGCGCGATGCGGGGCCGCACGATGTACGTCATCCCCTTCTCGATGGGCCCCGTCGGCGGCCCGATCTCCAAGCTCGGGATCGAGGTCACCGACTCCCCGTACGTCGTCGCATCCATGCACTACATGACGCGCGTCGGCACCGAGGCGCTGCAGGCGATGCACGGCACCGACGACTGGGTGCCCGCCGTGCACTCGGTCGGCGCGCCGCTCGCGGAGGGCGAGGCGGACGTGGCGTGGCCGTGCAACCCCACGCGCTACATCTCGCACTTCCCCGAGACGCGCGAGATCTGGTCGTTCGGCTCCGCCTACGGCGGCAACGCGCTGCTCGCGAAGAAGTGCTTCGCGCTCCGCATCGCGAGCGTGCAGGCGCGCGACGAGGGCTGGCTCGCCGAGCACATGCTGCTGCTGCGCATGAAGCACGAGGACGGCCGCCAGATGCACCTCGCGGGCGCCTTCCCGTCGGCGTGCGGCAAGACGAACCTGGCGATGCTGCAGCCGACGATCCCCGGCTGGACGGTCGAGACGCTCGGCGACGACATCGTGTGGATGCGACCCGGCGACGACGGTCGGCTGTGGGCGATCAACCCCGAGAACGGCTTCTTCGGCGTCGCCCCCGGCACCTCCGAGAAGACCAACGCGACCGCGATGGCGATGATGACGCACGACACGATCTTCACGAACGTGGCGCTCACCGCCGACGGTGACGTGTGGTGGGAGGGGATGACGAAGGAAGCGCCCGAGGGCCTCATCGACTGGCAGGGCCGCCCCTACGACCCGGCCAACGGCCCTGCGGCGCACCCGAACGCCCGCTTCACGGTGCGCGCCGAGCAGGCGCCGTCGATCGCCCCGGACTGGGACGCGCCGCAAGGCGTGCCGATCGACGCGATCATCTTCGGCGGACGCCGCCCCACGCAGGTGCCGCTCGTGCTGCAGGCGCGCGACTGGGAGCACGGCGTCTACGTCGGCGCGACCGTCTCGAGCCAGCAGACGGCCGCGGCCGAGGGCCCGGTCGGCGAGATCCGCCGCGACCCGTTCGCGATGCTGCCCTTCTGCGGCTACAACATGGGCGACTACTTCACCCACTGGATCGACATGGGCCACCGCCTCGGCCGGCACGCGCCGAAGATCTTCTCGGTCAACTGGTTCCGCCGCGACGACGAGGGCGGCTTCCTGTGGCCGGGCTTCGGCGAGAACGCGCGCGTGCTCGAGTGGATCGCGGGCCGCGTCTCCGGCACGGCGGCCGGCGTCGACACCGCGATCGGCGTGCTGCCGGCGGAAGGCGCGCTCAACCTCGAGGGGCTCGACATCGACGACTCGGTCGTCGACGAGCTGTTCGAGATCGACGCGAAGTCGTGGCTCGGCGAGCTCGTCGACGTCGAGGCGTTCTTCGGCCAGTTCGGCCGCGCGCTGCCGACCGGTCTCGTGCGCCAGCTCAACCACGTGCGGTGGCGCCTCGAGCACGTGCAGCAGGCGCAGCCGGTCGGCGTCTGACGCTCGCTCGCTCGCTCAGCGGCGCGGTCTCTGCGGGGGTCGCGCCGCTCGCGTCTGCTGGCGAGCCGCGTCGCGGACCCCACTTCGGCGAGCGGACCCCGGATCTCGGGTCCGCCTGCCGATATGGGGTCCGCGCCGGTTCGCGGCACAGTCCGAAGCGGCGGCGCGCGCGGCAGGGCGCGCGGAGCGCGCTCGATGCGCCACCATGGGGGCGTGCAGCCCAATCCGCTCTACCGCACCGGCGAAGCCGAGGTGCGCGACCTCATCCGCCGCGCGCCGTGGATGCTGCTCGTGTCGCATCCCGCGAACGGGCCCGTCGCATCCCCCTCCCCCGTGCTGCTCGACGAGGCCGCGCCCGAGGGCGAGCTCGCGCTCCTCACCCACCTCGGCCGTGCCGACGCGCGGCTGCACGGGCTGCTGGCGCCGGGCCCGCACGAGATGCTCGTCGTCGCGCAAGGCGCGCACGGCTACGTGTCGCCCAGCTGGTACGTCGGTGCCGACGCCGGCCAGGTGCCGACGTGGAACTTCGAGATGGCGACGATGCGCTGCGACGTCGAGGTGCTCGACGCCGACGCGAACATGCGCACGCTCCAGCAGCTCGTCGCGCACTTCGAGCAGGCGTACGCGCCCGATCGCGGCGTGCGGCTCGACATCGACGACGATGGCAACCGCGGCATGGCGATGGGCACGATCGGCCTGCGGCTCGTGGTGCGCGAGTTCGACGCCAAGTCGAAGATGAGCCAGAACAAGAGCCCCGAGACGCGAGCGAGCGTGCTCGAGCACCTCGACGCATCCAACCCCCCGCTCGCCGAGCGCATGCGCGCGGCCGGAGCCTGACCCCAACGTTCGACTGCGCTCGTGCGTCTCAAGGGGCAGAGGGAGGATCGCGTGGCAGCCAGGTGGGAACTGGTGGTGGCCGAGCTGGTCGCCGAGCGCGGCGATGCGCTCGTGCGGTACGCGATGCTCCTCAGCGGCGATGAGGAGGAGGCGCGCGACATGGTGCAGGACGCGCTCGCGGCGACGTTCGGTCGGCTGCGCAACGGCTTCGAGGTCGAGCAGGCCGAGGCGTACGTGCGGCGGGCGATCGCCAACCGCTTCCTCGACCGCGCGCGCCGCGGGCAGCGGTGGCGCCGCATCGCGCCGCTCGTCGGCGAGCGCGAGCGGCTCGACTCCGGCTCGACGCTCACGGGCGAGCGGCTCGACATGGCCGCGCGGCTGCAGCGCCTCACGCCGCGCGAGCGCGCGTGCATCGTGCTGCGCTACGACGAGGACCGCACCGTCGAGCAGATCGCGACCGAGCTCGGCATCTCGGCGGGCGCGGTGAAGCGGTACCTGTCGGATGCGCTGCAGAAGCTGCGCGGGATCCTCGAGCGCGAGCAGGGTCGCCTGCAGCGCGAAGAGCGGTCGCCGGGAGGGCTCGCGTGAGCGGCGAGGAGGAGCTGCGGCGTCGGCTGCGGGAGCTGCCCGGCCCGCGCGCCGGGCTCGACGTGGATGCGGTGGTCGAGCGGGCGCGGAAGCGGCGGCACCCGAAGGTCGCGGCCGTCACCGCCGCGGTGACGGGCGCCGGCGTGCTCATCGTCGCGCCGTTCGTCGTGCCCGCGCTCTCGCCCATGTCGCCGTCGAGCACCGTCATGTCGGATCGAGGCGCTGGGCCGGAGGCGGCGCCCGAGCAGGCGCCGGCCGAGCAGGACGCTGTCGGCGACACGGGCGCGGCCGGCGCGGCGCAGGCCGCCGAAGCCTGCGCGATCGAGGATGCAGAGGCGGCGCTCGGCGTCGACGTCGCGTTCGAGGGCGACCCGGGCGACGGCGTCGCGGACGTCTCCTTCACCTTCCTCGAGGACGCCACCTTCCAGGTCGACGGCATCGGCGTCGCGCTCGTCGAGCGCGGCACGGGCAGGATCGTCGAGGCGCCCGACCCCGCCGACGCCGCCGTCGAGCGCCTGCGGGGCTCCGCTCGCCACGGCTCGATCGAGGGCGAGGGCGGCGGCACCGACGGGACCGTCATGCTCGGTGTGCCGCTCGTGCTCGCCGCGCCGGTCGCGTGCGGCGGCGGCAGCGACCACGCCGGACCGGCCCCGATCGTCTGGCTCACCGATGCGAGCGGCGCGCAGCGCGTCGTCGTCGGCGACCCGTACCCGATCGGCTGACGGCCCCGTTCGCTGACAGCGGGCGCGCATGGGGGCCAACCCCCGGGCTGACAGACACCTGCGCTGGTTAGACTCGCGAAACGTCGGCATCGCAGGAGTGCCGCAGGCAGGGAGCGCAGATGCAGGTCCGGTTCGTTCGCCCGTTCGCCGTGGTCGCCCTCGGGGCGGCGACGTCGCTGGGGCTCTCCGCCGGCGCGCTCGTCACCGAGGACCCCGTCGACGTCGGCGGCGATCCCTTCGTCGACACGACCGGCGACTACGCGGGCGACGACGCGGAGGTGACGGCGCACCTCGAGGAGGAGAACGCATCCTCCCCCGCCGACGTCTACGTCGTGGTCGTCGACTCCTTCGACGGCATCGAGCGCGGCGACTGGTCGGTGCAGGCCGCGGAGGCCTCGGGGCTCGGCCAGGACGACCTGCTCATCGCCATCGCGATGGACGACCAGCAGTGGGGCTACGCCTACCCCGACGGCTACCCGCTCTCGGAGGCCGAGGTGAACCAGCTGGCGCAGTCGAACCTGCTGCCCGCGCTCGACAACGGCGACGTCGCGGGCGCCGCGATGGGCTTCGGCACCGCGGTCGCGCAGTTCGACCCCTCCTCCGGTGGCGACGGCGGCACGCAGGTGAACGTCGACGGCTCGGCTGTGCTGCCCTTCGTCGCGCTCGTCGGCGGCGCCGCGGTCATCGGCGGCGGCGCGTGGCTCGTCTCGCGCGGCATGCGCTCGCGGAAGAAGAAGCAGGGCGAGATCGCCGCGAAGCAGCAGCAGCAGCTGAGCCTCGACGAGCTCAAGCAGCGCGCCGACATCGCGCTCGTGCAGCTCGACGACACCGTGCAGCAGAGCGAGCAGGAGCTCGCCTTCGCGGGCGCGCAGTTCGGCGAGGATGCGGTGCGTCCGTACCGCGAGGCGCTCGAGAAGGCGAAGGGCGGGCTGCGGGAGGCGTTCGCGCTCCAGCAGCAGCTCGACGACGCCTTCCCCGACACCGATCAGGAGCGGCACGAGTGGTCGAGCCGCATCCTGCAGATCGCCGAGGGCGCGGGCACGGAGCTCGCGAGCCACGCTGGCTCGTTCGAGCAGCTGCGCGACCTCGAGCGCAACGCCCCGCAAGTGCTCGAGGCGGTCGCGCAGTCGCGGCAGTCGCTCGACGGCCGCATCGCGAACGCGCGCGCGATCCTCGACCGGCTCGACGACGTGCACTCCGGCTCGTCGATCGATCCCGTGCGCGAGAACATCGCGGGCGCCGAGCGGCAGCTGCCGAACATCGACCAGTCGATCGCGGCGGGCCGCGAGGCGGTCGCCCGCGGCGACGGCGCGGCCGCGGCGCTCGCGGTGCACGCCGCCGAGGCGGCGCTCGCGCAGTCCTCGGGGCTGCTGGCGGCCGTCGAGCGCGCCGAGCAGGACCTCGGCAACTCCGCGCAGCAGCTGCGCGGGCTCGTCGAGGACTCGATCGGCGACATCGCCGCCGCGAAGACGCTCCGCAGCACCGATCGCGTCGACCTCCGCCCGCTCATCCAGCACGTCGAGCAGCAGGTCGAGCTCGCGCAGCGCCGCCCGACCGACACCCTCGCGGTGCTCGCGAACCTGCAGCGCGCCAACCAGCGCCTCGACGAAGCGACCGCGCAGCTGCGCGAGGGCGGCATGCAGCTCGAGCGCCAGCGCACGAGCCTCGACCGCTGGATCGGCTCGGCCCGCGCGAACATCGACCGCGCCGAGGACTACATCCACACGCGCCGCATCGGCGTCGGCATGCACGCGCGCCAGCTGCTCGCGACCGCCCAGCAGGAGCTCGCGCAAGCGCTGCGGCTCGCGCAGCACGATCCGGCGACGGCGATGCAGTATGCGCAAGCCGCGTCGCAGCACGCCGAGCAGGCGATGCAGGATGCGTCGGGCGACGTCGGCGGGTGGGGCGGCATGGCGCAGAACCCCTACTACCGCGGAGGCGGCGGCGGCCGCGGGCAGGACATGCTCACGGGCGGCCTGCTCGGCTACATCCTGGGCGACATGCTGAACGGCTCGAACCACGGCGGCGGCTTCGGCGGCTTCGCGGGCGGCTCGGGCGACGGCGGCGGCGGCGGCCTCGGCGACCTCTTCTCCGGCGGCGGCGGTGGCTTCGGCGGGGGCGGCGGGGGCGGCTTCTTCGGCGGCGGCTTCGGCGGCTTCTCCGGCGGCGGCGGCGGCTTCGGCGGCGGCGGAGGCGGCTTCGGGGACTGAGCCGGCACCCGCGCGGGCTCCCCGCGCTCGCGAGCCGACGCATCCACTCATCACTTGCAGAGCATGACCAGACGACAATCGATCAGAGGCCGCCTCGGCGGCAGTGCAGGAAGGAACCCCATGTCCAAGCAGTCCATCCTCGGCCGCATCGCGCAGCTCGCGAAGGCCAACATCAACGCGATCCTCGACCAGGCCGAGGACCCGCAGAAGATGCTCGACCAGATGGTGCGCGACTACACCAACTCGATCGCCGAGGCGGAGGCCGCCATCGCGCAGACGATCGGCAACCTGCGCCTGCAGGAGCAGGACTACCAGGAGGACGTGCGCGCCGCCGAGGACTGGGGCCGCAAGGCGCTCGCCGCCTCGCAGCGCGCCGACCAGCTGCGCGCCGAGGGCAAGCCCGACGCCGAGAAGTTCGACAACCTCGCGAAGGTCGCGCTCGGCAAGCAGCTGCAGTCGGAGCAGGAGGCGCGTGCCGCCGAGCCGTCCATCCAGTCGCAGAACCAGGTCGTCGACAAGCTCAAGACCGGCCTCGACACGATGAAGCAGAAGCTCGACCAGCTGAAGTCGAAGCGCTCCGAGCTCATCGCGCGCGCGAAGGTCGCCGAGGCGCAGTCGCAGGTGCACGACGCCGTCAAGTCGATCGACATCCTCGACCCCACGAGCGAGATCGGCCGCTTCGAGGAGAAGATCCGCCGCGAGGAGGCGAAGGTGATGGGCCAGCAGGAGCTCGCCGCCTCGACGCTCGACGCGCAGTTCGAGGCGCTCGAGGACGTCGGCCGCCAGACCGAGATCGAGGCGCGCCTCGCCGCGCTCAAGCACGGCGGCTCGGCGAACCAGGGCCAGCTCGGCGCCGGTGGCAGCTCGACGCAGAGCGAGGGCGACCACGTCGAGGCGGAGGTCGTCGACCGCTGAGTCGGCGCTGCGTCGCGGCCTTCGGACTCGAGGGGGTGGGCTGCGGCCCGCCCCCTCGTCGTCTGCGGGCGGGGCGAGCGGATGCGCCGGGTCGAGTCAGGCGCGCGCGCGGACGGCGGCGCGGTAGACCGTCTCGAGCTCGAGCGCGACGTCCTCCCAGTCGCGGCGGTTCGCGGCCCGGCGACCGGCGAGGCCGAGCTCGAGCGCGAGCTCGGTGTCGCCCAGGATCGCGTCGACCGCATCCGCCCACTCCTCGGGGTCGCGGCTGTCGATCAGCACGCCGGTCTCACCGTCGATGACCGACTCGCACAGCCCGCCGACGCGCGCGGCGACGACCGGGGTGCCGCACGCGGAAGCCTCGAGCGGCACGAGGCCGAACGACTCGGTGTGGCTCGGCACGACGACGACGTCGGCGGCGTCGAGCAGCTGCGCGAGCGCGTCGCGCTCGAGGCTGCCGATGTGGCGCACGCGGCCCTCGACCCCCACCTCCCGCGCGATGTCGTGGAGCGACTCGAGGTAGCGCTCGTCGCCCGGCACCGCGTCGCCCGCGATGACGAGCACCACGTCGGGCAGGTGCTCGAGCATGCGCACGGCGAGGTCCTGCCCCTTGAGCGGCTGCACGCGGCCGACGACCGCGACGAGGCCCTGCTCGGGCAGCACGCCGAGCCGCGCGCGCAGCTCGAGCCGCGCGGGGAGCGGGCCGGGCTGGAACCGCTGCGCGTCGACCGCGGGCGGCACGAGCCACACCCGCTCGGCGCTCGCGCCGACCCCGTCGCACAGCACGTCGACCTCGGCGCGCGAGACGGCCGCGATCGCGTCGACCTGGCCGGCGAGGTAGCGCTCGGTGAGGAGCCGCCGCTCGGGCTCGGGCCGGTCGCCCTCGGCGACACGACGGTTCTTCTCCGCCGCGAGCGTGTGGAAGGTCTGCACGATCGGCATGCCGAGCGAGAGCGAGACGGGCAGCGCCGCGAGGCCCGAGAGCCAGTAGTGCGCGTGGATGACGTCGTAGGGCACGCTCGCGGTGAGCGCCGCGCGCTCGAGCTGCTCGCCGAACGCATCCGCGAGGTTCGGCAGGTCGTGCTTGCGGACGATGCCGCCACCGGTGTCGAGAGCGCGGAGCGTCACGCGCGGCGCGATCGTCTCGGCGTGCTCGGCGCCCGGGGAACGCGTGAAGAGGTCGACGTCGTGGCCGTGCGCCGCGAGGGCGAGCGCGCTCTCGAGCACGACGACGTTCATGCCGCCCGCGTCGCCCTTGCCGGGGCGGTCGGCGGGCGAGGTGTGCATCGACACCATCGCGATCCTCACGGCGTCGGCCTCGACGCGCCGCCCCGCCTGCCGCCGCGACGGCCCGGGGAGGCCGTGCTGGGCGAGACGCGGGTCATGGGCTCAGCGTATCGGCGCGCTATCGTCGGCCGCATGGCCGTCCGTCGCTCCCCGCTCGCCGCAGTCGGCGCCCGCGTCGGCGCGCTCGGCCGCTCGCTCGCCGGTCCCGCCTTCCGCGCGGTCACCGCGAGGCCCGTCGCGGCGGCGGGCCACCGCATCGCGACCGAGACGGCGCGCCTCTGGGGGCGGATGCTCGGCGGCGAGGAGCGGCAGGTGGGCGAGCTCACCGTCATCTCGGGGCTGCCGCCCTGGGCGTTCGGCCGCGGCGGCACGACGGTCGGCGCGACGTTCCTCACGCGGAGCGCGACGAGCCCGGACATCCTCGCGCACGAGGACGTGCACCGCCGGCAGTGGGAGCGCTACGGGCTGTGGTTCATCCCGATGTACTTCGCCGCTGGCCTCGACGGGCTGACGAACAAGTGGGAGATCGAGGCGGGGCTCGAGCGGGGCGGCTATCTGCCGAAGCGGAGCGCGCAGCCTCGCCCGCTCGTCGAGTAGGCGCCGAAGGCGCCGCATCGAGACGATCTAGATACGCGCGCTTCGCGCGCTGCTCGATCAACGGGTGGGGCGGCGGAGGGGACGGGGCTACTGAGCCATCTGCGACACGACGCGCTGCTCCCACGGCACGCGGCGCTCGAGCTGGCGGCCGATCGCGAGCAGCGTCGCCTCCTCCCCCGGCCGGCCGATGAGCTGCACCCCCATGGGGAGCCCGTCGGCCATGCGGTGCACGGGCAGCGCGATCGCGGGCAGGCCGGTGAGGTTGACGAACGACGTGTGCGGCGTGTGCAGCACCTGGTGCCGGAAGTCGGCCTCGCCGTCGTCGATCGGGTACCAGTCGAGCGGCCGGGGCGTGAGGGCCGTGGCGGGCGTGAGCACCGCATCCCACGGCGCGAAGGCCGCGAGCACGCGCCGCTCGAAGTCCGTCGCCCACAGCTGCGCCCTCGCGAGCCCGCCCGCGGTGAGCGCATCGCTCGACTCGACGATCCAGCGCGCGAGGGGCTCGAGCCGATCGCGCTCCTCGACGGGGATGGGGATCGTCGCCGCACCGCCTCGCCACAGGTCGGTGAACGCCTCGGGGTACCCCGCCGCATCCGGCATCGCCACCTCGCCGACCTCGTGCCCGAGCCGCTCGAGCAGCGCGACCGTCTCGGCGACCGCCGCAGTGGCCTCCGGGGCGATGCGGATGTCGTCGCTCGAGTCCCAGGGCGTGCCGCCCGTCATGACGGCGATGCGGTAGCGGCCCTCGCCGCGCATCGCCGCCGCGAGGAGCGAGCCGTCGTCGTGCTCGGGCGAGCGGAGCACGAGCTCGTGCGGCGCGACGCCGTTGACGCGGCCGATCAGCGCGTCGGTGAGGAGCGCGACGTCGATGACCGAGCGGGCGATAGCGCCGGCGGTCGCGAGCCCGCCGACCTGCCCGACGCCGCCCTGCGCGGGGATGCGGCCGCGCGTTGGCTTGAGGCCGACGAGCCCGCACGTCGCGGCGGGGATGCGGATCGAGCCGCCGCCGTCGGAGCCGGGCGCGAACGGCAGCAGGCCCTGCGCGACCGCGGCCGCGGCGCCGCCCGAGGAGCCGCCCGCGTGCAGGTCGGGCCGACCGGGCAGCGTCGTGAATCCGTGCAGGGCGGAGCGGGTGTAGCCGGCGAAGCCGAACTCGGGCGACGCGGTGCGGCCGAGCACGACGCCGCCGCCCGCATCGAGCACGCGCGGCAGCGGATCGGTCGCCTCGGCGACCGTGCCCTCGAGCCAGCGGCTGCCCATGTCGGCGGGCTGTCCCTCGCGCAGCGAGAGCGCCTTGTCGGCGAACGGCAGTCCGTGGATGATCCCGGTGCGGTCGTCGGCGTCGTCGACCTCGCGCGCGCGGCGGAGCGCGAGCTCCGGGTCGACGTGCACGAAGGCGTTCGCCTCGTCGAGCCGCTCGACGCGGTCGAGGAAGTGTCTCGCGACCTCGACGGCGCTCAGCTCGCGCGCGTGCAGCAGGCGCCAGAGCTCGAGCGCTCCGAGCTCGTGGATCGCGCTCACCCGAAGTACCGGTTCGCTCGTCGCTGCAGGCGCTTCCGCTCGGTGCGCTCGCGCATCTGGTCGCGGGTGGCGTAGTTCGTCAGCTCCCGGAAGGGATCGCGGCCGACGACGTGCGGCGGCTCCTCGAGGATCGCCGAGATCGCCCGCTCGAGCTCCCAGTACTCGCCGATGCGCGTGCCCTGGCCGGGGTTGATGTGCCGCAGCCGCGCCTCGAAGCGCAGCTCGCCCTTCACCTCGATCTGGGTGACGAAGCCGCGCGTCGCGCCCGAGACCGTCACCATCCAGAAGCCGGGGCCGAGATCGGTCACCGTCGCGTGCGCATCGCTCGCCGCTGCAGCCGCGGCCGCCGCCGCGTCGGCGCGCTGCCGGGCGTCGCGCCAGGCCTCGAAGTCGTTCACGGCTCCCATCGTGGCACCCGTCGCCGACACGGGCTCCGTCGCGCCGATCACGCGCGCGGCTGCCGCGACCGCTCGACGATGCCGGCGAGCACCGCGGCGCCCTCCGCCGCGCCGTCGACGGTGACGGCGAGGCGGCTGCCGTCGCGCGTCGTGACGACGATGCCCGGCCCCTTGCGCAGCACGATCGCGACCTGGCCCGGCAGTCCGCGATAGCCCCAGTCGACGGCCCGGATGCGCTCGGTGGCGATGGTGCGCAGCGGGACCGGCAGGAGCGCCCCACGGACGCGGACCGCCTCGCCGTCGATCGACACCCGGATGCGCGCCATCGTGAGCAGCACGAGGGGCGCGAGGAGCACGAGCAGCCACGCGCCGAGCACCGCCTCCTCGGCGCGTGGCTGCCTGCAGCGTCGCGCCGACCGAGGCGATGAACGCGCCCGCGAGCATGCCGCTCACCGCGGCGAGGCACGAGAGCAGCATCGCGCGCAGCCGCCCGTCGATCGTCACTGCGGCGAGCACGAGGGCGACGGTGAGCATCGCGCTCGTCGCGACGAGCAGCCAGGTCGCCGTCGGGATCGTGGCCGAGAAGCCGTCGGCTACGTCGGCGCCCGACCAGTGGTCGCGATGACCTCCGGCAGCCGCGGCGCGAGCGAGAGCCACGTCGAGGCGATCGCGAGCGGTGGCAGCGCGAGCACGAGCGCGGCGAGCCAGATGCGGAGGCGGGGCGACATGGTCGTCCCATCCTGGCGGATGCGCGCGTCGGCGGCGCGCGGAGGTCAGGAGCGCGGGCCGCGACGCCGCACCGCGAGCGCGACCGCGATGAGCGCGACGAGCGCGCCGGTGAGCGCGACGACGGGCACCCCGCCGGGCCGCAGCTGCACGAGCGAGAAGAGGGCGAGCGCGAAGAGCGTCGCGCCGGCGACGACGAGGGCTCCGGCGATCCACGGGTTGTAGTGGCGGCGGACGCCCGCGCGGGCGACGATCACGGCGCCGATGGTCGGCACGCCGAGCAGCAGGCCGTAGACGAAGCCCACGGGCGAGCCCTGCAGCTCGGGAGCGATCGCGGCGACGAGGCCGATGCCGACGACGACGCTCAGGCCGAGCGCGATGAGCGCGACCGTGAGCGTGCCGATCGCGAAGCTCGTGCGAGCCCGGTAGCGCGTCGCTGCCATGCCCTGCCTCCCCCGCGGTCCGTGCGGCCGCTGGCGACAGCATCGCCGAGGCGACGGGGCTTCCGCAACGATGTTGCGGAATTCCTCGGCGCCGGGCTTCCTCGCGCAGGGCTTCCCCGGCTCAGGCCCCGTCGGGGATGCGCCAGTCGACCGGCGGCGCGCCCTGCGCGACGAGCGCCTCGTTGACGCGCGAGAACGGGCGCGAGCCGAAGAACCCGCGACGTGCGCTGAGCGGCGAGGGGTGCGCCGAGACGATCGTCGGCACGCCCTCGAGCAGCGGCGCGAGCGACTGCGCCTTGTTGCCCCACAGGATCGCCACGAGCGGCGCGCGCGAGCCGTCGGGCCGCCGGCGCGCGACGAGCGCGCGGATCGCGGCCTCCGTCACGCGCTCCCACCCCCAGCCCCGGTGCGAGTCGGTGACCCCCGCCTGCACCGTGAGCACGCGGTTGAGCAGCAGCACGCCCTGATCAGCCCATGCCGAGAGGTCGCCGTGCGGCGCCGGCTCGAGCCCCAAGTCGTCGTGCAGCTCGCGGTAGATGTTCACGAGCGATCGCGGCAGCGGCCGCACGTGCCGCTCGACGGCGAACGCGAGCCCGATCGAGTGGCCGGGCGTCGGGTACGGGTCCTGCCCCACGACGAGCACCCGCACGTCGTCGAGCGGCCGTCGGAAGGCTCGCAGCACCGCATCGCCCGGCGGGAGGTACGGCCGCCCATCGGCGACCTCGGCGCGCAACCGCTCGCCCAGGTCGTGCACGACATGCTCGACCGGGCGGAGCGCATCCGCCCACGCTTCATCGATCCGGCCCGGGCCGACGAGCTCGTCGAGCGGCTCCGTCATGCGCCGAGCACGGCCACCGAGACGCGCTCGGAGTCGGCCTCGCGCTCGGCCGCCCAGACGCTCCCCTTGCCCGCGACGACGAGGCCCCCGGCGCCGATGACGAGCGACGTGCACTCGTCGATCGCGACGACCCGGTCGGCGAGGCCCGCGTGCACGATCGCGACGGCGCGCGAGAGGTTGCCGTACTGCGCCGCGTGCACGTCGACGACGAGGTCGACGAGGCCGAGGCCCGCGTCGAGCGTGACCTCGTCGAGCTGCTCGCTGCTCGCCTCGGGGCAGACGGGCACGCCGCCGATGCGCCAGCCGCCGAGCAGCGCGACGTCGCCCGCGATCATCGCGCCCGCCGAGTAGCCCGCGTAGGGGAGCCCTGAGGCGACGAGGCCGCGGATCGTGTCGGCCGCCGGCATGATCGCGCGGTGGTAGCCGGGCGTGAGCCCGCCGCCGACGAAGATGCCGTCGGCGCTGCCGAGGTCGGTCGGGCGCAGCTCGCGGTCGGGGCCGAGCTGCACGATGCGCACCTCGCCCGCGCCGAGCTTCGTGAGGTCGTCGCGGTAGTCGCCGTGCCAGCGCTCGCCCTCCGCGGCGTCCTCCGCCCACAGCACGCATGCGATGACGGGCGGCACCTCGGCGCGCTCGCGGGCCTCGGCGACGAAGCGGCCAGTCCAGGCCGACTCGTCGTCGGCCCAGCCGCCGCCCAGCAGGTGGATGCTCATGCCCCCATCCTCCCCCATCGTCTTCAACCGGACAGCCGGTGGGGCGAGGACATATGCGTCGCGCCCTCCCGGCTATCCGGTTGAAGATGCCTCAGAGCGCCGAGAAGGCGTCGTCGAGGATCTCGAGGCCGCGGCGCGCGTCGTCGTCGCCCATCACGAGCGGCGGCACGACGTGGATGCGGTTGTCGGTCGTGAACGGCACGTAGCCGCGCTCGAGCAGCGACGACTTGAGGCTCGCGACGACGGATGCGTCGACGGGCTCGCGCGAGCCGCGATCGGTCACGAGGTCGAGGGCCCAGAAGCAGCCGCGACCGCGCGCCTCGCCGATGATCTCGTGCCGCTCGGCGAGCTCGCGGAGCCCGGGACCGAGGATGTCGGCGCCGAGGTGGGCGGCGTGCTCGACGATGCCCTCCTCCGTCATCGCGTCGATCGTCGCGACGATCGAGGCCGCCGCGAGCGGGTGGCCCGCGTAGGTGAGCCCGCCGGGGATCGCGCGCTGCTTGAACGTCTCGAGCACGCGGTCGCTGATGATGACGCCGCCGACCGGCACGTAGCCGGAGTTCACGCCCTTCGCGAAGGTCACGAGGTCGGGCTTGACGCCGTCGTGCTGGTGCGCGAACCAGTGCCCCGTGCGGCCGAAGCCCGCCATCACCTCGTCGAGGATGAGCACGATGCCGTGCTCGTCGGCGATCGCGCGCAGCCCCTGGAGGTAGCCGGGCGGCGGCACGAGGATGCCGGCGGTGCCGGGGAGCCCCTCGACCATGATCGCCGCGATCGTCGACGGTCCCTCGGCCTCGATGACGCGCCGCATGTGCTGGAGCGCGCGCTCCGACTCCTGCTCCTCGGTCTCCGCCCAGAACTCGGAGCGGTAGAGGAACGGCCCGAAGACGTGCACGTGGCCGGTCGCGAACTCGTTGCCGATGCGGCGCGCATCGCCCGTCGCGTTCACGGCGGCGCCGGTGTTGCCGTGGTACGAGCGGTAGTGCGAGACGACCTTGGCCCGCCCCGTGTGCACGCGAGCCATCCGGATCGCGTTCTCGACCGCATCCGCCCCGCCGTTCGTGAAGAAGACGGCGGCCATGTCGTCGATCTTGGAGAGGATGCGCTCGGCCGCCTCGCCGCGGACGAGGTTCGTCGTGGCGGGCGCGACGGTCGCGAGCTGCGCCGCCTGCCGCTGGATGGCCTCGACGACCTTGGGGTGCGAGTGGCCGATGTTGGTGTTGACGAGCTGGCTCGAGAAGTCGAGGTACTCGCGGCCGTCGTAGTCCCACAGCCGCACGCCCTCGCCGCGCGCGACGGTGAAGGGGTTGGTCGAGCCGTGCTTCGACCACGAGTGCAGGATGAGCGGGTCGAGCTCGCGGGCACGGGCGCCGTCGGCGGGGTCGAGATCGAGCTCTGGCATGCGGTGCTCCTTCACGTGGTCCGAGGGTGCTCTCACCGTAGCGGGGTGGTGCCGATGCGCGGCCTGGGGCGCGGCTCGACACAGGGGCGGACGTCTCGGGTGGTCTCGATGCGCGGCGTGCGGCCGCGGCTCGGCCAGCGGGGAGGAGTCATGGGGCTTCGTCACCGGAACCGCGCGTCTGCCTCCTCCGCACGCTGTATCAGGAGTATGATCCATAGTGCGAATGTCGCGACCGGAAGCGAGGCGTCATGAGCCGATCCATCGAAGATGCGGAGCTTCGTGCCGCGGAAGAGGCGCTCGGCAAGCTCTCCAAGGAGCAGGTGGTGCGACTCGTCAGGGCGACCCCAGCCGACCGCAAGCGCGACGTGCTGTTGGCCCTGCGACAGGAGTCCTCCAGGGCACGGATCCTCGCCGGAGTAAGCGCGATCGATGTCGCCGTGTCCAGCGCCGCGTCGATCGAGCCGGCGAAGCGCGCCGATCTCGTGCAGCGCTTCTTCGATCTTGTGGTGGCAGCCGAGGAACAGGGTGGCGGCGACGAGCTCATCTCCGCCGTCCTCAGTGAGTCCGCGGCCGCCATCGCGGAGCGTCAACCGGTGGGCGGGGCGCTGACCGCCGATCAGGCGAAGTTCCTCATCGAATCGCGCACGCTCTCCCAAGAGAGCCTCGCCGACATCGAGCAGAGGCTACGGGAAGGTGAGCTCGCGAAGCGCGAGCGCATGACTCGCATCGCCGCAATCTCCAACTCCCTCACTGCGGATGAGGTTGCGGAGCGTCTTGGGATCTCCGCCTCGCGCGTGCGGCATCGTCAGGCCGCAGGGCTGCTGTACTCCTTCCTCTCCGGCGGCAAGCGCCGTTATCCGTCGTGGCAGTTCACCGACGCGCCGCAGCAGCCGGTACTGCCCGGGTTGCCGGCGATCGTCGACGCGATTCCCGAGGAGATGCACGCGGCGAGCGTGCGCGGCCTGATGGAGACTCCCCAGGAATCGCTGCGCGTCGATGGCGCATCCGTCACGCCCGTGGAGTGGCTGATCTCCGGTGGTTCCTCAAAGGATGTCGTCACGATCCTCGGCAGCTTCCTGCAGTCGTGACAGCGTCCGACTCGGCCTCGAAGGTCCCCGAATTCCCGCCACCCACGTTCACGACCGACAGCTCGCATCGACGCATCCACCGGGGTCTGCTCTGGCGCATCTATCGGACGGAAGGGGCGCATGCGCTGACGTGGGATGGGATGCGCCACTTCGGTCCGTTGCCCGGGATGCGGTTCGATCCTCATCCTCCTCAGCAGGGTGTGCATCCGCGATCAGGTGTCATGTACGCGGCCACCGATGCCGTCACGCCCTTCGGCGAGGTGTACCAGTCGCTGCGGGTGATATCGCGTCGTGAGGGCGGGCCAGCAGTCGTCGCCTGGGAGCCGTCCAGGGAGTTGGTGCTGCTCGACCTGACGACCAACTGGCCGGTGCTGAACGGGGCGTCCGCGGCTCTCATGATGGGAGAGAAGACGCATACGCAGACGTGGGCGCGTGCGATCGACTTCCGACTCGGGCGCGACTTCGACGGGCTGTACTCGCTCTCATCCATCACCGGGAAGCCGATGGTGACGCTGTTCAGTCGAACCGAGCGCGTTCCCGCCTTTCCCGCGCGTCCTCGCTTCCACGCGATGCTCACCGATCCGGCAGCCGACTATCTCGTGCAGCTGGCCGTCGACGACCTCGGCTACGACGTGCTCTGAGCTCGGCGTGCGTTCCCGGGCGTTCGATCGGCAGTGAGTAGGCCGCGCCGATCGTAGAGCCGGACGGTGGCCGGTGCGACGTCCGCGACCGCGACGATCTCGTGAACGCGTCACGACCTCGCGCGTTCCGTCCGGCGGAGCGCCGGGATGATGCGCTCGCTGTACTGGCGGAGCGTCTCCTCCTTGTCGTCGTGCATGACGTAGGCGGCGAACTGGTCGACGCCGAGCTCGCGCAGGCGCGTGAGCTTCTCGATGTGCTCGGAGGCGTCACCGAGCACGCAGAAGGGGTCGACGATGGCATCCGGCACGAAGTCGACGTGGTCGTTCTCGGCCTTGCCGTGCGTGTTGTAGTCGTACCCGGTGCGCGCCTCGATGTAGCTCGCGAGGTCGTCGGGGATCGCGCTGCCTGTGCCGTATCTCGCCACGATGTCGGCGACGTGGTTGCCGACCATGCCGCCGAACCAGCGCGACTGGTCGCGCTGGTGCGCGCGGTCGTCGCCGACGTACGCAGGGCCCGCGACGCAGATCTTGATCGACATCGGGTCGCGGCCCGCGTCGTCGGCCGCGTCGCGCACGCGCTGGATCATCCACTTCGTGATCTCGGGGTCGGCGAGCTGCAGGATGAAGCCGTCGGCGACCTCGCCCGCGAGCTTGAGCGCGAGCGGCCCGTAGGCGGCGACCCACACCGGCAGCTCCGAGCCGTGCGACCACGGCAGCCGGAGCGTCGCACCGCCGACGTCGACGGAACGGCTCGAGCCGAGCTCGCGGATGACGTGCACGGCTTCGCGCAGCTCGGCGAGCGTCGTCGGCTTGCCGCCCGAGACGCGCACCGCCGAGTCGCCGCGGCCGATGCCGCAGATCGTGCGATTGCCGTGCATGTCGTTGAGCGTCGCGAGCGTCGACGCGGTCACGCTCCAGTCGCGCGTCGCGGGATTCGTCACGAACGGCCCGACCGTGACGCGCCGGGTCGCACCGAGCACGGCCGAGAGGATGACGTAGGGCTCCTGCCAGAGGATGTGGCTGTCGAAGGTCCACACGTGGCTGAAGCCGTGCACCTCGGCGAGCTGCGCGAGCTGCACGACGCGGCTCGCGGGCGGGTTGGTCTGGAAGACGGCGCCGAACTCCATGGTCGTCACGTGAGGTACTGGCTCAGGCCGCGCTTGACGAACGAGCCGTCACCGGGGTGCCCGAGGTACTGCGCGTCGTCGACGATGACCCGGCCGCGGCTCAGCACGGTGTCGACGTGCCCGTCGATCTCGAAGCCCTCCCACGCCGAGTGGTTTATGTTCATGTGGTGCGTCTTGCCGACCCCGATCGACGTGTGGCCGTTCGGGTCGTAGACGACGATGTCGGCGTCGGCGCCGGGCTGGATGACGCCCTTCCGGCCGTGGAGCCCGAACATGCGGGCGGGCGTCGTGGCGGTGATCTCGACCCAGCGCTCGAGCGAGATCTGCCCATCCACCACCCCTTGGTAGAGCAGGTCCATGCGGTGCTCGACGCCGCCGATGCCGTTCGGGATCTTCGAGAAGTCGCCGCGGCCGAGCTCCTTCTGGTCCTTCATGCAGAACGGGCAGTGGTCGGTCGAGACCATCTGCAGGTCGTTCGTGCGCAGCGCGCTCCAGAGCTCGTCGCTGTGGTGCTCGTGCTTCGAGCGCAGCGGCGTCGAGCACACCCACTTCGCGCCCTCGAAGGCGCCCCACTCGTCGCTCGACGCGCCGAGCTGATCCTCGAGCGAGAGGTAGAGGTACTGCGGGCACGTCTCGCCGAAGACGTTCTGCCCCGCGCCGCGCGCCGCCGCGAGCTGGGCGACGGCTTGCTTCGCGCTCACGTGCACGACGTAGAGCGGCGCGTTCGTGAGGTTCGCGAGCATGATCGCGCGGTGCGTCGCCTCCTCCTCCATCTGCCACGCGCGCGCCACGCCGTGGAAGTACGGGTCGCGCTTGCCCTGGTCGAGCAGCTGCCGCACGAGCACGTCGATCGCGGGGCCGTTCTCGGCGTGCATCATCGTCATGAGCCCGGTGTCGGCGGCGACCTGCATCGCCTGCAGGATCTGCGCGTCGTCGGAGTAGAAGACGCCCGGGTAGGCCATGAAGAGCTTGTAGCTCGAGATGCCCTCGTCGGCGAGGCCGCGGAGCGCCGCGAGCGAGGCCTCGTCGACGTCGCCGACGATCTGGTGGAAGCCGTAGTCGATCGCGCACCTGCCGGCGGCCTTCTCGTGCCAGGCCGCGAGCCCGTCCTCGACGCGCTCGCCGTAGGTCTGCACGGCGAAGTCGACGATCGTCGTCGTGCCGCCCCACGCGGCGGCGCGCGTGCCGGTCTCGAACGTGTCGCTCGCCGCGGTGCCGCCGAAGGGCAGCTCCATGTGCGTGTGCGCGTCGATGCCGCCGGGGATGACGAACTTGCCGGTCGCGTCGATGACGCGGTCGACGGAGGCGGCGAGGTCGACGCCGAGCAGCTCGCTGCCGGGAGCGAGCACCGCGCGGATCGTCTCGCCGTCGATCAGCACGTCGGCGAGGGAGCGGCCGGTCGCGGTGACGACGGTGCCGCCGCGGATGAGCGTGGTTGCCATGGCCCGTCCCCTACGGCTTCGCGATCCGGGTGTACGAGTCGGGCCTGCGGTCGCGGTAGAACTGCCAGTCATCGCGCATCTGCCTCACCGCATCCATCTCGAGGTCGCGGATCAGCAGCTCCTCGCTCGCCTCGGAGCCGCGCTCGCCGACGAAGTTGCCGCGCGGGTCGATCACCTGGCTCGTGCCGTAGAAGTCGACCGCGAGCTCGCCGTACTCGTTGTCCTCGCGGCCGACGCGATTGGGTTGCAGCACGAAGTAGCCGTTCGCGACCGCCGCGGCCGGGCCCTCGATCTCCCACAGCCGGTTCGAGAGGCCCGGTTTCGTCGCGTTCGGGTTGAAGACCATGTGGGCGCCCGCGAGCCCGAGCTCGCGCCAGCCCTCGGGGAAGTGGCGGTCGTAGCAGATATACACGCCGAGCTTGCCGACGGCGGTGTCGAAGACCGGGTAGCCGAGGTTGCCGGGCCGGAAGTAGAACTTCTCCCAGAAGCGGTCGAGGTGCGGCAGGTGGTGCTTGCGATAGGTGCCGAGGATGGAGCCGTCGGCGTCGACGGCGACGGCGGAGTTGTAGTAGACGCCCGTCTGCTCCTCCTCGTAGATCGGCAGGATCGCGACCATGCCGAGCTCCTTCGCGAGCCTCGCGAAGCGCTGCACGATCGGGCCGTCGGCCGGCTCGGCGTAGGCGTAGTACCGCTTGTCCTGCGTGATGCCGAAGTAGGGGCCGTAGAAGAGCTCCTGGAAGCAGATGACCTGCGCGCCCTGCTCGGCGGCCTCGCGCATGAAGGCCTCGTGGCGATCGAGCATGGATGCCTTGTCACCGGTCCAGGTGGTCTGGGTGATCGCTGCACGGACCATGGTCATGGTTCCCTCGACTCTCCTCAGTGCCGACGGCAGCGCATCCGCAGCCGAGCGACGGTGCCCTGAGTCTGCTGGGCGGGGCTACAGTGGTCAAGCGCCGGGCATCACCTCCGCGCGCGGACCCATGCACACCGTTCGCGCCAGCCTGCCCGAGGAGACTGAAGTGTCCCGCCGCCCCGCTCTCGTCTCGACGATCGTCGCCGCCCTGCTGCTCGCCGGTTGCGCCGCGCCCCCCGCCGAGCCCGAAGCGACGCTCGAGGTCAGCGCCGCGACCCCGAACTGCGACGCCGAGGTCTTCCCGCTGCCGGCGCCCGCGGAGCGCATCGTCGCGGTGAAGTCGACCGCTGCCGAGCTCGTCGTCGCGCTCGGGCTCGGCGACGCGCTCGTCGCGACCGCGTTCCTCGACGGGCCGCTCGAGGGCGCCGACGCGCCGACGATCGACGGCATGCCCTCGCGCGAGGCCGTGCTCGCCCTCGAGCCCGACGCGATCGTCGCGGGCTGGGAGTCGGCGTTCGCGCCCGAGGCGATCGGCGACCGCGCGCAGCTGCACGAGCTCGGCGTGACGACGTGGGTCTCCCCCGCCGCGTGCTGGTCGACCGACGTGCCGCGGCTCGACTGGGAGGGGCTCTTCGCCGAGCTCGGCGGCGCGGCCGCCATGCTCGGCGTGCCGGAGGCGGGCGGCGACCTCGTCGACGAGCAGCGCGCGGCGCTCGCGGCGATCGAGCCGCTCGAGGGTGCGCCGACCGCGCTCTGGTACTCGTCCGGCGAGGACGCGCCCTACGTCGGCGGCGGCTCGGGCGCCCCGCAGCTCGTGCTCGAGACCGCGGGCCTCGACAACGTCGCGAGCGACCTCGACGACGGCTGGGCGACGCTCTCGTGGGAGGCGGTCGCGGCGAGCGACCCCGACGTCATAGTGCTCGTCGACGCGCCGTGGCACACGGCCGCGTCGAAGCTCGAGCGGCTGCGCGCGAACCCCGCGACCGCTGCGCTCGAGGCGGTGCGCGAGGACCGCTTCGTGATCGTGCCCTTCCCGATGGCGGAGGCGGGCGTCGGGACGGTGGATGCGGCGGCCCTCGTTGCGCGCGAGGTGCGGGAGCTGGGGCTCGGATGACGCGCACCGAGCAGCCGGCCGCCGGCCGCGAGCGCCCCGCTGCCGCAGATGTGCGGGCATCGGCTGCCACGGCTGGCGCCGAAGCGCCGATCGCCACAGAGCTGACCCGCGGGCCCCGGCGGCGTCGTAGCCCAGCGCCGCTGCTCGCGCTCGCGCTCGGCGGGCTGCTCGTCGTCGCGATCGCGGTCGCGGCGAGCGCCGGCCCCGCCGGCATCGGCGCGCTCGAGGCGCTCGGCGCGATCCTCGCGCGGCTCGGCATCGGCGAGTCGCCGCTCGGCGCCGTCGACGACGCGATCGTCGTCGACCTCCGGCTCCCCCGGGCGCTCGCGGCGTGCGCGGTCGGCGCGGGGCTCGCGATCGTCGGCGCGATCATGCAAGCGCTCGTGCGCAACCCGCTCGCCGACCCCTACCTGCTCGGCGTCTCCTCCGGCGCGTCGGTCGGCGCGGTGCTCGTGCTCATCGCCGGGCTCGGCGTGCTGCTGCCGGTCGCCGCGTTCGTCGGCGCGCTCGCGGCGCTGCTCGCGACGCTCGGGCTCGCCGCGGCCGCGGGCGGCACCACCCCGACGCGCACCGTGCTCGCGGGCGTCGTGGTCGCATCCGCCGCGAGCGCGCTCGTGAGCCTCGTCATCTTCTGGGGCGCCGACGGCGACGCCTACCGCGAGATCCTCGCGTGGCTGCTCGGCTCGCTCGCCGCGATCACGTGGCCGACGGCCGTCATCGCGCTCGTCGGTGCGGGGCTCGCGCTCGCGCTGCTGCCGACCGGGCGGCTGCTCGACGCGCTCGCGCTCGGCGACGCCGCGGCGGGCGCGCTCGGCGTCGACGCGCGGCGCACGCGCTGGGCGCTGCTCGTCGCGTGCGCACTCGTGACGGGCGTGCTCGTGTCGGTCTCGGGCGCGATCGGCTTCGTCGGGCTCGTCGTGCCGCACGCGGTGCGGCTCGCGGTCGGCGCGGCGCACGCGCGGCTGCTGCCGCTCGCGGCGCTCGCGGGCGCGCTCGTGCTGCTCGTGAGCGACACCGTCGCGCGCGCGGCGTTCGACCCGCGCGAGCTGCCGGTCGGGATCGTCACGGCGCTCATCGGCGCCCCGGTGTTCGCGGCGCTCATGCTCTCTGGACGGGTGCGCACGTGAGCGGCCCGCTCCCCGGGGGCGCAGCCCTCGAGGTCGAGTCGCTCTCGGTGCGGGTGCGCGGCCGCGCGCTCGTCGACGACGCGTCGTGGACTGCGCCCGCGGGGCGGCTGACGGCGCTCGTCGGCCCGAACGGCGCCGGCAAGTCGACGATGCTGCGGGCGATCGCGGGCGTCGTGCCCGAGCGCGCCGAGCGGACCGGCCGCGTGCTGCTCGGCGGCGAGCGCCTCGACGCGCTGCCCGGGCGCGAGCGGGCGAGGCGCGTCGCGCTCGTCGAGCAGCTCGCCGACGGCGCGCCGCAGCTCACGGCGCGGGAGGCGGTGCGGCTCGGCCGCACCCCGCACCACCGGATGCTCGGCTTCGCGCTCGGCGACGACCGGCACGTCGCGGCGGCACTCGACGCGGCGGGCGCGATGGCGCTCGCCGAGCGCCCGCTCGCCGAGCTCTCGGGCGGCGAGCTGCAGCGCGTGCACCTCGCGCGCGCCCTCGCACAGCAGTCGGGCGGCGACCCCGGCCTGCTGCTGCTCGACGAGCCGACGAACCACCTCGACGTCGCGTGGCAGCTCGAGCTGCTCGAGCTCGTCCGCCGCCTCGCGCTCGACCGCCCCGTCGTCATGACCGTGCACGACCTCGCCCTCGCCGCGACCCACGCCGACCGCGTCGTGCTCGTCGACCGTGGCCGGGTCGTCGCGAGCGGTGCGCCGTCCGACGTGCTGACGCCCGAGCGCATCCGCGCCGTCTACGGCGTCGACGCCGACATCGACGCGCGCCCTGGCGGAGTGGCGATCCGCTATCGGAGGATGGCCTCATGAGGATCACCTCATGAGGATCACGGTGCTCGCCGGCGGCGTCGGTGGCGCCCGCTTCGCCCTCGGGCTGCGGGAGGCGGCGCGCGCGCTGCACGGCGACGCCGCGGAGATCACGGTCGTCGCGAACGTCGGCGACGACATGTGGCTCGCGGGCGTCAAGGTCTGCCCCGACCTCGACTCGCTCCTGTACGCGCTCGCGGGCGTCGGCGACACCGAGCGCGGCTGGGGTCGCGCGGGAGAGAGCGAGCGCGTCGCCGCGGAGCTCGCCGCCTACGGCGTCGGCTGGCCGTGGTTCACGCTCGGCGACCTCGACCTCGGCACGCACCTCGCGCGCACGTCGATGCTGCGCGACGGCGCGAGCCTCACCGAGGCGACCGCGCGGCTCTCGGCGCGCTGGGATCTCGGCGCGCGGCTGCTGCCCGTCACGAACGACGAGGTGCCGACGCACGTCGTGACCGAAGAGGGCGTCATCCACTTCGAGGAGTGGTGGGTGCGCACGCGCGCCGAGCTGCCCGCGCGCCGCTTCGTGCAGCACGGGCTCGAGCGCTCGCGCATCTCGCACGCCGCGCGCGACGCGATCGCGGCCGCCGACGTGCTGCTCATCGCGCCGTCGAACCCCGTCGTCTCGATCGGCACGATCCTCGGCATCCCGGGCGTGCGCGACGCGCTCGAGACGGCGGCGGCACCCGTCGTCGGCGTCGCGCCGATCATCGCGGGCAAGGCGCTGCGCGGCATGGCCGCGACGTGCCTGCAGGTGATCGGGGTCGAGGCGGATGCGGCTGCGGTCGCCGCGCACTACGGCGCGCGTCGGGCGGGTGGCCTGCTCGACGGCTGGCTGCTCGCGGAGGAGGACGCCGGCTCGATCGGCGCGCTCGCCGAGCTCGGGATCGTCGCCGAGGCGCGGCCGCTGCTGCTGACGCCGGGCGGCCCCGCGCGGCAGGTCGCGGCCGAGGCGCTCGCGCTCGCGGAGCGGGTGCGCGGCGCGCGCCCCACGCCTCCGGTTGCCGACTGAGCCGGCCTGCCCTAGGCCGGCAGCGATGCCTGCGCGAGCACCGCGCGCGTGTGCGGGCCGACGCCCGCGTCGAGCGCGGTGTGCAGGTCGGCGAGCTCGTCGACGTCGAGCCGCAGCCCCGAGCCCGGCGCGATGGGCAGCTCGACGTGCCCCGCTTGCCGGTGCCGCTCGGCCGAGCCCGGTCCGAATCGCGGCCGCAGCGCATCCGCCCGCGTCGCCGTGAGCATCGTCGTGCCGACCGCGATCGCGTCGGGCACGAACGCCCGGTGCTCCCGCTCGGCGAGCGCGAGCGCGGCGTCGAGCTCGTCGGGCGTGAGCGCCGGCAGGTCGCCGAGCAGCACGGCCGCGGGCGCCGCGGGGTCGATCGTCGAGAGTCCCGCGTCGATCGCCGCGAGCAGGCCGCCGCTCGGGTCGTCGACGACGCGCACGCGCTCGAGCCCCTCCGTGACCGCCGGGTCGCACGTCACGACGATGACCTGATCGGCGGATGCGCTCCGGCACGCGGCCGTGATGGCGTCGCGGGCGAACGCGACCGCGAGCGCCGCGCGCGCGTCGCCCGCCGCGAGGCGCGACTTGCCGATCGCGCCCTTGACGGGGATGACGATCGACCACTGCACGAGGCCCAGCCTACGTCGCGCCGGATGCGCCGCCGCTCGAAGCGGGTCTCACGCCTCGATCGGCGGGACGACGCGCGCGAGGCTCGGCGGCAGCGCCGTCGTGAGCGCGCGGCGCCACAGCGGCTGCGAGCGCGCGAGCGCGCGCGCCACGAGCCGCACGTCGGCGTTGACCGCGCCTCGCGCGCGCGGCCCGGCGTCGAAGACGGCTCGCTCGGCCGCGAGCCGCACGCGATCCGCGGCGCTCCGCGCCTCGACGTCGCCACCGATGCGCGCGCCGATCGCCGCCTGCACCTCGCCCGGCGTGGCCGAGGCCGGCAGCCGCGCGCCGGCGTCGGCGAGCGCCGCGCGCAGCTCCTGCCAGCCGCCCGGCGCCCCGCGCCGCAGCCGCACGGCGCGCTGCGCTCGCCGCACGAGCCACGGGAGGGCGAGCAGCAGCGCCACGCCCGCGCCGATGAGCCACGGCCGCAGCACCGCCCAGTCGATCGCGCTCGCGCCGGGCTCGCCCGCGCCGGGCGCCGTCGGCGTGGGCGAGTCGCTCGGGGCGAGCGACGGGGCGGCGCTCTGCGTCGCGCTCGGCGTCGGGGTGGGCGCCGCCGTCTCGGCCGGCGTGGGCGTCGGCTCCTGCGTCTGCTCGTCGCCCTCGGGGCTCGCCTGGCCCGTGCCGGCGCCGGGCGTCGTCTCGACCCGCACCCAGCCGGCGCCGTCGACCCACGCCTCGGCCCACGCGTGCATGTGGTTGGTCGTGACCGAGCGCCCGCCGGTGATCTCGTCGCCCGGCAGGAAGCCGACGACGACGCGCGCGGGCACACCGGCGCCCCGCAGCAGCGCCCCGGTCGCGCTCGCGTAGTGCACGCAGTAGCCGCTGCGCGTCTCGAGGAAGCCCTCGAGCGCCTCCCAGCCGTCGCCCGAGGCGCCCGCGAACCCCGGCAGGTCGAGCTGCTCGGAGTAGTCCCACACGCCCGTCGTCATGTAGGCGTGCACGGCGCGGATGCGGTCGGCCGCGCCCATCTCGGCCGTCACGAGCGAGCCGCCCAGCTCGCGGATCGACTCGGCGGCCTCGGGCAGGAGGAGCAGCTCGTCGTGACCCGTCGACGCGTCGCCGACGAGGCTCGCGAGCTCGGGCGAGCGCGTGCCCGAGGACGTGAACTCGAGCCCGTCGGTGTCGACGCTGCCCTCGATGCGCAGCGCGTCGTTCGCGTCGTCCCAGTGCGCGCCCTCGGGAGCCGTCGCGCCGGCGACGCGCTCCGGGGTCGGCAGGCTCTCGGCGCGCACGGGGCTCATGCGCACGGTGAGCTGCATCGGTGCGCCGAGGTCGGCGCCCTCGACGAGGATCTCGGGAGTGCCCGCGGTCGGCGCGACCTGGCGGAACCCGGCCTCGCCCGCCTCGGGCAGCGTCATGAGGCGCGTGACGGTCGGCAGCCCGTCGCTCGTCGAGTAGGTGAAGACCTGCCGGGCCTCCGGCCGCCGCAGCTCGTCGCCGAGGTCGATGTCGGTCTGCAGCACGGGCGTCGGCGAGCGCAGCAGCTCCTCGAGCGTCGGCAGGTCGAGCGCGACGTCGCGCGGGCTCGGTGCGACGAGCGGCACGGCCGCCGCGAGCACCGCGGCGACGCCGACGAGCGCGAGGGGGGCGACCCATCCGCGCCCGATCGCGACGCGCTCGTCGATCGCGGGGGCCGCGAGCGCGAGCGCCGCCGCGGCGACCCCCGGGAGCGCGTGCCACCACGGGATGTCGGCGCGGAAGGCGATCGGCAGCAGGAGCGGCGCGGCGGCGATGAGCACCGCGATCGCCGGCAGCCGCATCGCGTGGCCGAGCAGGTCGACGCCGAGCGCGAGCGCGACCGCACCCGCGACGACCGCGGCGAGCACCGCCCCCTCGACCTCGATCGGCGTGCGGAGCGCCCACGCGATCGCCTGCACGCCCTCGCCGATCGCGGTCATCGAGACGCCGACCGACTCCGGGGTCGGGATGACCCCGAGGAGCGCCTCGTCGGGCGCCGAGAGCGCGGTGATCCAGCCGACGCCGACGAGCGCGGCGACGCCGGTCGCGGCGAACGCGGGCATGAGCGTGCGGGCGAGCGCGGCGACGAGCGCCATCGTGAGCACGGCGCCGAGCACGGGCAGCAGCCAGTCGTCCTCGAGCACGGTGCCCGTCGACCACAGCCAGGCGATCGGGAGCACAGCGAGCGCCGTCGTCTCGACGGGGCCGGCGTGGATGCGCGCGGTGGAGCTCGAGGGCGCCCGCCCGGTGGCAGCGGCGCTCACGCGAGCTCCCGCACGGGGCCGGCGCGATCGATCCAGCGGTGCACGGCGACGCGGGAGCCGGCGGAGATGCGCCGCGGCGGGTCGCCCGGGCGCGCGACGAGCCACAGCGTCGTGCCGGGCGCGAGCGACCACCCCTCGGGGGAGGCCTCCTCGAGCGCGACGACGTGCGCCGCGTCGGCGTCCATCGGCCGCGGCTCGTCGGCGGCGTGCGCCTCGAACGACGCGAAGGCCGCGAGCGCCGAGCGGAGGTCACGCCAGTCCGCCGCCGGGAGCGACGGCTCCCCCGTCTCCCTCACCTGCACGGCGCGGTCGCGGCCCGCGAGCGCGAGCGCGATCGAGCACGCGGCGCGCGCGAGCCGGTCCTCGGCGTCGCGGCCGCGGCCCGCGGCGCGCGCGGTGTCGACGACGACGATGTCGTCGTCGGTCGCGGGGTTCGCCTCCTGCCGCACCATGAGCTCGCCGCGCTTCGCGCTCTGCCGCCAGTGCACGCGGCGCTGCGGATCGCCCGGCCGCCACTCGCGCACCATCGCGTCGACCTCGTCGGCCGTGCGCGACTGCGCGAGCCGGCCCTCGGTGCGGTTCGAGCGCAGCTCGCTCGAGGCGACCGAGAGCACCTCCGGCCCGACGACGAGGCTCGCGCGCGGATCGATCGAGCGCGTCGTGCGCACGACGCGGAACGGGTCGAGGGTCGTCACCTCGACCGGCGCGAGCCGCCAGCGGCCGCGCGGATGCACGCCGAGGTCGACCGACGCCTGCGCCGGCTCGCCGAGGTCTCCCTCGAGCAGCAGGAAGCGCTCGGGACCGGGTGCCCACGTCGACCAGCGCGCGCCGACCTGCCGCGCATCCCCCACGATCCGGATCGTCGCCGACTGCCCCTCGGCGATGACGCCGGGCACGCCGAGCCGCACGCGGCCGACCGCGCCGATCGCCCACCACAGCCCGAGCGCGACGACGCCGAGGCACAGCGCCGCCGGCACGAGCAGCACGACCTGCCGCTCCCAGTAGGCCGCGAGCACGAGGCTGAGCCCGACGAGCACGAGCACGAAGCCGCGCGGGGTGAGGCGCGACCTCGACCGATCCTTCGCGGCCCGGCCCGAGCGCGCGGCCATCAGCGCATGACGGGCGCGACGGTGGAGGCGATCGCGTGCGCGACGACGGCGCGCGCGTCGTCGTGGCGAGCGCGCGGGTCGTGCATCACGAGGTGGTGCGGCAGCACGTGCTGCGCGAGCGCCTTGACGTCGTCGGGCGAGAGCCAGTCGCGGCCGAGCAGGTGGGCGCGCGCCTTCGCCGCCCGGACGAGCTGCAGCGTCGCGCGCGGGCTCGCGCCGAGCCGCACGTCGGTGTGCTCGCGCGTCGCGCGCGCGAGCCGCACGGCGTAGCGCTCGACGAGCTCGTGCGCGCGCACCGCGTGGGCGGCCGCGATCTCGGCCGAGAACTGCTCCTCGGTCGTCACGGGCCGCACGGCGTCGAGCGGCTGCGCCGTCTCGCGGGCCTGCACCATCGCGAGCTCGGCACCCTCGTCGGGGTAGCCGAGCTCGAGCCGCACCATGAAGCGGTCGCGCTGCGCCTCGGGCAGCGCGTACGTGCCCTCCATGTCGATGGGGTTCTGCGTCGCGACGACGAGGAACGGCCTCGGCAGCACGTGCGTGACGCCGTCGACCGTCACTTGCCCCTCGGCCATGCACTCGAGCAGCGCCGCTTGCGTCTTGGGGCTCGCGCGGTTGATCTCGTCGGCGATGACGATGTTGGCGAAGACCGGCCCGGGCTGGAAGCGCAGCTCCCCGCTCGCGCGGTCGAGCACCGACATGCCGGTGATGTCGCTCGGCAGCAGATCGGGCGTGCACTGGATGCGCCGCACGGTGCCGCCGATCGCGGCGGCGAAGGCGCGGGCGAGCTGCGTCTTGCCGACGCCCGGCACGTCCTCGAGCAGCACGTGGCCCTCGGCGAGCAGCACCGTGAGCACCGTGCGGATCTCGTCGGTCTTGCCCGAGATGACGCTCTGCACGGCGCGCTGGATGCGCTCGCCGGCCGCCATCGGCAGGTCGGGCACGTGCTCGAGCACGTGCGCCTCGCGCCCCTCAGCCGTCATGCGCAGCTCCCGCCTCTGCCAATGCGTCGATCCTGCCCGCCTCGCGCCCGAGCCGATAGGCCTCGTCGGAGCCGAGGTGGAACATGTCGCCCTCGCGCCGCACGAGCCGCGTCGCGCCGGGCTCCTCGAGGGCGGTGACGTGCCGGCCGAGGCCCCGCACGAGCACGACCGGCACGCCGTCGGCCTTGCCCGCGACGAGGTCGGCCGCGCCCGCGATCTCGTCGGCGATCGCCGGCGCGGTGACGGTGAGCGGCCTGCCGCTCGCGTCGAGCGTGCCCGTGAGCGGCTCGAGCACGCGGATGCCCGCGGCGCCGATCGCGACGTCGGTCTGGCCGACGCGCCACGCGCGGCCGAGGGTGTCGCTCACGACCACGCCGATCTCGGCACCGAAGCGCGACCGCAGCCGCTCGGCGATCGCGCGCGCCGACGCATCCGAGTCCTCCGGGAGGAGCAGGATCGTGCCGTCGTCGGTGTTCGACGCATCGACACCCGCCGCGGCGAGCACGAGGCCCGAGCGGTGCTCGACGATGCGGGTGATGCCGCCGGGGAAGGCGCGGGAGGCGACGAGCCGCACCGACTCCTCGGTGATCGCCTGCTCGCGCTCGGAGGCGGGGCGGATGCGTCCCTCGGCCTTCGAGACGACCTTGCTCGTGACGACGACGATGTCGCCGCCCTGCGGCTCGAGCGGCGCGATCGCGTCGGCGACGAGCGCCGGCAGGTCGTCGCCGGGACGGATCTCGCCCATCCCCCGCACGGCCCGCAGCTCGAGGTCGGGCTCGCTCATCGCGACTGCAGGAAGGTGGCGACCGCCCGCGGCACGTAGGGGCTGATGTCGCCGCCGAGCTCCGAGACCTGTCGCACGAGGCTCGACGAGACGTGCGCGTTCTCGGGGTTCGGGAGCATGAAGATCGTCTCGACGCCGGCGAGGTTGCGGTTCACGATCGACATCGGCGTCTCGTACGAGAGGTCGGTCGACGAGCGGATGCCCTTGACGAGCACCTCGGCGCCCACTTGCTGGCAGTAGTCGACGAGCAGGCCCATCGACCAGTTCGCGATGCGGATCTCACCCTCGACGCGGGCCTCCTCGATCGAGCGCTCGATGAGCGCCTCGCGCTCGACGACCGGCAGGAACGCGTGCTTGTCGGGGTTGTGCGTCACGACGACGTGCACCTCGTCGAAGATCTTCGCGGCTCGCCCGATGACGTCGAGGTGACCCAGGGTGACAGGGTCGAACGAACCGGGCACGACGGCGATGCGAGGCATGTCGCCAGCCTATAAGGCAGACGAGTGCGCGGACGCCGCGCGGAGGGCGAGGGTGCGGATGCATAGGCGCGGCATGGGCGGGAACGTCGCTGCGTCGGGATCGTTCGCGGACCCCGCCCCGGCACGCGGACCCGATATTCGGGGTCCGCCGCGCGAGATCGGGTCCGCGGAGAGGCGCGGCATGGGCGGGGACCCTTCGACACGGTCTGCGCCTTCGGCGCGGACCGTGTCGAAGGGAGCGGAGGGGCGGGCCGGCTCAGGGAGCGGAGGGGCGGGCCGGCTCAGGGAGCGGAGGGCGCTACGCCGTCACGAGCGCCGCTCGGGCGTCGGGGTCGAGCCGCCGGTCGACCGCGAGCCGCAGCGCCGGGTTCGCGAGCAGCTTCGGGTCGGCGTCGAGCACCGCGCGGGCGGCGTCGCGCGCGGCCTCGATGATGCCGGCGTCGCGCGCGACCCGCAGCACCTTGAGCCCGCTGCGGCCGCCCGACTGCGCGGCGCCGAGCACGTCGCCCTCGCCGCGCTGCTCGAGGTCGACCTCGGCGAGCTCGAAGCCGTCGAGGGTCGAGGCGACCGCCTCGAGCCGCTCGCGCGCCGGGCTCTCGGGATCGACCGAGGAGACGAGCATGCACAGCGCCGCGTGCTCGCCGCGGCCGACGCGGCCGCGCAGCTGGTGCAGCTGCGAGACGCCGAAGCGATCGGCCGAGAGCACGACCATCATCGTCGCGTTGGGCACGTCGACGCCGACCTCGATGACCGTCGTGGCGACGAGCACGTCGATCTCGCGATCGCGGAACGCGCGCATGACCGCATCCTTCTGCTCCGTCGTGTCGGCGCCGGTGAGCTGCGCGAGCACCTTGCCCCGCAGCTCCGGCCGCTCGCGCAGCCGCGCGAGCGTCGTGGTCACGTCGTCGACGGGAGGCAGCGGTCTCGCGCCCGCCGACGCATCCGCCTCGTCGTCGCTCCGGTCGATGCCCTCGAGCTTGCCGGGCGAGATCGCCGGGCACACGACGAACGCCTGCCGGCCCGCGTCGAGCTCCTCGCGCATCCGCGACCACACGCGCCCGAAGTGCACGGGGCGCTCGACGGGATCGACGACGAAGGTCTTGATGGGGCTGCGGCCAGCGGGCAGCGATCGGATGGTCGAGACGTCGAGATCGCCGAACGCGGTCATCGCGATCGTGCGCGGGATCGGCGTCGCGGTGAGCACGAGCGTGTGCGGATGGATGCCCTTCGCCCGCAGCGCCTCGCGCTGGGCGACGCCGAAGCGGTGCTGCTCGTCGATGACGACGAGCGCGAGCTCGGCGAAGGTCGTGCGCTCGCTCAGCAGCGCGTGCGTGCCGACGACGATGCGCGCCGAGCCGGCCGCGATCGCGAGCGCCGCGCGCTTGCGGTCGGCGGCGGGCATCTGGCCGGTGAGGAGCGTCGGCTGCAGCTCGGCGGCGAGCTCGGGACCGAGCGAGCGCACGATCGAGCGCAGGTGCTGCACCGCGAGCACCTCGGTGGGCGCGAGCAGCGCCGCCTGGCCGCCCGACTCGGCGACCGTGAGCATCGCGCGCGTCGCGACGACCGTCTTGCCCGAGCCGACCTCGCCCTGCACGAGCCGGTGCATCGCGGTGCCGCTCGCGAGGTCGGCGGCGATCGCATCGCCCGCCGCGCGCTGGTCGTCGGTGAGCTGCCACGGCAGGCCCGCGTCGAAGCGCTCGAGCAGGGCACCCGGATGCCTCGGCTGGGTCGGGAGGGTGTCGAACCACGCACGGGTCGCGAGCAGGTAGGTCTGCAGGAGGAACGCCTCCTGCCACGCGAGCGAGTGGCGGGCGCGGTATGCGTCCTGCTCGGTCTCGGGCTGGTGCGCCATGCGGAGCGCCTCGAGCAGCGACATGAGCCGGTGCTCGGCCCGCACCTCGGCGGGCACGGGGTCGCGCACGACGTCGAGCGAGTCGAGCGCCTGCGCGACCATCGCCTGGATCTTCGTCGTCGCGAGCGATTGCGTCGCGGGGTAGATCGGCACGGGCTGCTGCGCCCAGCGCTCGGCGTCGACGCCCGCCTCCTCGTCGAAGAGCTCGTAGTCGGGATGCGTCAGCTGCCGCTTGCCCTTGTAGTCGCCGACGACGCCGGAGAAGAGCGCGGTGACGCCCTGGTGCAGCTCGGCCTTCCGCCACGCCTGGTTGAAGAACGCGAGCTCGAGCTCGCTCGAGCCGTCGGTGATCGTGATGCTCGTGAGGCTGCGCGGCCGGCCGCGCGCGTCGCGCTGCAGGTCGCGCGTCTCGACGCTCCGGACCTTCGCGACGACGGTGACGTGCTCGCCGGGCACGAGGCTCCGCAGCTCGGTGAGCTCGCCGCGCTTCGCGTAGCGGCGCGGGAGGTGCCAGAGCAGGTCGCCGACCGTCTCGAGCCCGAACGCGCGATGCAGCTTCCCCGCTTGCGCCTTCCCGAGCAGCCGCTCGAGCGGGCGCTCGAGCCCCTCGGGGAGCGCTCCGCCGGCTGCCTTCGACACCACTCGCCCAGAGTAGGCGCTCCCGCCCACGCGCCCTGGCGCATCCCCCAGTCACCATGCGTCAGGATGTGTCCGTGACGCGCATCATCGGAGGGCTCGCGGGCGGGCTGCGGCTGCACGTGCCGCTGCGCGGCACGCGCCCGACGGCGGAGCGCGTGCGCGAGGCGATCTTCAGCGCGCTCGACGCGCGCGGGCTGTGCGACGGCGCGAACGTGCTCGACCTCTACGCCGGCTCGGGCGCGCTCGGGCTCGAGGCCGCGAGCCGGGGCGCGGAGTCGGTCGTGCTCGTCGAGCGCGACCGCGCGGCGGCGAAGGTCGCGGAGCGGAACGCCGCGGCGGTCGCGAAGGCGGGCGCGGCGCGCGCGGTCGTCGAGCCGGTCTCGGTCGCGCAGTTCCTGCAGCGCTCGGGGCGGCAGTTCGACCTCGTCTTCATCGACCCGCCGTACGACCTGCCGCCGGCCGAGATCGGCTTCGTGCTCGCGACGCTCGCGCCGCTGCTCTCGCATCCCGCGGTCGTCGTCGTCGAGCAGTCGAAGCGCTCGGGCGACCTCGACCTGCCGGGCGACCTCGTGCTCGAGCGGGCGCGCGACTACGGCGACACGACCCTGCACTACCTCGCGACGGCGGGCACGACGGTCGACGGCTGAGCCTCGTCTGCCCCTTCGCGCTCACCCCGTTCTGCAGGCGATCCGGGGTGGCGGAGGGAACATCCCCCTCGGATCGCCCGGATCGCCTGCGAAACGAGTCCGCTGCGCGGGGTCAGGCGCGGTAGGGGTCCCAGCCGCGGGGCTCGAGCGGCGCGCCGTCGAGGGTGACGCCCTCGCCGGTCTCGACGACGCCGAGCTCGGTGAGCGGCGCGCCCTCGACCTCGGCCGGGAGGTCGATGTCCCCGGGCAGGGCGACGAGCAGCGCGTGGTCCTCGCCGCCGTAGAGCACCGCGTCGCGGTCGATGCCCAGCCTGGCCGCGAGCGCGTCGACGGCGGCGCCGTCGAGCGCGATGCGGGCGGCGGATGCGCGGGCCACGCGGGCGGCGTCGAGCGCGAGGCCGTCGGAGACGTCGAGCATCGCGCTCGCGCCCATCGCAGCGAGCGCGGCTCCCGCCGCGACGGGCGCGGTCGGCGCGAGGTGGAGGCGAACGGTCGAGTCGTCGGCGGCGAGTCGCCGAGCGGCGCCGGGCTCGAGCGTGCCGCCTGCCGCGCCGCTCGCCGCGAGCAGGCGGCCGAGCCCCGTCGCCGACATGCCGAGGGTGCCGACGACGCACACGCGGTCGCCCGCCCGCGCGCCCGAGCGGAGCACCGCATCCGCGCCCCGCAGGTCGCCGAACGCCGTCACCGCGATCGTGACGCGCTCGGCGGTGCCGAGATCGCCGCCGACGACGCCGCAGCCGGGAGCCATCGCGGCGATGCCGTCGGCGAGGCCCTCCGCGAACAGCTCGAGGTCGGCCACTCGCGTCGCGCGCGGCACCGCGAGCGCCACGACGAGCGAAGTGGGCACGGCGCCCATCGCGGCGATGTCGGCGAGGTTCGAGGCGACTGCCTTCCAGCCGAGGTCGTGCCATTCCGACCAGTCGAGCCGGAGGTCGGCGCCCTCGAGCATCGTGTCGGTCGTGACGACGAAGCGACCGTCGGGCGCGCGCACGACCGCGGCGTCGTCGCCGGGGCCGACGATCGTCGCGTCGCCCGCCGGCAGCAGCGGCAGGAAGCGGCGGAGCGCCTCGAGCTCGCCGACGTCGGCCAGCGTCGCGTCGTCCATGCCGGCAACGCTAGCCGGGAACTCCGATCGGATCGTTCCGGGCAGCACTCGCGGCGCCCTCGGTAGGCTCGAGGGGTGCGCCTCCTCCCCCTCGCTGCCGCCGCCGCTGCGCTCCTCGCGCTCAGCGGCTGCGCTCGCGCGGTGACGCTCCCGGCCGCCGACGACGCATCCGACCCCGGGTGTGCGCGCGTGTCGGTCTCGCTCCCCGAGCAGCTCGGCGACGCGAGCCTGCCGGAGCCGCTCGAGCGCCGCGACACGACGTCGCAAGCGACCGCCGCGTGGGGCGACCCGAGCGCGGTGACCCTGCGCTGCGGCATGCCCGAGCCCGCGCCGTCGGCGAACCGATGCATCCAGGTCGGCCCGGTCGACTGGCTCGAGGTCGCGCAGGAGGAGAACGTCTGGACGTTCGTGAGCTACGGCCGCTCGCCCGCGACCGAGGTCGTCATCGACACGAACGTCGTGAGCGCGGTGACCGCGCTCGAGGGCGTCTCGAGCGCGGTCGACCGCATCGAGCGCACGGGCGAGTGCACCTAGGAGCCATCGGCACCCCAGCGCCCCAGGGCGACGATCGACTCGCGCAGGGAGAGGCCGCGCTCGGTGAGGGCGTACGCCCTCGAGTTGTGCCGGAGCGGCAGCCGCGAGAGCACGCCGGCCGCTTCGAGCTCCCGCAACCGGGTCGCGAGCATGTTGGTCGGCGCGCCGAGGTCGCGCTGCAGATCGCCGTAGCGCTGCGGCCCGTCGAGGAGCCGCTCGACGATGAGCAGCGCCCACCGCGGGCCACGACGTCGAGCGCCGCAGCGAGGTCGCTCACGCGGCCTGATCGGCTTCGGGCTTCATCCAGAACGGCGAGTAGTGGTAGCCGTCGGGGTCGTCGAACTGGCGCTGGTACATGAAGGGGTAGTCGTCGGTGTCGCCGATCCGGCCGCCGGCGGCGCCGGCGCGCTCGACGAGCGCATCGACCGCCTCGCGGCTGCCGTCTCGCGGCTGCCGAGCATGACGTACTGCTCCGGCGCGATCGCGAAGCACGACACGTTGTGATCCGACATCTCGGCATTGCGCTGCCAGCCGAGGGCGGTGTAGAAGGCGGTCGCGCGTTCGACGCTCTCGACCGGGCAGGTGATGAAGAGGCTCATGCGGGAAAACTTGCAAGATGCAAGTGCGACGTCAAGACCCGTCGTGCCGCCGCCGGACGCGGCTTCGGATCAGGCCGCGTCGCTCGCGAGCACGTCGGGCAGGAACACCCGCCCGTCGTCGTGGCCCGGGTCGAGCACGATCGCGTGCCCCTCGGGGATCGCCGCCGCGAGCTCGGCGCCTGTGAGCTTCACGTGGCGGCGCGTCTTCGTGACGAAGCCGCCGATGCGCTTCGTCGACGTGAACGCGACGACGAGCTGCAGCTCGCCGTGCGGCACGACGAGGAACCGGCCGGAGCCCGGGTCGCGCGGGTTCTCGACGACCGCGGGCACGACGAGCTCGGCTTCGCGCACGACCGCCCACGCGCCGGCGTGATCGGTCGCGTCGATGTCGTGCAGGGCGTCGAGCGTCGGGTTGGCCACGCATCCATCCTCCCGCATCCGTGAGGATCGTCTCGATACGCCGGCTACGGCGGCTACTCGACGAGCGGGGGGGGCGGATGCCGTGGGTCGGGAGGGCATGTCGGTGGCGGCTGGGAGACTGGTCACATGGCGCTCGACTTCACGGCAATCGACTTCGAGACCGCCAACGGCAGCGCGGCCTCCGCGTGCGCGGTCGGCCTCGTGAAGGTGCGGGACGGCCTCATCGTCGACCGCTTCTCGACGCTCATCCAGCCCTCCTTCCCCCACGACGAGTTCTGGGAGTGGAACACGCGCATCCACGGCATCCACGCCCACCAGGTGCTGGATGCGCCCGATTGGACCGAGGCGCAGCGGCTCATCCTCGAGTTCGGCGGCGACGACGTCTACGTCGCCCACAACGCCGGCTTCGACAAGGGCGTCATGCGCGCGGCGGCGAAGGCCGCGCGACTGCCGGTGCCCGACATGCGGTGGACCGACTCGCTGCGCATCGCCCGCAAGACCTTCGCGCTCGAGTCGTACCGGCTGCCGGTCGCGGCGCTCGCAGCGGGCTTCGACGACTTCCGCCACCACGACGCGGGCGGCGATGCCGAGGCGTGCGCGGCGATCGTGATCGGCGCCGCGAAGCGGCACGCGCTCGACGACCTCGACGCGCTCGTGAAGCGCTGCATGTCGGCCGTGCACCAGATCGGTGAGCGCCACGAGGAGCTCGCCGAGCTCGAGGCGGCACGGCGCGCGGCGCAGCGCGAGCGGCCGTGGTGGCACTAGACCGGCGAGGCCCGGCTATAACGAAACCATCACGTTTCGACGGTGAGGATCGGTCGAGATCCGCGTGATCCTGCGGAAGCCGGCGCCGGCGCCCCGTAGCTCTTCTACTGCCCTGGGGTAACGTCGATCCGCGGTGGCCACGGCTGGCCGCCCTTCCCATTGGACGCGACCGTCGGCCCCCCAGCTGTCGACGAGCGTATGGTGCCGCTTCGCAGACGACTTCCGTCGTCGATGGACGGCAGACGACACACCGCCGGTGCGGTGGCACCCGTCCTCGACTGAACGCCCTCGCGGCGTGGCAGGAGTGACCGTGACCGAACCGCAAGTGATCGCGCGCCCCGGGGGCGCCGACGAGACCCGTGGCGCCGACGACATCGCCGTGCGCGTCGAGCACCTCACGAAGGTGTTCGGCCGCCGGAGCCTCGAGGCCGCCGACCGCCTCGCCGCCGGCGCCTCGCGAGAGGACGTCGCCAAGCTCGGCACCGCCGCCGTCATCGACGCCTCCTTCGAGGTGCGACGCGGCGAGATCTTCGTCGTGATGGGGCTCTCGGGCTCCGGCAAGTCGACGCTCATCCGCATGCTCAACGGCTTGCTCGACGCGACCCACGGCACCGTCGAGATCGCGGGCGAGCGCGTGACCGGCATCGACGCGAAGCGACTGCGCGCCGTGCGCCGCTCGCAGGTCTCGATGGTCTTCCAGCACTTCGCGCTCCTGCCCCACCGCACGGTGCTCGACAACGTCGCGTACGGGCTCGAGATCCAGGGCGTCGACCGCGAGCGTCGGCTCGAGCTCGCGCGCGACGTCGTGCGCCGCGTCGGGCTCTCCGGCTGGGAGGAGCGGTTCCCGAGCGAGCTCTCCGGCGGCATGCAGCAGCGCGTCGGCATCGCCCGCGCCCTCTGCGCCGACACCCCCGTGCTGCTCATGGACGAGGCCTTCAGCGCGCTCGACCCGCTCATCCGCCGCGAGATGCAGGAGCAGCTCGTCGAGCTGCAGGCCGAGCTCGGCAAGACGATCGTCTTCATCACCCACGACCTCAACGAGGCGATGTTCCTCGGCGACCGCATCGCCGTCATGCGCGACGGCCGCATCGTGCAGATCGGCACCCCCGAGGAGATCCTCACCGACCCCGCGAACGACTACGTCGCGCAGTTCGTGCAGGACGTCGATCGCACCCGCGTGCTCACCGCAGCGAGCGTGATGGAGCCGCCCGCCGCATCCGTGCCCGCCACCGTGGGGCCGCGCGGCGCGCTCCGCGCGATGCGCGACGTGCAGAGCTCGACCCTCCTCGTCACGGGGCCGGGCCGCACCGTGCTCGGCGCCGTGCGCGACCGCGACGTGCTGCGCGCCGTGCAGCGCGGGCACCGCGAGCTGCGCCCGCTCGTCGACGCCGACGTGCACCGCGTCTCGCCCGACACGAGCCTCGCCGAGCTGCCGGAGCTCGCCGTCACGAGCGGCCTGCCGATCGCGGTCGTCGACGGCGGCGATCGCCTGCTGGGCGTCATCCCGCGCGTCATGCTGCTCGCGGCGCTCGGCAACGTGCCGACCGAGACGTCGGAGATGGCGATCGTCGACCTGCCGCCCGCGCTCGACCCGGCGCTCGTCGCCCAGACCCTCGACGATGCGAGTGCTCGCTTCGACGGACAGGAGGTGCGCGATGCTCGATGACATCCGCCTGCCGCTCGGCGACTGGGTCGAGACCGGCGTCGACTGGATCACCGACAACCTCGCCGTGCTCTTCGACGTCATCCGCACGGTCGTCGGCGGCGTCTTCGACGTCGTCGAGATGGCGTTCACGGAGCCGCCCGCGATCGTCATGATCGTCGTGCTCGCACTGATCGCCCTCCTCGTGCGGGGATGGCGGATGGGTGTGGGCACGGTGCTCGGGCTCGTCGTGATCGTGCTCGTCGACCAGTGGGACAACGCGATGGCGACGCTCGCGCTCACGGTCGTCGCGGCGCTCCTCGCGCTGCTGCTCGCCATCCCGCTCGGCATCTGGGCGGCGCGCTCCGACACCGTCTCGGCGATCATCCGCCCCGTGCTCGACTTCCTGCAGACGATGCCCGCGTTCGTCTACCTCATCCCGGCGATCATCCTGTTCGGCATCGGGGTCGTGCCCGGCATCATCGCGACCATCGCGTTCGCGATGGCGCCCGGCGTGCGCTTGACCGAGCTCGGCATCCGCGGCGTCAACCGCGAGATCGTCGAGGCGGGCGCCGCCTTCGGCGCCTCCCCCGGCCGCATCCTGCGCCAGATCCAGCTGCCGCTCGCGCTGCCGACGATCATGACGGGCGTCAACCAGATCATCATGCTGTCGCTCTCGATGGTCGTCATCGCCGCGATGGTCGGTGCCGGCGGCCTCGGCCAGGACATCGTGCAGGCGCTGCAGCGCATCGACGTTGGCCTCGGCTTCGAGGCGGGCCTGTCGGTCGTGATCCTCGCGATCGTGCTCGACCGCGTGACGAACGCGCTCGGCAGCCTGCAGGTGCACAGCCCCGTCGCGAAGCTGCGCTCGCGCCGGCGCAGCGCGGCCGCGAGCGCAGCCTCGAGCGCACCATCGCCGCACGACGTCGCCGCCGTGACGGCCGTCGAGACGACACCGGCCGGCAGCGGCCGCTGAGACTTCGGCGGCCGCGCGGGCGGTCGCCGACGGACGGAAGATACGGAACGAGAGAGGACACAGCATGCACAAGCGATTCATCCGCGCGACGGCCGTCGCTGCCGTCGGAGCGCTGGCCCTGGCCGGCTGCGCGTCGAGCGGCTCGGAGGCGGAGGCGCCCGAGGGCGACGCCGCTGCGACGAGCGACCAGACCGACCTGACGATCGGCGTCTTCAACGGCTGGCCCGAGGGCGAGGCCGTCTCCTACCTGTGGGAGGCGATCCTCGAGGAGCAGGGCTACGACGTCGAGCTCGAGTACGCCGACGCCGGCCCCGTCTTCGCGGGCGTCGCGGGCGGCGACTACGACGTCACCCTCGACGGCTGGCTGCCGATGACGCACGCCGACTACATGACCGAGTTCGGCGACGACCTCGTCGACCTCGGCTCGTGGAACGACGACGCGGTGCTGACCCTCGCGGTCAACGAGGATGCGCCGATCACGTCGATCGCGGAGCTCGCCGACAACGCCGACGCGTTCGGCAACCGCATCGTCGGCATCGAGCCGGGCGCGGGCCTGACCGGCGCGACGCAGGACAGCGTCATCCCGACCTACGGCCTCGAGGGCATGGAGTTCATCACCTCGTCGACCCCCGCGATGCTCGCCGAGCTCAGCGGCGCGATCGACGCCGGCGAGAACATCGTCGTGACGCTGTGGCGCCCGCACTGGGCCTACGACGAGTTCGCGATCCGCGACCTCGAGGACCCGGAGGGCACGCTCGGCGCCGCCGAGGGCATCCACTCGATCGCCCGCACGGGCTTCGAGGAGGACTTCCCGCAGCTCACCGCCTGGCTGCAGGCGTTCGAGATGGACTCGGAGCTGCTCTTCTCGCTCGAGAACGCGATGTTCAACAGCGACGCGTCGCAGAGCGACTACCCCGAGGTCGTCGCCACCTGGATCAGCGAGAACCAGGAGTACGTCGACTCGCTCACCGCGACCGAGTAGTCGCACGAGCACGTGAGGCCCCGCATCCAGGTGATGGATGCGGGGCCTCCGTCGTGCGGGCACCGCATGTGGGTAGCCTCCCCTACCCTGCTCGCAACGAGGTCGGGGGTGGATGTGGGTGGCCCCATCTACCCTCCTCGCAGGGGAGGCAAGGATGTCGAGCACCGAGCGGGCAGGAGCGGCGGTCGAGGCCGCTCGCGCGCTGCTCGCCGATGCTCCGTCGTTCCCTCGAGCGTCGAACGGCGAGATCGTCGAGATCCTCGGCTGCGTCGCCGAGCTGAGCCGGGTCACCGACGCGCTGCAGGTGCGGCTCGCGCACGAGGTCGAGGAGCGCTCGCAGGGCCCGACCGACGAGCCGCTGCACCTGCTGCTGGGCGCGCGGCACGCGAAGGAAGCGATCGGCAGGGCCTTCGGCATCCGGCCCGGCCGCACCCTCGAGCTGCTGCTGCTCGCCCGCGCGACCTCCCCCTCGATCGGCCTCACCGGCGCCGAGATCGCCGCGAGGTATCCCGCCGTCGCGGCAGCGCTCGAGAACGCCGAGCTCTCGTTCGCGCAGGCCCACACCATCGTCTCGACGCTCGATCCGGCCGCGGCCCGCGCGAACGGCGAGCAGCTCGCGCTCGCCGAGCAGACGCTCGTGCGGCACGCGACCGACCCCGCGATGCCGCTGCCGCCGGAGCAGCTCACGGTGCTCGCCCGCCGCTGCGTCGCGATCCTCGACCCCGACGGGGTGCTCCCCAACGACGAGAAGCAGCGGGCGCTGCGGTCGCTGCGCACCCGGCAGCAGCCCGACGGGTCGTGGCTGACGATCATCCGCTCCCCCGCCGAGGAGGGCTCGAAGATCAAGGCGTTCACGGATGCGTGGGGCGGCCCGCGCGTGAAGGTCGCCTTCCACGACGACCGCTGCGCGAAGGGCGGCTGCGACGGCACCGACTGCGACGCCGAGGGCTCGCTCGACGACCGCACCCCCGAGCAGAAGGGGCACGACGCGCTCATCGCCGCCGTCACCGCGTACGCCGCCTCCGCCGACGCGCCGCTCGCGGGCGGCGAGCCGCCCGTGCTCACCTTCGTCGGCACCGTCGAGGGCTACAGCGCGCACGTGCAGGGCCTCGCCAGCACCGACTGCACGCTCACGATCGAGCACACCGGCAGCCTCGTCCCCATCCAGGGCATCGACCAGCTGCTCTGCTTCGCCGACACGCACCAGCTCATCGTCGACGAGCACGGGCACCCGCTCTGGCTCGGCCGCGCGAAGCGCCTCTTCACGCGGGCGCAGAAGCGCGCGCTCGCCAAGCGCGACAAGGGCTGCCGCGTGCCCGGCTGCGGCATGCCCGTCGCCTGGTGCGAGACCCACCACATCATCCCCTGGCAGCTCGGCGGCAAGACCGACATCGACAACGGCATCCTCGTCTGCAGCTTTCACCACCACGAGATCCACGCGGGCCGATTGCGGGTCGAGCGAGCAGGACCGCGGCCCGGCCAGTGGCGCATCGTGCCCGAGCTCCAGCCCGCACGCACCCGCACCGCCGTCCTCTCGTTCGCGGGCCTCTCGTTCGCCGGCCTGCAGGCACCGCCCGAGATGCCGCGGAGCCTCGAAGCAACCGCGCCGGCATCGCTCGCGGTGAAGCTGCCCGAGCCCCCCGAGCCCGGCGGCGAGCCGGCGGTCGAGCCATCCGCCCGACCACCTCGGCGCCGTCGACGCCCGAGCATGCTGACCGAGCGCCGCCTCCGCGCGCTGCTCGAGCGGCACGGTCGTGCTCGGGAGCATCGTGCACGCGCCGACCTCTTGCCGAGACCGGGGCTCGTGCTCCGCCGCTGAGCAGCGGTTCAGCCCGCGGCGATGGTCCCGTCGTGCGCCTCGATGTGGCGCAGGAACGCCTCGCGGAACCGCTCCGGCTCCTCGATGTGGGGCGAGTGGCCCGCCGTCTCGAAGGCGACCTCCTCGAACGAGCCGCCCGCCGCGGCGTACTCGTCGAGCACTCGCCGCGTCTGCGCGATCATCGGCTGGGGCGGCGCCGCCTCCTCGCCCGGCCAGCCAGGCACGACGCCGTGCTTGCCGAGCGTGTTGAAGTCGAAGAACGACTCGTCCGAGACGATCGCGTCGTGCGCGCCACGCACCCACAGGATCGCGGGCTTGCGCTCGATGCCCACGATGCCGCTGAGGTCGAGGTGCACCGCCGACATCGTGTTGAGGATGCCGCGCGTGCCGGGCGCGAAGCCCGGCCACGACTCCGACGCGACCCCGTCGCCCGGCTGGTTGTCGAGCCCCGTCTTCGTCGAGAGCATCGACTCGACCCAGAGGTCCTCGTGCTCGTCGGCGAAGCCGGGCGCGACGTAGCTCGAGCGGAAGACGCTCCGCGGGCTCGTCGGCGCCTCATCGGTCGCGTCGCCGGCCTCGAGCCTCGCGACGAAGTCGGGGTTCGCTCCCCCGCCGCCCGTGCCCGCCGCATCCGGCGTGCAGCGCGAGCCGTCGAGCCGCGTGCCGAAGCCGTGCGGCGGCACGGGCGCCATGAGCGTCACCGAGCGGATGAGGTCGGGCCGGTCGAGCATGAGCTGCATGACGACGCCGCCGCCCATCGACCAGCCGAGCAGGTGCGCGTCGGCGATGCCGAGCGCATCCATGACCGACGCGACGTCGTCGGCGAAGTCGCGAAGGCCCCGGGTGGCATCGACCGGCAGCGTCTCGCTGTCGCCGTAGCCGCGCAGGTCGATCGCGATCGACGGCCGCGGCAGGGCGAGCATGAGCGGCTGGAAGAAGAGCGACGACGACACGTTGCCGTGGATGAGCACGACAGGTCGCGCATCCTCGCGCCCCGCGACCTCGCGCCGCGCGACCTCGCGGCGGACGACGGATGCGGTGAGCCGCTCCGTGCGGACGCTCGACTGCTCGATCCCCGCGAGGATCGTCGTCACTCGAGGATCTCCGGCTCGGTCTTCTCGCGCAGCTCCTCGATCGTCACGCCCGGCGCGAGCTCGACGAGCCGCAGCCCCTCGGGCGTCACGTCGAGCACCGCGAGGTCGGTGATGATGCGGTCGACGACGCCCTTGCCCGTGAGGGGCAGCGTGCAAGCGTCGAGGATCTTCGCCGAGCCGTCCTTCGCCGTGTGCTCCATGAGCACGATGACCTTCGCGGCGCCGTGCACGAGGTCCATCGCGCCGCCCGGGCCCTTGACCATCTTGCCGGGGATCATCCAGTTGGCGATGTCGCCCGAGGCCGACACCTGCATCGCGCCGAGGATCGCGGCGTCGATCTTGCCGCCGCGGATCATCGCGAACGACGTCGCCGAGTCGAAGAACGACGTGCCCGGGAGCGTCGTGACGGTCTCCTTGCCGGCGTTGATGAGGTCGGGGTCGACCGCGTCCTCGGTCGGGTACGGGCCGACGCCCAGGATGCCGTTCTCGCTCTGCAGCACGACGGTCACGTCGTCGGGCACGTAGTTCGGCACGAGCGTCGGCAGCCCGATGCCGAGGTTGACGTACATGCCGTCCTCGAGCTCCTTCGCTGCGCGCGCGGCCATCTCGTTGCGGGTCAGTGCCATGGCTGGTCTCCTCTCGCCCGTCAGTCTTCTCGCACCGTGCGGCGCTCGATGCGCTTCTCGATGTCGGTGCCGACCTCGATGATCCGGTGCACGAACACGCCCGGCAGGTGCACCGCATCCGGGTCGATCTCGCCCGGCTCGACGAGCTCCTCCACCTGCGCGATGCAGATGCGCCCCGCCATCGCCGCGGGCGGCGAGAACTGGCGGGCGGCCTTGTTGAAGACGAGGTTGCCGTGCCGGTCGCCGCGCAGCGCGTGCACGAGCGAGAAGTCGGTCGTGATCGCCTCCTCGAGCACGAACTCCGTAGGCGTGCCGTCGACGTCGAACGTCGCGGTGGGCTTGGGGGCGGATGCCTTGGCGACCGTGCCGTCGGCGTTGTACAGCTGCGGGAGGCCACCCTCCTGCACCTGCGTGCCGACGCCCGTGCGCGTGTAGAACGCGGCGATGCCCGAGCCGCCCGCGCGGAGCTTCTCGGCGAGCGTGCCCTGCGGCGTGAGCTCGAGCTCGAGCTGGCCCGTGAGGTAGCGGCGCTCGAACTCCTTGTTCTCGCCGACGTAGGACGAGGTCATCTTGTCGATCTGGCCGCCGCGCAGCAGCAGGCCGAGCCCCCAGTCGTCGACGCCGCAGTTGTTCGAGACCACCTTGAGGTGCTTGACGCCCCGCTCCTCGAGCGCGCGGATGAGCGCCATCGGGTTGCCGGAGAGGCCGAAGCCGCCGACCGCGAGGGTCGCTCCGTCCTGGATGTCGGCGACGGCCTCCGCCGCCGAGCCGTAGGTCTTGTCGATCGCCATCAGCGTGCCCCTTCCGTGCGGGATCCCTGCCCCGCTGCCTGCAGGCGCGCGACGACGGCCGCGACCGCGTCGACGCCCGAGCCCATCAGGATCGTGTAGTGATTGGTGTCCTCGACGTCGTCGACCTCGAGTCCGGGCAGCCGCGACCGCCATGTCGCGAGCCACTCGTCATCGTAGAGGCCCGGCGACTCGTCGAACAGGCCGCGCGGGCTGCGGAGCAGCGCGATCGGCGCCTCGAGCGCCTCGAGCGCCTCGGTGTAGCCGTCGCGGCCGTCGAGCTCGACGAGGTTCGCGACGACCGCGTCGGGGTTCGCCGAGGGGCGCAGGGCGAAGCCCTCCGACTCCTCCCGCTCGTCGGGCACGAGGTCGTAGTCGACGTACTCCTCGATCGCTGGGCTCCAGTAGGGCCCGAAGGCCGGGTGCTGCCGCCAGAAGTCGCGGTACGCGGCGGTGTCGGGGAAGGTCATCCGCAGCCGCTCGATCGCCGGCCCGAGCACGTCCTCGGGGCTCAGGTCCGAGCCCTCGGGCGCTGGGCGCAGCGGCAGGCCGCCGTCGACGAGCACGAGCGACGCGACGAGCTCCGGGTGCGCGCTCGCGAGCCGGGTCGCGACGTAGGCGCCCATCGAGTGGCCGACGACGATCGCGCGCTCGAAGCCGGCCGCGCGCATCGCCGCCGCGACGTCCTCGGCGTGCTGCACGATGCCGAACGGCGCGGGCGGCGCGCGCGAGCCGCCGCGGCCGCGCAGGTCGACCGCGAGCACGGGCGCATCCAGGCGCTCGGCGAGCGGCGAGAACGAGCGGTGGTTCGCCGTGATCCCGTGGATGGCGACGACGGGCGTGCCCGAAGCATCCGCCCGCCACACGGTCGCGGCGAGCTCGCCGCCGTCGACGGCGACGCGCAGCGGCCGCTCCGCCGAGGTGGGTGCATCGGTCGCGGTCGTCACCGGGCGCTCCAGCCGCCATCCATGACGTACGAGGTGCCCGTGACCATGCCCGCGTGCGGGCCGGCGAGCCAGGTCGCGAGCGAGGCGACCTCCTCGGGCTCGACGAGCCGCTTCACGGCGGCCTCGGTGAGCATGACCTGCTCGAGCACGTCGGACTCGGGGATGCCGTGCGTCTTCGCCTGGTCGGCGATCTGCGCCTCGACGAGGGCGGTGCGCACGTAGCCGGGGTTGATGCAGTTCGACGTGACGCCGTGCGGGGCGCCCTCGAGCGCCGTGACCTTCGAGAGCCCCTCGAGGCCGTGCTTCGCGGCGACGTAGGCCGACTTGAAGGCGGATGCGCGCAGGCCGTGCACGCTCGAGAGGTTGAGGATGCGTCCGAAGCCGCGCTCGTACATCCCCGGGAGCGCCGCGCGGAGGAGCAGGAACGGCGCTTCGAGCATGAGGGTGTGGATGCGCCGCCACATCTCCGGCTCGTACTCGTGGATCGGGGCGACGCGCTGGATGCCCGCGTTGTTCACGAGGATGTCGGCCTCGAGCGAGAGCGACTCGAGCGAGGCGACGTCGAGGAGGTCGACCTCCCACGACTCGCCGCCGAGCTCGGTCGCGAGCGACTCGGCGGCGGCGGCGTCGCGGTCGGCGATGACCACGTGCGCGCCCTCCGCGGCGAACGAGCGGGCGATCGCGGCGCCGATGCCCGCGGCGCCGCCCGTGATGACGGCCCTGCGGCCGGAGAGCGTGCTCATGAGTCCTCCTGTGTTGAAGCCGCGGTGGCGGCAGCGGTCATCTGCGACGGGGCGGTGCCGAGCGCGCGCTGCACGAACGCCACCATCTCGTCGAACACATCGTCGGGCACGGGTGTCGCGCCGGTGCCGTACGCGCCGTCGTCCCCCGTCGGCCACAGCACGTAGCGCATCCCGATCATCTCGCCGACGCCCATGAGCGCCCACGCGGCGACCTCGGGGTCGACGTCGCCGATCTCGCCGGCGGCGCGGGCGCGCTCGAGGCCCTCGCGGTAGCCCTCGACGATGCGCTCGTAGTGCGCGCGCATCGCGCCGGGCGAGACGATCTCGGCCTCGCGCACGACGCGGTAGAGCGCGGGGTGCTCGGCGGTGAAGGCGAAGAACTCGCGGAAGCCCTCACGCTCAGCCTCGGCGCGGTTCGAGCCGCGCGCGGCGCCGTCGCTCATCGCCTTCCGCACGCGCCGGTTGAGGTCGTCGACGAGCTGCTCGAAGAGGTCGAGCTTCGACTCGAAGTAGAGGTAGAACGTGCCTTGCGCGACGCTCCCGCGCTCGGTGATGCGCGCGATCGAGGCGGCCTGGTAGCCCTGCTCGGCGAAGACGCCCTCGGCGGCCGCGAGCAGCTTCGCCTTCGTCTGCTCGCCGCGCTTCGTCCGCGGCTGGTTCACGACACCGCTCCCTGCTGCTCGAGCGACGCGGCGAGCGCGCGGCGGAGCGGCTTGCCCGTGCTCGTGCGCGGGATGCCGTCGACGACCACGAACCGCTCGGGGTGCTTGAAGTCGGCGATGCGGCCGTCGAGGTGCCCGCGCAGGTCCTCCTCGGTCGCCACCCCCTCGAGCACGAGCCACGCGACGACCTCCTCGCCCCAGCGCTCGATGTCCTTCATGCGGTCGACGACGCGGATGCGGCCAGCCGGGTCGCGCTCGACGAGGTCGCCCGTGCGCAGCCACGACCCGAACCGCGCCTCGGCGGTCGCCGCAGGGTCGCGGAAGCAGCCCTGGACGACGGCGGGCCCGCGCACGAGCAGCTCGCCCCGGCCGGGCGCCGACTGCACGCGGCCGTCGACGAGCAGCGCGACGTCGACGTGCGGGTAGGGGCGGCCGGCCGCGGCATGCCGCTGGGGGTGAGCATCTTGAGGATGATCCTGAGCTCGTAGGCGCCGGCCGCGAAGAACATCGCGTGACCGAACGAGAGCAGCCCCACGGCCCGAAGATGAGGGGGTAGCGGAGCGAGAGCCTGCTGCGAAGCCCTGCTGGTACGCGGCGCCGTAGGCCGCGAGCGGCCCGGCGATCGACGTGATCATGCCGACGTTGACGGCGACGATCTCCTCCGCGCCCTCGGAGCTCGCGGTGGCGGGCGAGCTGGTCGACGCGGTCGGCTCGCACGCCGTGTGCGCGAGCGCGGCGAAGGCGACGCCCACGCCGGCGAACTTCGTTGTCCTGCGCATGAGTTGCCTCTCGAGCTGTGCGAGCTCCGTCAGGGCGCTGCTCGACTGGCGAGACAGCACTCCCTCGTGCGGCTTCACGGTTCCGAAACTGACAGGTGGTTCAGGTTTCGGGTTCGAGCATGCGAGAGGGGCGCTCGCATGTCAAACGGGTGCCGCTTCCGTGACCGGATCGTGATGCGGCCACGGCCGTCGGTGCGCGCGACAGCGGGCGGCGACCGGCGCTCGCCGGTGCCGCTCGCCGTGTGCCGTCAGCGCGCGCTGATGCTCGCGAAGTAGGGGTCGAGGCGATCGAAGCCCGCGTCGATCCCCTCGGCCATGCCGCTCGCGTAGGCGCCGTCGCGGTGCTCCTTCGACGCATACGTGATCACCGTCCGCATCGTCGTCACGCCGTCAGCCTCTTCGAAGGTGACGACGTTGTGCGTCGGCGGCAGGTCCATCCCGCCCATCGCCGAGCCGCCCATCCGCTCGGTCGAGACGAGCCGGCGCGGCTCGTCGGCCTCGAGCACCTCGCCGGCGATCTCGAGCTCGCCCGCGGCGTCGACCCACACCCAGCGGAACGAGCCGCCGGTGCGCATTTCCATCTCGCACACGGGGAACTCGGTCTCGGGGTCGGGGCCGAGCAGCCACGTGCGCACGATCTCGGGCTCGGTGTAGGCCCGCCAGACCTCGGCGGCCGGGGCGCGGAAGTCGCGCTCGTAGGCGATGGAGGTGTCGTCGGGCATGGTGAATCGGGTCTTCATGGTCGCTCCTGGTCTCTTCCCGACTGGAGGTGCGCCTCGAGACGGTCGAGTCGGGCATCGACCTGGACCTCGAACTGCGAGACGAAGACGGCGGCGCGGATGAGCGGCGCGAGCTCGATGATGCGGTGGATGCGCTGCGCGTCGCGCTCGGCTCGGACAAGGCCGGCCTCCTCGAGCACCTTGCAGTGCTTCGAGACGGCCGGCTGGCTGAGCCCGGCGAGCGCGGTGAGCTCGGTGACGGTCGCGGGCCCCGACCGCAGCCGCAGCAGGATGCGGCGGCGCGTGCGGTCGGAGAGCGCGGCGAAGATGCGGTCGAGCTGCTCGTCGTCGAGCCGCTGCTCTCGCATCTTTATCACCACCCAGTTCTATAACTGCTTGGCAATGTACGACTTCGCGACCGACACGTCAAGGGGCAGATGCGTCACTCGCTCGGCGTCGTCGCGGTGCGTTCGCGCTCCCCCGCGGCTCGCGTCGCCGCGGCGCCCACGAGCCGCTCGAGCGGTCCGCGACTGCGCGTCACGGCGAGGATCGCGCCGATCGCGATCGCGATGCCGAGCTGCGCCGCCCACGCGCCCCAGCCGAGCGAGAGCTCCGGCTCGGCGAGCGCGAGCGTCGAGAGCAGCACGACGTGCACGACGTAGATCGTGAGGGGCGCGGCGCCGGCGGCGCGGAGCGGCTCGAGCACGCGGAGCGCAGCAGGCGGGAGGGATGCCGCGAGCAGGCCGAGGAGCGCGATCGCGACGAGCCCGATGCCGACGGTGCGTGCCATGTCGGCGGGGGTGCCGGTATGGGGCGCGGCGACGAGCTGCCAGGCGGGCTCGGCGCCTTGCGCGGCGCCGTAGCCGTTCATGAGGATCGAGTCGCGCAACGCCTCGACCGGCAGCTCGAGCACCGTCTCGGCGACGAGCCGCACGCCGAGCTCGCTCGCCGCGACGGCCGCCGCGATGAGCGCCGCGCCGACGGCGCCGACGGTGGCGAGCGCCCGCCGCTCGTGGCCGCGCGCTCGAGCCTCGAGCAGCGCGCGGGCGAGCAGCATCCCGACGAGCAGGTACGCGAGCCAGGTCACGACCGGGTAGACGCCCGTGAGCACGACGTCGAGCGCCCCGGCGAGCAGCGCGTCGCCGGGCCCCTCGGGCTCGACGAGCTCCGCGGGCAGGCTCTCGCGGGCGATCGCCGCGAGCGAGCCGCCCGCCGCCCACAGCGCCGCCGCGAGCGCGGCGATCGCCCACGAAGGCAGCGTCAGCAGCAGCCCGGCGAGCGCGATGGAGACGCCGAAGGGCACGAGCACGACGAAGACCGAGGTCGCGAGCGGCGCCACGAGGACGCCGAGCACGGCGACGACCGCGCCGCGCGCGAGGGTCGAGCGGATCGCGCCCCGCCGATCCCCCGCCGCGAGCCGCTGCCGCGCGGCGAGCACGACGCTCACACCGCCGAGCACGGCGAACAGCGTCGACGGCGGCCCGTCGACGAGCGCGACGACGCTCGGCGCCGGCTCTTCCCAGAGGACGGTGTGCGCCGCCATCATCCCCGCGACGGCCGCGAGCCGCGCGAGGTCGATGCCCACGAGTCGCGTGCCGGCCACGGCACCATCGTGCCGCAGACGCCCCGCTGCGCCCACTGCATCCGCCCTGTTCGAGCGTGCCGGCGCGCCGATCGCTTCGGCGACTCGACCCGCTCCCGCCGACCCGACCGCTTCCAGCAGCGACTCGACCCGTCCTCGCCCACTCGACCCGCTGCAACGGCTCCACTCGGCGGGAGCAGGTCGAGTCGTCAGGCCTCGGCCCTCCGCGCGCGGCGCCCGCAGGTGCTCAGGCGATCAGGCGCGCAGGCGCGCAGGCGCTCAGGCGATCAGGCCTTCGACTCGAGCCACTTGTCGCTGCGGTGCTCGGCGATGACGCGGCGCGCGGTGCCGGTCTTCGAGCGCAGCACGAGCGACTCCGTGCGGATGAGCGGCCCCTTGCGGCGCACGCCGTCGAGCAGCTGCCCGTCGGTGACGCCCGTCGCGACGAAGTAGGTGTTGTCGCTCGCGACGAGGTCGTCGAGCCCCAGCACGCGGTCGAGGTCGTGCCCCGCGGCGACGACCTTGCGGTGCTCCTCGTCGCTCTGCGGCGCGAGGCGGCCCTCCATGAAGCCGCCGAGCGCCTTGATCGCGCACGCGGTGATGACGCCCTCGGGCGTTCCGCCGGCGCCGACGCACAGGTCGATGCGCGACTCCCAGCGCGCGGCGTTGATGCCGCCGGCGACGTCGCCGTCGCGCATGAGGCGCGTGCCGGCGCCCGCCGAGCGGATCTCGTCGATGAGCTGCGCGTGCCGCGGCCGGTCGAGGATCGCGACGACCATCTCGCCGACCTCCTTGCCGGTCGCGCGAGCGAGCTCGCGCAGGTTGTCGCCGATCGACTGCTCGAGCGAGACGACGCCGTGCGCCTCGGGGCCCGCGACGATCTTGTCCATGTAGAAGGCGTCGACCGGGTCGTACATCGTGCCGCGATCGGCGACCGCGATGACGCTCAGCGCGTTCTGCCGGCCGGCCGCGGTGAGCGACGTGCCGTCGATGGGGTCGACGGCGATGTCGCACGAGGGGCCGCGGCCGTTGCCGACGTGCTCGCCGTTGAAGAGCATCGGCGCCTCGTCCTTCTCGCCCTCGCCGATCACGACGACCCCGTCGAACGCGACGGTCGCGAGGAACGTGCGCATGGCGTTGACCGCCGCGCCGTCGGCGGCGTTCTTGTCGCCGCGCCCGATCCACGGCACCGCCCGGATCGCCGCCGCCTCGGTGGCCCGCACGAGCTCCATCGCGAGGTTGCGGTCGGGGTGCTCGAACACCGGTGCCGTCATCGAATCGGAGCTGGTCGCCACGGTGTCCTCCATCGGTTGGCCTTGCCCTTGAGCCTAGTGATGCGGATGCGTGGGCCCGGCCATGCGGGCGCGTCCCGCGCTCGCGTCACGCCTCGGCGGCGTCGCTCAGCTCGGCGATGGTCGCGGCGAGCGCGCCGAGGATGACGGCCGACGAGGTCGCGCCGGGGTCGGGGTAGCCGATGTCGGGATTGGATGCGTCGAAGCGCGCCTCGAGCGCGGCCGTCTGGAGCGCGGCCTCCTCGGCGATGCCCGCCGCGCGCGCGGCCGCGACCGTCACCGTCTCGCCGCGCACGAGGTGGTCGCGCGCGTCGTCGAGTGCGGGCACGAGCGTGTCGACGACCGACTTGTCGCCGACGTTCGCGTCGGTCATGCCGTGGAGCGCCGCGAGCGCCGCGTCGATCATCGCGACCGGCCCCTGCCGCTCGACGGAGGCCGCGGCGCCGAGCACGGTGCCCCACAGCGGGTTGGAGAAGCCCGCGCCGCCGCGCCACGCCTCGGCGGCGGCCGAGAGCGCTGCGCCCGCGGGCGCGTCGGCGGCCGCGTCGCGGGCGGCGGTCGCGCCCGAGAGCATGTGCTGGCCGTGGTTGCCGTCGCTCGCGACGGCGTCGAGCCCGTCGAGGTCGTCGCTCGCCTCCGCGAGCGCCGCGACGATGCGGTCGAGCGCCGCGCGGACGATGTCGTCGTGCTGCATGCTGACCCTCCTCGAGCTCCGGGGCTCGCCCCCGGCGGATGCCTGAAGCCTAGACTGAGACCGATCCCGCGACGCCGCGCCTGGCGGCTCGCGCCACAGACGAGTCAGGAGCCGCACGATGCCCGTCGCAACGCCCGAGCAGTACGCCGAGATGCTCGACAAGGCGAAGTCGAACGCCTTCGCCTACCCCGCCATCAACGTCTCATCCTCCTCCACGATCAACGCCGTGCTGCAGGGGCTCGCCGAGGCCGGCTCCGACGGCATCATCCAGGTCACGACGGGCGGCGCCGACTACTTCGCCGGCCAGAGCGTCAAGAACCGCGCGGGCGGGGCGATCGCGTTCGCCCGCTTCGTCACCGAGGTCGCGAAGGCCTACCCCATCACCGTCGCGCTCCACACCGACCACTGCCCGAAGGACGCGCTCGACGGCTTCGTCATGCCGCTGCTCGACGCGAGCGAGGAGGAGGTGCGCGCGGGCCGCGCGCCGCTCTTCCAGTCGCACATGTGGGACGGCTCGGCGGTGCCGCTCGAGGAGAACCTCGAGATCGCGAAGCAGATCCTCCCCCGCACGCACGCGCTCGGGCAGGTGCTCGAGGTCGAGATCGGCGTCGTCGGCGGCGAGGAGGACGGCGTGAGCCACGAGATCAACGACCAGCTCTACACGACGCTCGACGACGCGATCGCGACGGTCGAGGCGCTCGGCCTCGGCGAGCACGGCCGCTACATGGCGGCGCTCACGTTCGGCAACGTGCACGGCGTCTACAAGCCGGGCAACGTCAAGCTGCGCCCCGAGCTGCTGGGTGAGATCCAGGCCGGCATCGCCGAGAAGTACGGGACGGATGCGAAGCCGCTCGACCTCGTCTTCCACGGCGGCTCGGGCTCGAGCGACGAGGAGATCGCCGAGGCGGTGCGGAACGGCGTCGTGAAGATGAACATCGACACCGACACGCAGTACGCCTACACGCGCCAGGTCGCGCACAGCATGTTCTCGAACTACGACGGCGTGCTCAAGGTCGACGGCGACGTCGGCAACAAGAAGGTCTACGACCCCCGCTCGTGGGGCAAGGCCGCCGAGTCGGCGATGGCGCAGCGCGTCGTCGAGGCGACGCAGCAGCTCGGCTCGGCCGGCTGGTCGAGCAAGTAGCCAGACGCGCGAAGGGCCCCGCCCCGGCGGGGCCCTTCGTCATGTCTCTGGAGAGCTCAGTGCTTCGTGCCGAACTGCAGCCGGTTGCGGAGCTGGATCTCGGCATTGGCCTGCGCCGCGGGGTCGCCGTCGTGGGCGCCCGGCAGCGCGTCGTCGCCGTACGTCTGCACGCCCGAGCCGGTCAGGCCCTGCCAGAACCGCTTGAGCCGCGCCATGAAGCCCCGTCGCTCCGCCACGGTGCTACTCCCAGTCTCCCGCATCGATGATGCTGTCGGTGCCCTCGGGCATCGTGGTGTCGTCGACGCCGTTGTCATCGGAGTCGACGCCGGCCTGCGTGCCGCCGTGCTCGTCGGGGATGTCGGCGGGGTCGTCGCCCTCCCACTCCTCGTCGCGCGACTCGGCGCCCTCGGGGGCGTCGTCGTCGCCGATCTCGTCGAGCTCGTCGGTGGCCAGCACGCGGTCGTCGTCCGCCGGGTCGCCCATCGACTCGTCGAAGTCCTCGCCCTCAGCCATCTGCTCGGCCCACTGGTCGTCCTGCTGCACGTCTGCCATGCGGCGAGCGTATCCACGCAGGCTGGATGACGCCAGGAAGTCGGTCAGCCCCGACGACTCGGCCGCAGCTCCTTGGGCAGCGAGAAGATGAGGTCCTCCTCGGCGGTGCGCACCTCGGTGATGTCCTCGAAGCCCGCGTCCTCGAGCTCCATGAGCACCTCGCGCACGAGGCCCTCGGGCACGCTCGCACCGCTCGTGACGCCGATCGTGCGCACGCCCTCGAGCCACTCCTGCTCGATCTCGGTCGAGAGGTCGACGCGGTGCGCCGCCTTCGCGCCGTGCTCGAGCGCGACCTCCACGAGCCGCACCGAGTTGGAGGAGTTGGCGCTGCCGACGACGATCACGAGATCGGTCTCGGGCGCGATCTTCTTCACCGCGACCTGGCGGTTCTGCGTCGCGTAGCAGATGTCGTCGCTCGGCGGGTCCTGCAGGTTGGGGAAGCGCGCGCGCAGCCGCCGCACCGTCTCCATCGTCTCGTCGACCGAGAGCGTCGTCTGGCTGAGCCACACGAGCTTGTCGGGGTTCTGCACCTGCACGGTGTCGGCCTCGTCGGGGTTGTTGACGATCGTCACCCGATCGGGCGCGTGACCCGCGGTGCCCTCGACCTCCTCGTGGCCCTCGTGGCCGACGAGCAGGATCTCGAAGTCGTCGCGCGCGAAGCGCACGGCCTCGCGGTGCACCTTCGTCACGAGCGGGCACGTCGCGTCGATCGCGGAGAGCCCGCGGTCCTCGGCGGCCTGCACGACGGCCGGGCTCACCCCGTGCGCGCTGAAGATGACGCGCGCGCCCTCGGGCACCGCATCCACCTCGTCGACGAAGATCGCGCCCTCCGCCTCGAGCGACGAGACGACGTGCTTGTTGTGCACGATCTCCTTGCGCACGTAGATGGGCTCGTCGTACTGCTCGAGCGCCTTCTCGACCGCGAGCACCGCGCGGTCGACGCCGGCGCAGTAGCCGCGCGGCGTGGCGAGCAGGATGCGCTTGGGCGCGTCGGTCGGGACGGCCTGCAGGCGACCCCGACGGAGCACCGGACGCGGGGCGTCGAGGGGCACTCTGCCGTTCGTGATCGTCACCGGGCCAGTCTACGATGCCGACCTATGGGCTGCCCCGGCCCCCGGGCTCGACGTGGGCGGCCGCGAGGGGAGCGCGATGGCCGAGCGGATCACGGGCACGCCGGACGAGCCGTGGAGCGTCGACCGGCTCGGCGCGGAGCTGAAGTCGTACATCGGCAGGCTCGGCCACCTGTGGGTCGAGGGCGAGATCACGCAGTGGTCGGCCTCGCGCGGCAACGTCTTCGGCAAGCTCAAGGACGTCTCGGGCGACTCGACCGTCGCCTTCAACGTCTGGAGCTCGACGCTCGCGCGCATCGAGGGCGACTTCGGCCAGGGCGACCGCGTCGTGCTGCTCGTCAAGCCCGACTACTGGCCGCGCGCCGGCACGCTCTCGATGATCACGCAGCAGATCCGCCACGTCGGGCTCGGCGACCTGCTCGCGCGGCTCGAGGCGCTGCGCCGCTCGCTCGCCGCCGAGGGGCTCTTCGACGCCTCGCGGAAGCGGCCGCTGCCGTTCCTGCCGGGGCGCATCGGCCTCATCACGGGCCGCGACTCCGACGCCGAGAAGGACGTGCTGCGGAACGCGCAGCTGCGCTGGCCGGGTGTCGAGTTCCGCGTCGAGCACGCCGCGGTGCAGGGCGATGCGACGGTGCCGACCGTGCTCGCGGCGCTCGAGCGGCTCGAGGCCGACCCCGAGGTCGACGTCATCATCATCGCCCGCGGCGGCGGCGACTTCCAGAACCTGCTCGGCTTCAGCGACGAGCGGCTCGTGCGCGCGGTCGCGGCGGCGACGACGCCGGTCGTCTCGGCGATCGGCCACGAGGCCGATCGGCCGATGCTCGACGACGTGGCCGACCTGCGGGCCTCGACGCCGACGGATGCGGCGAAGCGGGTCGTGCCGGACGTCGCGGAGGAGCTCGCCCGCATCGCGCAAGCGCGGGCGCAGCTGCGGCAGCGCGTCACCCAGCACGTCGCTCGCGAGGCGGAGCGGCTCGAGGCCGTCCGCTCGCGCCCGGCGCTCGCGCGCCCGGAGTCGATCGTCGACGCGCGCGAGGAGGACCTCGCGCGGCTCACGGCCCGCTCGGACGAGCTCGTCGCGCGGCTCGTCGACGTCGCCCGCCAGCGCCTCGACCACTTGCGGCAGACGCTCCGGGCGCTCAGCCCGCAGGCGACGCTCGATCGCGGCTACGCGGTCGTGCAGACGCGGGCGGGCTCGGTCGCCCGCGACGCGGCAGCGCTCGCGGCCGGCGACGGCCTGCTCGTGACGCTCGCTCGCGGCACCGTCGACGCCGAGGTGCTCGCCGCCCACGCCGAGGCGTAGGCGGTGGTGCTGGCCGCCCGCGCCGAGGCGTGAGCGGCCGCCGCCTCACGCGAGGCGGTATCGCTTCCGCACGAAGTGCGGGCCGACGAGCGAGAGCACCGCGATCGCCGTGCAGTAGGTGCTCGGGGTGTTGAGGTTGCCGGTGACCTCGAGCAGCCGGGTGAGCACGAGCGGCGCGATGCCGCCGAGCACCGTGACGCCGACGTCGTAGGTGACCGAGAGGCCCGAGCCGCGCACCTCCGCGGGCTCGGCGAGGCGCGCGGTCGCCATCGCAGGCGCCTTCGCGAGCAGGAGGCCGAGGAACGACTTCATGTCGGCGCTGCCGCGCGCGTAGAGCCGGCCGTCGCGCTCCTCGGGCTCGAACGGCGCGCTCGACCACGCCTGGCCGTCGACCGGCACCACGACGGTGTGGGCCGAGAGCGTCCTGGCGGCCGGCGACGGGGAGGAGTCGATCCTCCCTCCCGTCCCCGATCGCACCTGCATGAGCGCTCGGCGTCGGCGGCCCGGCGGTAGACTGGCACCGTGACCATCCCCGCGAGCGACGCCGTCGCAGAGCTGACCTACGAGCAGGTGCGCGACGAGCTCGTGCGCGTCGTGCAGGCGCTCGAGTCGGGCGGGGCGTCCCTCGAGGAGTCGCTCGCGCTCTGGGAGCGCGGCAACGCGCTCGCCGACCGCTGCGAGCAGTGGCTCCAAGGGGCGAAGGCGCGGCTCGACGCCGCGCGCGCGGCAGGGTCGCCGGCCGCCGAGGGGGCCGCCGAGGCATGAGCCCCAAGCAGCCCAGGATCGTCGCGGAGCTCGGCCGCCCGGAGACGCCTGAGGAGACGGCCTCGCGCAAGGCAGCCGCGTCGAGGCGGCACCGCGAGAACCAGACCTTCTCGAACCTCCTCGTCGCGATCGCCGCGTGCCTCGGCGTCGTGCTCGTCATGGTGCTCGTCGTGCTGCGGCCATCGCCGCCGCCCCGCGAGCCCGTCGACGTCGCCGCCGCTGCCGCCTCGGCCGAGGCGAGCGTCGGTGCGCCGCTCATCGCGCCGGTGCTGCCGGAGGGCTTCGATTCGAACGCGGCCGAGATCCGCGTCGGCGCCGACGGCGTCACGACCTGGTACGCCGGCTACGTGACCCCCGCCGAGCAGTTCGTCTCGTTCACGCAGGCGCTCGACGGCAATCCGACGTGGCTGCTCACCGCGAGCGACGGCGCCCCGCAGACGGGCGAGCGCACGGTCGGCGGCCTCACGTGGACCGAGCACGACCAGCGCGACGCCGACGACCCGGGGAACTTCGCATTCGTGCTCACGACCGAGCACGACGCATCCACCGTCGTCATCGCCGGCACCGCCGCCGACGACGAGATCCAGGCGTTCGCCGAGGCCGTGAGCGCTTCGCTCACAGCCGGCGAGTGACGCGAGAATCGAGCCCGGCAGGGCGAACCCGAGTGAGAGGCACAGCGCAGTGAACGACGTCGAGTACCGGATCGAGCACGACACGATGGGCGAGGTGCGGGTGCCGAAGCACGCGCTCTACGCCGCGCAGACGCAGCGCGCGGTCGAGAACTTCCCCATCTCGGGCTCAGGGCTGGAGCCGGCCCAGATCGTCGCGCTCGCGCGCATCAAGCGCGCCGCCGCGATCGCGAACCGCGACCTCGGGATCCTCGAGGCCTCGATCGCCGATGCGATCGTCGCGGCGGCCGACGAGGTCATCGGCGGCGCGCACCACGACCAGTTCCCGGTCGACACCTACCAGACGGGCTCCGGCACCTCCTCGAACATGAACATGAACGAGGTGCTCGCGAGCCTCGCGTCGAAGCACCGCGGCGAGAGCGTGCACCCGAACGACCACGTCAACGCGTCGCAGTCGTCGAACGACGTCTTCCCCACCTCGGTGCACATCGCCGTCACCGGCGCGCTCGTCGAGCAGGCGATCCCCGCGCTCGAGCACCTCGCCGAGGCGCTCGAGGAGAAGGCTGCGCTGTGGGCCGACGCCGTCAAGCCCGGCCGCACGCACCTCATGGACGCGACGCCGGTCACGCTCGGCCAGGAGTTCGGCGGCTACGCCGCGCAGATCCGCTACGGCATCGAGCGCATCGAGGCGGCGCTCCCCCGTGTCGCCGAGGTGCCGCAGGGCGGCACGGCCGTCGGCACCGGCATCAACACGCCGCTCGGCTTCCCCGAGAAGGTCATCGCCGAGATCGCCGCCTCGAGCGGGCTGCCGATCACCGAGGCGCGCAACCACTTCGAGGCGCAGGCGAACCGCGACGGCCTCGTCGAGGCATCCGGCGCCCTCCGCACGATCGCGGTCTCGCTCACGAAGATCAACAACGACCTGCGCTGGATGGGCTCTGGCCCGAACACGGGTCTCGGCGAGCTCGCGATCCCCGACCTGCAGCCGGGCTCGTCGATCATGCCGGGCAAGGTCAACCCGGTCGTGCCGGAGGCCGTGCTCATGGTCGCCTCGCGCGTCATCGGCAACGACGCGACGATCGCGTGGGCGGGCGCCTCTGGCTCGTTCGAGCTCAACGTGCAGATCCCGGTGATGGGCACGGCGCTGCTCGAGTCGATCCGGCTGCTCTCGAACGCCTCGCGAGTGCTCGCCGACAAGACGATCGCTGGCCTCGAGGCGAACGTCGAGCGCGCCGCCGCGCTCGCGGGCATGAGCCCGTCGATCGTCACGCCGCTCAACCGCCTCATCGGCTACGAGGCCGCGGCGAAGATCGCGAAGCACTCGGTCAAGGAGGGCATCACGGTGCGCGAGGCCGTCATCGACCTCGGCTACGTCGAGCGCGGCGAGCTCACCGAGGCCGACCTCGACAAGGCGCTCGACCTGCTCTCGATGACGCACCCGGGCGTCGCGAAGTAGCCCACCCGGTCACCGAACTTCCCCGAACCGCGCGATTCGAGCCTCGAGACCCGCGGTTCGGGGAAGTTCGCCGTTGCGGGCATGGGAGGGGGTCGGCACGCCGCGGCCATAGGGTGGCGGGATGCGCTATCCCGAGGTGAGCAGAGACGGCACGGTCGAGACGATCCACGGGGAGGCGATCGCCGACCCGTACCGCTGGCTCGAGGACGGCGACTCCGCCGAGACGCGCGCGTTCATCGAGGCGCAGAACGCGTTCGCCGAGCCGATCCTCGCGGCGCTTCCCGCGCGCGAGGCGTTCCGCGAGCGCGTTGCGGCGCTGCTCACGGCGCCGACCCGCGGCTGCCCGTGGGAGCGCGGCGGCCGCGTCTTCGCGTGGCACGGCGGCGAGCAGAACCAGCCCGTGCTCGTCGTCGCCGACTCGGTCGACGGGCTCGAGGGCGCCGGTGCCGACGGGCCCCGCGTGCTGCTCGACCCCAACGAGCTCTCGGCCGACGGCACCGTCGCCGTCAACGTCGCGAGCGTCTCGCCCGACGGTGCGCTGCTCGCCTACGGCGTCTCCGACGGCGGCTCCGACTGGTGCACGATCCGCGTGCGCGACGTCGCGACGGGCGACGACCTCGCCGACGAGATCCCGTGGACGAAGTGGAACCCGCCCGTGTGGCTGCCCGGCGGCCGCGCCTTCAGCTACTGGGCCTACGACGCCCCGACGGGCGACGCGCTCACCGACGAGATGGGCGCGGGCCGGCTCATGCGGCACGAGATCGGCGCCGACCCCTCGACCGACGTCGTGCTCTTCTCCCGGCCGGAGGAGCCGCGGCTCTTCGCCCGTCACTGGCCGCGCGACGACGAGTGGTTCGTGCTCTCGACCGACACCGGCTCGTCGAGCGGCAACGACCTCGCGGTGCGCCGCCACAGCGAGGACGCGCTCCGGCAGCTCGTCGAGGGCCACGAGCACGAGTGGAGCGCGATCGGCATCCACGGCGGCCGCCTCTTCGCCGTGACCGACGAGTCGGCGCCGCGCTACCGGCTCGCCGCCTTCGACCTCGCGACCGGCGAGCAGTCGACGATCGTGCCCGAGCACCTGGAGGACGTGCTCCTCGACGCGAGCCTCACCGAGCGCGGCCTCGTGCTCGAGTACTCGCACGACGCGAGCCACCGCATGCAGCTCGCGAGCCTCGACGGCGAGCTCGGCGACGCCGTGCCGCTCGGCGACGGCGTCTCGATCACCGGCTCCGAGTCGTCGAGCGGCAGCGGCACCGTCTTCGCCTCCACCTCGAGCTTCGTCGACCGCGGCACGCGGCACGTCATCCGCGCCGACGGCGCCCGGCTCGTCGAGCACCGCGCGCTCCCCGCGCCCGGGCCGGCCGCGCCGCGCGCGGTGACCCGCCGCATCCGCACGACCTCGAGCGACGGGCAGCAGGTGCCGGCCTTCCTCGTCCGCCCTGCGGACGATGCGGGCGACGCGCCCCGCCCGACGCTCATCTGGGGCTACGGCGGCTTCAACATCCCGATGAACCCGGCCTTCCGCGCGGTGCTCGCGGCGTGGGTCGACGCAGGCGGCGTGCTCGTCGTGCCCAACCTGCGCGGCGGCGGCGAGTTCGGCTCCGAGTGGCACAAGGGCGGCACGAAGGAGCGCAAGCAGCAGGTCTTCGACGACCTCTTCGCGATCGCCGAGCACCTCATCGCCTCGGGCGTCACGACGCGCGAGCAGCTCGCGCTGCACGGCCGCTCGAACGGCGGCCTGCTCGCGGGCGCCGCGCTCACGCAGCGGCCCGAGCTCTGGTCGGCCGTGCTGCCGGGCGTCGGGGTGCTCGACATGCTGCGCTACCACCGCTTCACGATCGGCTGGGCGTGGGCGAGCGACTACGGCGACCCCGACGAGGCCGAGGCGCACGCGCATCTCCGCGCCTACTCGCCGCTCCACAACGTGGCGGAGGGCGTCGCCTACCCGCCGACGCTCATCACGACCGGCGACCACGACGACCGCGTCGTACCCGCGCACTCGTTCAAGTTCGCGGCCGAGCTGCAGCGCGCGCAGGCGGCGACCGGGGCGGATGCGCCCGTGCTGCTCTCGGTCGACACGCGCGCCGGGCACGGCATGGGGAAGCCCAAGGACGCCGCCGCGCTCGAGTTCGCCGACCAGCTCGCATTCGCGGCGCACCACACGGGGCTCGAGCTCGCCGCGGTCGGCGCCGAGGCCGCTGCATGACGGATGCGTCGGGCGCGGCTTGGGAGGACGAGGTCGCGGCGCTGTGGGACGACGCGTCGCTCGACGACGACGCGCGGATCGCGCCCATGGCGGCGCTCGCCGAGCGCGCGCCGGTGGCCGCGGTCGGGCTCTTCGAGCTCGCCGGCGCGCACGACGCCGCGGGGCTGGAAGCGGAGGCCGACGTGCTCTACCGCGCCGCCGCCGACGCCGGGCTCGCCGACGCCGACCCGGCGCGCGCCGCGCAGCTCGTCATCCAGCACGCGTCGACGCTGCGGAACCTCGGTCACATCGACGAGGCGATCGCGATGCTCGAGGCAGCGCCGCCGCATCCCTCGACCGGCGCGGCGCGCGACGCGTTCCTCGCGCTCGCGCTCCACGGCGTCGGCCGGCACGACGAGGCGCTCCGGGTCGCGCTCGAGGCGCTCGCGCCGACGCTGCCGCTCTACCGCCGGTCGGTGCTCGCCTACGCGGCCGACCTCACGCATCCGCTTGCCTGACGCGCCCCGCCGCCCGCTGCTGACGCAGGGCTGCTCTCAGCGCCGCATGATGCGGCGCGCGAGCCAGTTGCCGAGCACCTGGATGAGCTGCACGACCACGACGATCACGAGCAGCGCCGACCACGTCACGAGCGGGTCGAACTGGCGGTAGCCGTAGGTGATCGCGTAGTTGCCGAGCCCGTCGCCGCCGACGAGGCCCGCGACCGCCGACATGTCGACGATCGCGATGACCGCGAAGGTGTAGCCGAGCACGAGCGGCCCGAGCGCCTCGGGGAGGATGACGGTGCGGATGATGCGCCAGGGGCTCGCGCCGGTCGAGCGCGCCGCCTCGATGACGCCCGTCGGGATCGACACGAGGTTCTGCTCGACGATGCGCGCGATCCCGAAGGTCGCCGCGACCGCGATCGCGAAGATCGCGTACTCGGTGCCGATGCCCTTGCCGACGACGAGGCGCCCGATCGGCTGCATCGCCGCGAGGAAGATGATGAAGGGGATGGGTCGGAACGTGTTCACGAGCACGTTCAGCACCCACCAGACGACGGGCTGCTGCAGGATGCCGCCGCGCCGGGTGACGTAGAGGCCCGTGCCGATCACGAGCCCGCCGAGACCGCCGAAGATGAGCGAGACCGCCACGATCCACAGCATGATCCCGGTCTGCTCGAGCAGCGTGGGGAGGATGCTCGCGAGCTCGTTCATCGCTGCTCCTCCACCCGCACGCCGCCGCCGACCTGCTGCAGCGCCCACGCGACGGCGTCCGCGTCGCCGCGCACGGCGATCGTCAGCAGCCCGTAGACGCGGCCCTGGATGTCGTCGACGCCGCCGTGCACGAGGTTGAAGTCGACGCCGGCCTTCGCGAGCGCCGAGAACACGCGCGCCTCGGAGGCGCCCTCGTCGGTGAAGGAGATGGTGAAGAGGCGGCCCTCGTGCTTCGCGCGCAGCTGCTCGAGCTCGTCGCCGGCCGGCAGCGCGCGCACGACGGTCTGCACGAAGCGCTTCGCGACGCTCGTCGCGGGGCGGGTGAAGACGTCGTAGGTCGCGCCGACCTCGACGACCCTGCCCTCCTCCATGACCGCGACCCGGTCGGCGATGCGCGTGATCACCTCCATCTCGTGCGTGATCACGACGATCGTCACGCCGAGCTCGCGGTTGACGCGCGCGAGCAGGTCGAGCACCTCGACGGTCGTCTCGGGGTCGAGCGCGCTCGTCGCTTCGTCGGCGAGCAGCACTTGCGGATTCGTCGCGAGGGCGCGCGCGATGCCGACGCGCTGCTGCTGCCCGCCCGAGAGCTGCTCGGGATAGGCGTCGGCGCGGCCGGCGAGCCCGACGAACTCGAGCAGCTCCGCGACCCGCCGCCGCCGCTCGGCGCGCGCGACGCCGATGACCTCGAGCGGGTAGCCGACGTTTCCGGCGACGGTGCGGGAGGTGAGCAGGTTGAAGCGCTGGAAGATCATGCCGATGCCGGTCTGCTGCTCGCGCAGCCGCCGGCCGCGCAGCTCGGAGATCGGCACGTCGCCGATCGTGATCCGGCCGCTCGAGACGGGCTCGAGCTGGTTGATGAGCCGCACGAGCGTCGACTTGCCGGCACCCGAGTAGCCGATGATGCCGAAGATCTCGCCCTGCTCGATGCGCAGCGAGACGTCATCGACCGCGACGATCTCGTCGCCGCCGCGCTTCGCGGGCGGGAACCGCTTCGAGACCCGGTCGATCACGATGTGCTCGGCCATGCCGCTTCCTCTCGCTCGTGGCGCAGGAGCGGGGCGGGAGCCGAGTCGGCCCCCACCCCGCGCCGTCGGCTATCGCTGCTCGATCTCCGCCTGCACGGCCTCGAGCGCGGCCTGCAGGTCGGCCTTCGGCGTGACGGTGAAGATGCCCGAGCCGCCCGAGGCCTCGAGCGCACCCGCCTGCACGTCCTCGTTCGTCTGGTAGATCTCGACCAGGCGGTTCAGCACCTCGTCGTCGACGTTCTCGGCCGTCGTGGCGAAGATGTTGATGTAGGGCGCGGCCGCGGGGTCGTTCGGGTCGTCCTGCGCGATCGCGTCCTCGGGCGCGAGGCCCGCGTCGGTGATGAAGTCGTTGTTGATGATCGCCGCGGCGACGTCGGGCAGCGACGTCGCCGTGAGCGCCGCATCGACGGCGCGCACGGTCACGCGCGACTCCTCCTGGATGACCTCGGCGACGGTCGAGTAGGGGCTCCCGCCGCCCTCGAGCGCGACGAGCCCCGCCGACTGCAGCACGAGCAGCCCGCGCGCCTGGTTCGTGTCGTCGTTCGGCACGATGACCTCGGCGCCGTCGGGGATCTCGTCGGGCGACGCGTACTTGTCGGAGTACAGCCCGATCGGGTAGATCGCGGTCGAGCCGATCGGCTGCAGGTCGTCGCCCGCCTGCACGTTGTAGTTCGCGAGGTAGATGATGTGCTGGAACTGGTTGATGTCGAGCTCGCCCTCGCTCACGGCGGGGTTCGGCTGGTTGTAGTCGGTGAAGTCGACGAGGTCGAGCTCGATGCCCTCGGCCTCGACGGCCTCCTCGTAGGCGGCCCAGTAGGGCTCGGAAGCGCCGACGACGCCGAGCTGCACGGGGTTGTCGGCCGAGCCGAGGGCTGCGGCGGCGTCGCCGGCACCGGCGCTCGCGCTGCAGCCGACGAGGGCGGCGGCGAGGCCGATCGAGCCTGCGATGGCGAACGGGCGGATGCGTCGGGTGGACATGGGCGGACTCCTTCGTGGGATGGGACTCCCCCAACGCTAGGAATCAGACAGCACCGGCCGCCAGCCGGGGCGTCACGGATCGTCACACTGCGCCGGGCGCCCCGAGGAGCACGGCGGCGAGCGCGTGGCCGGCGAGCAGCGAGGGTCCGAAGGCGAGCGACCGCCGGCCCGCCGCGAGCGCGGCGATGCCGGCGAGGCCGCCCACGACGACGGATGCGGCGAGTGCGGCGAGCGGGACGACCCATCCGAGCGTCGCGGTCGCGAGCGCGAGGCCCGCGCCGAGCTTCACGTCGCCCATCCCCATGCCGCCCGCGAGCGCCATCGCGAGCAGCACGCCCGCGCTCGCGAGCGCCGCGAGTGGAGCGAGATCGCCCGCGACGAGCCGGGCGGCCGCGGCGGTCGCCGCGACGAGCAGGAGCGGGAGCGTCACGGCGTTCGGCAGCCGGTGCTCGGCGACATCGACGCGCCACAGCAGCGGTGCGGCGAGCGCGGCAGCGGCGAGCGCCACGGCCGCGACGGCGTCGAGCCCGGCGGCGGCCGCCGCCCACGCGGCCGCGAGCGCGAGCGGCACGCCGAGCGCGTCGACCCTCCGGAGGCGTACGGGCGGCCGCAGCGTCTGCAGCGGTGCGGTCGCGGTGCTCGTCACGCGGCCACGGTAGCCGCGGCGCCGGCGCGCTCGCGGCCGCTCTCCACAGCCCGCAGCGACGCGACACGCCCGGGATGTTTGATTTCGAAGCACCTGCAACCGATGGCGGGGTCCGCGCCGATATGGGGGCAGAGAGGGCGCACCGAGTGCCCGACCCGAGTCAAGGAGAACACCATGAAGCGCAAGCTCGCGATCGGCGCCGGCGCCGCTCTCGCTCTCGCCACGCTCGGCGGCGCCCCCGCGTTCGCCGCGGAGGGCGACTCGACCGTGTCCGTCCTGCACGGCGTGCCCGGCCTCACGGTCGACGTCTTCATCGATGGCGACGAGGCCATCAGCGACTTCGCCCCCGGCACGCTCACCGACCCGATGATGCTGCCCGCCGGCAGCTACGACATCCAGGTCTTCGCCGACGGCGGCACCCCCGACACCGCGGAGCCCGCGATCGAGGCGATGGGCGTCGAGGTGCCGGCGAACGCCAACCTCACGCTCTACGCGCACCTCACCGAGGCCGGCGAGCCCGCGCTCGCCGCCTTCGCGAACAGCACGGAGCCCGTCGCGGCCGGCGAGGCCCGCTTGACCGTCCGCCACCTCGCCGCGGCCCCCGCGGTCGACATCCGCGCGAACGAGACGGTCGTCGCGCCCGGCCTCACGAACCCGAACGAGGCCTCGCTCGTCACGACGGCCGGCACGGTGTCGGCGGATGTCGTGCTCGCGGGCACGACGGACGTCGCGATCGGCCCGGCCGAGCTCGAGCTCGCCGAGGGCGTCCACACGATCGTGACCGCGTGGGGCTCGGCCGCTGACGGCAACCTCGCGCTCGCGGTGCAGACGGTCGAGGCGCACAGCGCCCCGAGCGGCGTCCCCTCGGGCAACGGCGGTGCGGCGTCGCCGTCGGCCATCGCGCTCCTGCTCGCCCTCGCGGGCGCGCTCGGCCTCACCACCATCGCGGTGCGGCAGCAGCAGCTCGCGAAGCAGCGCGGCTGACATGAGCACCACCGACGGGCTCCCTCCGCGCACCCCGCGGCGGGAGCCCGCTCGGCGCGCGTGGCGGCCGGCAGCCGTGCTCGCCGCGATCGTGGCGGCCGCGGCCACCGCGATCGGCGTGCGGCTCCTGCTGCCCGACTCGCTCGAGCCTGCCTCGCCGACGACGTCGATGACGTCGATGGCCGAGCCCGCCCCGACGAGCGCGCCGAGCGCATCCGCCCCTCCCGATGCTGCCTCGACCGCCGCTCCCGTGCCGACCGCGGTCGGCGCTCGCGACGCGTCGATCGGCGACGCCCGAGCCACGGTCGACGCCCCCACCCGCGTGCAGGTGCCGTCGGTCGGCATCGACCTCGAGGTCATCCCGGTCGGGGTGCGCGAGGACGGCCAGATGGACGTGCCCGAGCTCGTGCGCGAGGTCGGCTGGTACCGCTTCGGTCCCGCGCCGGGCGCCGATCGCGGCTCGGCCGTGCTCTCGGCCCACGTCGACAGCGACCGGGGCCGCGCGCCGATGGCGGAGCTGCTGGGCGTCCGCGCGGGCGAGAGGGTCGAGGTCGCGACCGCGTCGGGCGCCGACCTGCGGTTCCGGATCGTCGCCGTCGAGCGGTTCTCGAAGGACGAGCTGCCGCTCGAGCAGCTCTTCGCGCGCGACGGCGACCCGCTCGTGCGGCTCATCACGTGCGGCGGCGAGTGGGATGCCGCGGCGGGCGCCTACGAGGACAACATCGTCGTCACGGCAGTGCCCGATGCGCCGTGACCCGGCTCGAGGAGTGATACGTTCTGGCCGTGTCGAGCGAGGAGGCTGCGGAGGCCGAGCGCCTCTCGAGAGCCTTCGCCCACGATCCATCGCCCGAGGCGCTGCGCCAGGCGTACGAGCGCTGGGGCGGGATGGTCTACGCGATCGCCTGCCGCGCGATGGCGCCGCACGACGCCGAGGACGTCGTGCAGCAGACCTTCGTCTCGGTGTGGCGATCGCGCGAGTCGTACGACCCGGATGCGGGACCCCTGGGAGCGTGGATCGTCGCGATCGCGCGCCGCAGGATCGCCGACCACTGGCGCTCCCGCTCCGCGAGCGAGCTCGCCGTCGACCCGGAGACCCTGCACGGGGCGCTCGAGGTCGGTGAGGGGGACCCGGTGTCGGACGCGGTCGAGGATGCGCTCACGGTGCAGGAGGAGCTCGAGCGGCTCGGCGAGCCGGCCCGCACGATCGTGCGGCTCGCCGTGATCGACGACCGCTCGACCGCCTGGATCGCCGAGCGCCTGTCGATGCCGGCCGGCACCGTGAAGAGCCACTTGTCGCGAGGACTGCGACGGCTGCGGGAGCGATGGGAGGAGTCGCATGCAGCATCTGCCTGAGGAGTCGCTCGTCGCGCTCGCCCTCGGCGAGGCCATCGAGGGCGGCGAGCACGCCGCGGAGTGCGCGACCTGCAGTGCCGAGGTCGCGGCGTTCCGCGCCGCCGCGCAGCGCGTCCGCGCTGCGGAGGTCGTGCCGGTCGCGCCGCCCGCCGGCGTGTGGGACCGCATCGCGGCGGAGCTCGACGAGCCGAGCGCGACGCTCGCCGCGCCGATCGGCGCGAGCGACGCATCCGCCGTCTCCCCCGGCGCGTCCGAGTCGGCCGGCGCTCCCGTGACGTCGATCGACGTCGCCCGCCGGCGTCGGCGCCGCTTCGGCGCCGGGGCGCTCGTCGGCGCCTCGCTCGCCTCGGCAGCGGTCGCCGCGAGCATCGCCGTGCTCGTCGTCACGCAGCTCGGCAGCGACCCCCGATCGACGAACGTCGCCCAGGCGACGCTCGACCCGCTCCAGTCGACCGTCACGGCGGCGCGCGCCGAGGTCGTCGAGCGCGACGGCCAGCGGCTGCTCGTCGTCGACGTCGACGAGCTGCCCGAGGTCGACGGCTACCTCGACGTGTGGCTGCTCGACCCCGACGCGCAGCAGATGGTGAGCCTCGGCGTCATGGACGCCTCGACGACGCAGCTCGCGGTGCCGGGCGGCCTCGACCTCGACGCCTTCCCCATCGTCGACGTGTCGGTCGAGCCGTTCGACGGCGATCCGACGCACTCGGGCGACAGCCTGTGGCGGGGAGCGCTCGAGAGCTGAGCCGCGTCAGCGGTGCGGCCAACGCTGCAGCGCCCGATCGATCGCCGCACGCGTGCGGTCGCCGACCGGCTCGACGAGCTCGAGCAGCGGCTCGCCCGGTCGGCCGCGCGTGACGGGGATGCGCCACGTGCCGACCGCGACGCCGTCGACGAGCACGAGCGGGCGGAAGACGCCGTTGCCGCCCGGCACCGCGGCGCGCAGCACCGCTTCGCTCACGCCGCGCGAGCGCCCCTCGTAGCCGAGCAGCCACTCGTCGAACGCGGGCACGAGCGTGACGCCGGCGCGGCCGCCCGGCTCGGCGCCCGCCTCGACGAGCAGCTCCTCCTGCCCGAGCCGCACGCGCTCGAGTCGGCTCGCGCGCTCGAGCGCGGCGCGCACGGGTCGCTTCGCCGCGCCGAGCCACCAGGCCGCGTCGTCGGCGCGCACGGGACCGCGGGCGATCGCGAAGCGCTCGAGCGCGGCATCGAGCGACGCCTCGGGGTCGGCGACGGCCGGCGGCGCCCCGCCGACGAGCAGCTGCTCGTCGCCCTCGAAGGGGCCGAAGCGCACGAGCCCGTCGTAGGCGCAGAGCGCGAGCAGGTGGTAGCCGTTGCCGCCGGCCGTGCCGATGTCGGCGGCCGCCCACGCCTCGAGCATCGCGCCGCGGCGCATCGGGCCGGCCTCGAGCGCGGCGACGAGCACCGCGGCGGCGCGCTCGGCGGTCGCCTCGTCGATGCCGCGCTGGGTGCACATCCGCCACTCCTGCCGTCGCATGCGCTCCGCCGTCGCGGCATGCAGGACGGCGAGGTCGTCGGGCGCCGCGACGAAGAGCGTGCCGCGCATCGCCCAAGACCGCACGAGCAGCCCCGCGTCGAACGCCGCGCGCACGTCGGCGAGCGTCGTTCCCGGCGCGGAGCGGATCGCGATCGCGCGCAGCACTCCCGGCAGGTCCTGCCCCTGCATCGCGACGAAGCGGCGCACGACCTCCACCGGAGAGAGCGTCGAGCCGAGCAACCGCTGCGAGGCCAGCCGCGAGCGCCGCGCCTGCGCCGGCGTCAGCGAGCGGGGCTCGGCCATGCGCCCACGGTAGCCCCGCCCGCCCAGGCGCACCGACGCATCCGCCGCGCGGTGCGCACGCCCGCGTGGCCGAAGGGGTCCCGCAGGCGACGGCTCGCGGGCCTCAGTCCTCGAGCAGGCTCGTCACGAGCGCGGCGATGCGGGAGCGCTCCGAGCGCTGGAGCGTGATGTGGCCGAAGAGGTCCTGGCCCTTGAGCGTCTCGATGACGCTCGCGATGCCGTCGTGCCGACCGACGCGCAGGTTGTCGCGCTGCGCGACGTCGTGGGTGAGCACGACGCGCGAGTTCTGCCCGATGCGGCTCAGCACCGTGAGCAGCACGTTGCGCTCGAGCGACTGCGCCTCGTCGACGATTACGAACGCGTCGTGCAGCGAGCGGCCCCGGATGTGCGTGAGCGGCAGCACCTCGAGCATGCCCCGGTCGGCCACTTCGTCGAGCACGTTGTCGCTCACGAGCGCGCCGAGCGTGTCGTAGATCGCCTGGCCCCAGGGGTTCATCTTCTCGTCCTTGTCGCCGGGCAGATAGCCGAGCTCCTGGCCGCCGACCGCGTAGAGCGGGCGGAAGACGATGACCTTCTTGTGCAGCCGCCGCTCGAGCACCGCCTCGAGGCCCGCGGCGAGCGCGAGCGCCGACTTGCCGGTGCCGGCCGAGCCGCCGAGCGAGACGATGCCGACCTCCTCGTCGAGCAGCAGGTCGATCGCGAGCCGCTGCTCGGCCGAGCGGCCGTGCACGCCGAACACGTCGCGGTCGCCGCGCACGAGCGAGACGACGCCGGGGCGCGTGACGCGGCCGAGCGCCGAGCCGCGCTCGGAGGAGATGACGAGGCACGTGTTGCTCGGCATGTCTGCGACGAGCGGCGTCTCGAGCCGCTCGTGCTCGTAGAGCCGGTTGATCTCCTCGCCCGAGAGGGCGAGCTGCTCGGTGCCGGTCCAGCCCGAGTCGACCGCTTGCTCGGCGAGGTACTCCTCCGCCGACAGGCCGATCGACGCGGCCTTCACCCGCATCGGCAGGTCCTTCGAGACGACGCACACGTCGAGCCCGTCGGCCGCGAGGTTCGAGGCGACCGCCAGGATGCGCGAGTCGTTGTCGCCGAGCTGCAGCCCGCTCGGCAGGATCTGCTGGTTGGAGTGGTTGAGCTCGACCCGCAGGCTCCCGCCGCCCTCGGTCGGCACCGGGAAGTCGAGCCGCTGGTGCTCGATCCGCAGGTCGTCGAGGTTGCGGAGCGCCTTGCGGGCGAAGTACCCGATCTCGGGATCGTGCCGCTTCTTCTCGAGCTCCGCGATGACGACCACCGGGATCACGACCGAGTGCTCGGCGAAGCGGTGGATGGCCCCCGGGTCTGACAGCAGCACGCTCGTGTCGAGCACGTAGGTGCGCTGGCGCGTGTCGGTCTCGGTGATCTCGACGGCGCTTCCGGAGGTGGTGGTGCGTGCAGGCACGTGGCGCTCCCTTCCGACCGGGGTCGGATCTCACGCGGCGCTCGCTCCGAGGTGCTCGCTGGCGCGAAGGCCGCTCGCTCGCCGGGCGAAGGTGCCCGACACGGCTGAATGTACGCGCGCTCCCGATGCGCCGCGTCGGAAGACACACCGCCGTCGCCCAGAGTTCACCTCGATGAGAGGTTGAGGGTTCTCAGCGCCCGTAGCGCCGCTCCCGCAGCCCGTAGGAGCGGATCGCGCGCAGGAAGTCGACCTCGCGGAGGTCGGGCCCGAGCGCCTCGACGAAGTAGAACTCGCTGTGCGCGCTCTGCCAGAGCATGAAGTCGCTCAGCCGCTGCTCGCCCGAGGTGCGGATGACGAGGTCGAGATCGGGCTGGCCGGCGGTCGAGAGGTGCTCGCCGATGAGCTCCGGGCTCAGCCGCTCGGCGATCTCGGCGGGGCTCGCACCGTCGGCGGACTCGAGGATGCGCTTGACCGCCTCCACGAGCTCGTGCCGGCCGCCGTAGCCGACCGCGAGGTTCACGACGATGCCCGGCTCCCCCTCGGTGCGCTGCGCCGCCGCGGTGAGCGCGGCGCACAGCGGCTCGGGCAGGCCGCGCGGGTCGCCCACGTGACGGATGCGTCGGCCCGGCGTGTGCGAGAGGCCGTCGGCGAGCTCGGCGATGATCTCGCACAGCTCACCGAGCTCCTCGCTCGCGCGGCCCGTGAGGTTGTCGCGCGAGAGCAGGTAGAGCGTCACGACCTCGACGCCGACCTGGGCGCACCACTCGACGAACTCGTGCAGCTTCGCGGCGCCGGCGCGGTGCCCGTGCCCGACGCTCTCGAGCTTCTGCTCGCGCGCCCAGCGCCGGTTGCCGTCGATGATCATCGCGAGGTGGCGCGGCACGGGGCTGCCCTGGAGGTCGCGCCGGAGCCGCCGCTCGTAGTAGCGGTACACGAGTCGTGACCCGGGGGCGCTGCGCAGTCGCACGCGTCGAATCTACCCGGGGCGCCGCCGGATGCCCGCACCGGCACTGCGTACGCCGTACGCTGTCGTCATGCCCATGACCTCCGATCCCGAAGCCGACGGCCTGCGGCGCGAGCCCGATCCCGCCGCGGCGGACGACGTACCGCACCTGCCGCTCATCGAGGCGGCGGGCGACGCGATCGCCGAGGCCGAACTCGAGGCCAAGCCCTCGTGGCGCGGCTGGATCCACGCCGCGACCGCCCCGCTTGCGCTCGTCGCGGGCATCGTGCTCGTGCTCGTCGCCGACGGCGCGAGCGCGCGGCTCTCGACCGCCGTCTACGCACTCTCGAGCGTACTGATGTTCGGCGTCTCGGCGGTCTACCACCGCTTCACGTGGCAGGAGCGCACGCGCGTGCTCCTCAAGCGCTTCGACCACGCGAACATCTTCCTGCTCATCGCGGGCAGCTACACGCCCATCTCGCTGCTGACGCTCCCCTCGCCGACCGACTGGATCCTGCTCACCGTCATCTGGGGCGGCGCGCTGCTCGGCATCGCCTTCCGCGTCTTCTGGATCGGGGCGCCGCGCTGGCTCTACGTGCCGATCTACCTCGCGCTCGGCTGGGCGGCCGTCGCGTTCCTGCCGCAGATCTGGGCGGCGAACGCGCTCACCGCGATGCTCGTGATCGCCGGCGGCCTCGCCTACACGGTCGGCGCGATCGTCTACGGGATGAAGCGGCCGAATCCCGTGCCCGGGCACTTCGGCTTCCACGAGATCTTCCACGCGTGCACGTTCATCGCCTTCGTGTGCCACTTCACGGCGATCCTCATCGTCGCCGTCGCGCCGCCCGCCTGACGCGCCGCTAGCTGGGTGCGGGTGCGCCTCCCCCGACTCGCGACCGCCGCGCTCGTGGCAGCGGCGGCGCTCACCGTGGGCGGCTGCGTGCTCCCCGCCCCACCCGAGCGCCCCGTCGATCGCGCGGACCCCTGGGCGCCGACGACGCCGGGCGCCGCCGCAGCGCCCGAGGTCGTGCCCGTCGAGCCCGACGCGCCCATCACGACCGCCGACGAGACCGCGAGCGACACGGGCGAGCTCTACGCGGGCTTCCCGGGTGAGACCTCCGACGGGTTCCTCCCCGACGCGGCGGTCGACGTCGTGCTGCCGCCGACGACCGGCACGCCGGTCGTGCGAGCCGGCATCGCCCTGCCCGTGCACGAGGAGGGCGACGAGCTGCTGCCCGGCACGCAGCACGAGGGCAGCCGCAACCTGCTGCTCACGACGAGCGGCCGGCTCGAGCTCGCCGCGGGCGGCGAGGAGTACACGTGCAGCGCCACCGTCATCAACAGCGCCTCGGGACTCGTCGTGCTCACCGCCGCGCACTGCATCTTCGACGACGAGACCCGCGACTGGTACGACCGCATCTCGTTCGCGCCCGCCTACGAGCGCGGCGACGCGCCCTTCGGCACCTGGGTGGCCGAGGACTGGTGGGTGCCGGAGCAGTACCTCGAGGCGAACGACCGCTGGCTCGACGGCGCCGACGACGAGGGCTGGATGGGCTTCGACTTCGGCTTCATCCGCTTCGCTCCGCAGGGATCCATGACGCTCGAGGATGCGGTGGGCGGCCAGGGCGTGAGCTTCACGGCCGAGTCGAACGGCGTCGTGATCGCCGGCTACCCCGGCAACGACCCGTTCGACAGCGAGGTGCTGCGGCACTGCGCGGAGGACCGGCTCGACTTCGGCGCGGGCGGCGACGCGAACTACGGCGCCGACTGCGCCATGGGCGACGGGGCTTCGGGCTCGGCGTTCGTCTCGAACCTCGACCCGAAGACCGGCGCCGGCCACATCACCGCGGTCTTCTCCAACGGCGGCGCGACCGGCGCCTACGGCCCGCCGCTCGGCGTCACCGCGTGGAACGGGCTGCAGTCGATCGACGACTGACGCGCGTCAGTCGTTCGCGTCGTCCTGCGACTGCCCGAAGGCACCGACCTTCTTGGGCGCGGCCTTCGCCTGCTTCTCCGCCGCGCGCCGCTGCTGCCGGTTGCCGCCCTGCGCCTGCGCCTTGGCCGCGACCGCCGGGTTGCCGCTCTTCGCGCGGCCCTTCGCCGTGGCCGTCGCGAGCTCCTTGCCGCGCGAGTCGTGCACCGACGCCTCGCCGTCCTCGTCGGGTGCCGAGTAGGTGAGCTTCGCCGTGTCCTCCTCGACCGCCTCGAGGCCGCCGCCCTCGATCGCGGGTGCCTCGGGGCTCGCGCCCTGGTGCACCTTGACCTCGAGGTTGAACAGGAACTGCACCGACTCCTCGCGGATCGCCGACATCATCTGCTGGTAGAGCGCGAAGCCCTCGTTCTGGTACTCGACGACCGGGTCGCGCTGCGCCATCGTGCGCAGGCCGATGCCCTCGCGCAAGTAGTCCATCTCGTAGAGGTGGTCCCGCCACTTGCGATCGATGACCGAGAGCACGACGCGGCGCTCGAGCAGGCGCATCGCGGGCGAGCCGAGCGTCTCCTCGCGGCGCTCGTAGGCGAGCTTCGCGTCGGAGACGAGCTGCTCGTAGAGGAAGTCGGCCGTCAGGCGCGGCTGCGCCTCGGCGACGACCTCGTCGATCGTGATGCTGACGGGGTAGAGCGTCTTCGCCTCGCTCCACAGCGCCTCGAGGTTCCACTCGTCGCTGTCGCCGCCGACCGCGTGCGTGTCGACGAGCTCGCGGATCGTGCCCTCGAGGAAGCCCTGCACGCGCCCCTGGAGGTCGTCCCCGTCGAGGATGTGGCGGCGGTCGGAGTAGATCGCCTCGCGCTGGCGGTTCATGACGTCGTCGTACTTCAGGACGTTCTTGCGCATCTCGGCGTTGCGCGCCTCGATCTGCGCCTGCGCGGAGCGGATCGTGCGGGAGAAGATCTTCGACTCGAGCGGGATCTCGTCCTCGTCGGCGTCGACGGCCATGAAGCGCTGCGCGACGGCACCGCCGAACAGCCGCAGCAGGTCGTCCTGCATCGAGAGGTAGAAGCGGCTCTCGCCCGGGTCGCCCTGGCGGCCGGAGCGGCCGCGCAGCTGGTTGTCGATGCGACGGGACTCGTGCCGCTCGGTGCCGAGCACGTAGAGGCCGCCGGCCTCCACGACCTGCTTCGCCTCCGCCTCGACGGCGGCCTTCACCTCGGCGAAGACCTCGTCCCAGCGCTCCTCGTACTCCTCCGGCGTCTCGGAGGGGCTCAGGCCCAGCTCCTGCATGCGCGTGACGGCGAGGTGCTCGGCGTTGCCGCCGAGCATGATGTCGGTGCCTCGACCCGCCATGTTCGTCGCGACCGTGACGGCGCCGAGGCGACCCGCCTGCGCGACGATCGATGCCTCGCGCGCGTGGTTCTTCGCGTTGAGCACCTCGTGCGCGACGCCGGCCTTCGCGAGCAGCCCCGAGAGGTACTCGCTCTTCTCGACGCTCGTGGTGCCCACGAGCACGGGCTGGCCCACCTGGTGGCGCTCGACGATGTCCTCGACGACGTGCTTGAACTTGCCCTCGACGGTCGAGTAGACGAGATCGGCCTGGTCGATGCGCTGCACCGGCTTGTTCGTCGGGATGGGGACGACGCCGAGCTTGTAGGTCGACATGAACTCGGCCGCCTCGGTCTCGGCCGTGCCGGTCATGCCGGAGAGCTTCTTGTAGAGGCGGAAGTAGTTCTGCAGGGTGACCGTCGCGACCGTCTGGTTCTCGGCCTTGATCTGCACCCCTTCCTTCGCCTCGATCGCCTGGTGGATGCCCTCGTTGAAGCGGCGGCCCTGCATGATGCGGCCGGTGTGCTCGTCGACGATGAGCACCTCGCCGTTCATGACGACGTAGTCGGAGTCGCGCTTGAAGAGCGCCTTCGCCTTGAGCGCGGTGTTGAGGAACGAGATGAGCGGCGTGTTCGCCGACTCGTAGAGGCTGTCGATGCCGAGCAGGTCCTCGACCCGCTCGATGCCCGGCTCGAGCACGCCGACCGTGCGCTTCTTCTCGTCGACCTCGTAGTCGACATCGGGGCGCAGCCGCTTGGCGATGCGCGCGAACTCGCCGAACCAGCGGTTCGCCTCGCCCGCGGCGGGGCCCGAGATGATGAGCGGCGTGCGGGCCTCGTCGATGAGGATCGAGTCGACCTCGTCGACGATCGCGAAGCCGTGGCCGCGCTGCACCATGGCCTCCTTCGAGTGGGCCATGTTGTCGCGCAGGTAGTCGAAGCCGAACTCGTTGTTCGTGCCGTAGGTGACGTCGGCCGCGTACTGCTCGCGCCGCACCTCGGGCGACTGGCCCGCGACGATGCAGCCGGTCGTCATGCCGAGCGCGCGGAAGACGCGGCCCATGAGCTCCGACTGGTAGCTCGCGAGGTAGTCGTTGACCGTGACGATGTGCACGCCCTCGCCGGTGATGGCGTTGAGGTAGGCGGCGATCGGCGCGACGAGGGTCTTGCCCTCACCGGTCTTCATCTCGGCGATGTTGCCGAGGTGGAGCGCGGCGGCACCCATGACCTGCACGTCGTAGGGACGCATCCCGAGCGTGCGCTTCGCGGCCTCGCGCACGGCGGCGAAGGCCTCGGGCAGCATCGTCTCGAGCGCCTCGCCGTCGGCGTAGCGCTGGCGGAACTCAGCGGTCTCCTGCGCCAGCTCCTCGTCGGTGAGCTCCTCGAACGCGTCCTCGAGCTTCGCCACGTCGGCGGCGATGCGCTCGAGTCGCCGCAGCAGCCGGCCTTCGCCGGCGCGCAGCATTTTCTCGAAGAAGTTGGCCACGAGGGATGCCTCCCGTGCGTTGGGGGAAAGGGACGGTCCTTGACCGACTGCCCATCGTAGCAACCGGCACCCGGCGGCGCCCCTGCGATGCTCAGGGGCGCCGCGGGTCGCGTCAGGAAGCGGCCGCGGGCGCGCTCTCCTCGGTGGTCTCGGGCTCGGCGATCGCGTCGTCGAGCGAGATGACGCCGTAGGACCAGCCCTTGCGGCGGTAGACGACGGCGCACTCGTCGGTGGCCTCGTCGACGAAGAGGTAGAAGGGGTGGCCGACGAGCTCCATCTGGTCGACGGCGTCGCTCACGCTCATCTTCCTGGCCGGGAAGCGCTTCTTGCGGATGACGACCGGCGACCACTCCTGGTCCTGCTCGGGCTGCTGCTCGACGACGGGGATGGAGCCGGTCGCGACCGCCTCGACGATCTCCGGGTCGGCGGGGGTGAGCGCGACCTGCTCGAACCCGGTCACGACGGCCTCGCGCAGCGGCGTGCGGCGGCGGGCGCTGTGGTCGTGCCGCTTGTCGTGCACGCGGCGGGCCCGCTCCATGATGCGGTGGAACGCGGCGTCGAAGGCGATGTACTTGTCGGGCCCGTCGGACTCGGCGCGGATGATCGAGCCCGGCCCGTGCACCGTGATCTCGACGCGGCCGCCGGCAGTCGCATGCGGGTCGGCGTGGCGCGAGAGCCTGACGTCGAGGGCGGTGGCGCGCGGCAGGAGCTGCGTGACCTTGGCGAGCTTCTCCTCCGCGTAGGCCCGGAACCTGTCCGTGATGTTCGCGCCCCTCGCGCCGAATGTGATCTCCATCGTTGCCTCCCATCAGGTACGGCGTCGGCGCCAGCGGCTGCGGGCCGACTTGCGTGGCGATCACCATACCCCGCCCGTCCGAGCGTCGGCCGGGCGGGCCGAGAGGCGTCGCTCGGTGCGCGCGACGGCGACGATCGCGACCGGTCGGCAGCCCGCGGCGCGCAGCGCCCGCACGCCCTCGCGGGCCGTCGCGCCGCTCGTGACGACGTCGTCGACGAGCACCGCGGCGGCTCCAGCCAGCCGGGCGCGATCCCGCCGGCCGAGCTCGAGCGAGCCGCGAGCGGCGAGCGCCCGCTCCTCGGCCGAGCGCTCCTTCTGCGCGCCGGGCGGGGCGCGCCCGGCGACGCGACGGAGCGGCACCGCCGTGAGGCCCGCGCTGCGCAGCACGAGCTCGACGGGGTCGAAGCCGCGCTGTCGCAGCCCTCCGCGGCTCGAGGGCACCCGCACGAGCGCCCCCGCCGGCGCGGCCGCGATCGCGAGCGCGAGGCCCGCGCCGAGCGCTCGCGCCGTCGCCCGGTCGCCGCGCTCCTTGCCCGCACCGACGAGCGCTCGCACCGGTCCCTCGTAGCGCGCGGCGGCGACGAGCGGCACGCCGTCGAGCAGCTCGTGCTCGGGGCCGGCGAGCAGCAGTCCCGCGCATGCCGGGCAGACGGGGGTGTCGAGCGCACCGCAGCCGGCGCACTCGACCGGCCAGAGCACGCTCGCGGTCTCGCGCAGCGCCGGGGCCAGCGCCGACAGCCGCACCGAGCGCATCCGCATGCCCGCACGGTCGCATCCCGGCGCGCGGGCCCGCTCAGGCGATCGGCGCCGCTGTGGAGAGGATCACTGCTGCGTCGCGACGAGCCCGATGGGGCCGAGGCCCGGCACGGGGCTCCACACGCTGCCGCGGAGCGCGAGCAGCGAGCCGTCGACGCCGAGCGCGCGGAGCGTCGCCGCGCCCTCGCTCCCGCCGACGACTGCGCGCACGGGCTCGCCCGGTGCGGGCAGCTGCTCGGAGGCGCCGCCGACCTCGAGCAGCACGACCTGCGACTGGTCGCCGGCCGCGGCGAGCACCGCGAGCTGCGTCGGGCTCGTCCACGTCACGTCGCTCGCGGCGCCGTCGATGCGCGGGAGCGCATACGGCTCGCCGAGCGAGACGGGGCGGCCCGCGGCATCGCGGATCATGGCCGCGACCCACACCTGGCTCACGCTCCCGTCGACGGTCGTGATCGCGAGCCTCGCGCCATCGCGCGAGAGCTCGATCGCCGCGATGCGATCGGCGCCCGGCGGCAGCTGCAGCTCGACGCGCTCCCCCGCGCGCCACGCGAGCAGCCGCTGCGGCGCCGCGGCCTCCTGCAGGATCACCCAGCCGCTGTCGTCGGTCGTCGCGGGCAGCGCGGCATCGGCCGAGATCGCGACCGGGCCGGCACCGGGCTCGAGCCACAGCGCGGTCGTGCCGGTGGTCGCGACCCCGCCCGCGGCACCGACGGTGTAGTCGCTCGCGCCGATCGACGCGAGCGTCGGCCCGACGTCGTCGATGACCGAGGAGCCTCCGCCGATCGGCCGCAGCGTCGAGCCGTCGAGCACGAGCGGTCGCTGGTCGACGTCGCCGTCGTCGAGCGGAGCGGCGTCGGCGCTCGACGCGGTGAGGCCGGCGAGTCCGTCGACCTCGACGCGCACCTCGCGCACGCCGAGCGAGCGCAGCGAGAGCGCGAGCTGCGCCGCGAGCTGCTGCAGGCTCCCGCTGCCGCGCTGCTCCACCTGGGCGAAGTCGAGCGTCACGGTCGCGACGGTGCCCTCGACGACCGGCTCGCCGACCCGCTGCGCCTCCGGGGCGCCGGCCGTCGTGACGGCGGGCGAGAGCCAGGTCGAGGGGCCGCCGAGCAGCGCGTCGACCATGCGGCCCGCGAGCGTCGAGGCGGTGCGCTCGAACCAGCGCACCTCCGGCACCGCGCGCGTGCCGTCGGGCGTGAGCCACGCGAGCGCGTGCGAGCGGAAGAGCTGGGCGAAGTGGAAGGCGGAGAGCACGATGCCGTCGGGCGCTTGCGCGATCCTCCACTCCCCCGCGACCCGCAGCATCCGGAACTCGAGCATCCGATCGCTGCCGACGAGCTCGAGCGCGCCGCCGGCGTCGAGCTCGGAGACCGCCGTGACGACCGCCGTCGCGGCCGTCTCGCCGCCGAGCGAGACCTCGGGCTGGCCCGAGCGCACGATGACGCCCGCCTGGGGGCGCCAGCGCTCGGCCTCGCCAGAGACGAGGTACTCGCGCGCGATCGCGAAGTCGTCGTCGGGGGTGATCGCGGCGGCGAGGAAGCCGCGCACGATCTCCTCCTGCGTTGCCCCGACGCGCGGCGACTCGGCGATGAAGACGAGGTCGCTCGCCTGCTCGGCGTCGTCGACGCGGCCAGCCGTCACGGGCCCCGAGTCGGGGATCGCGACGCAGCCGGTCAGCACGAGCAGCGCGGCGAGCGCTGCGATGGCGCGCTTCATCGCTCCACCTCCTCGGTCGTCGTGCGGGTCGCGGGGTCGACGAGCGCGATCGGCGCGCTCGCCGTGTCCTCGTCCGCCGCTCTCGCGGGCGGCTCCGCAGGCGGCGGCGCCTCGGCGGGCGGCAGGTCGATCGGCGAGACGACCGTGCGAGCGCCGGCGCGCGGGAGGGTGAGCCGGAACGCGGTGCCCTCGCCGGGCCTCGACCACACGTCGATCCAGCCGCCGTGCAGCGCCGCGTCGTCGCGGCTGATCGAGAGCCCGAGGCCCGTGCCGCCCGTGCGGCGCTGGCGCGACGGGTCGGCGCGCCAGAAGCGGTCGAAGACGCGCGACGCCTCCTCCTCGGTCATGCCGACGCCGTGGTCGCGCACGGCGATCGCGGCCGCGTCGCTCGACGAGTCGACCGTCACGACGATCGGGCGGCCCTCGCCGTGGTCGATCGCGTTGCCGAGCAGGTTCTGCAGGATCCGTCGGATGCGCCGCGGGTCGACCTCGGCCTCGAAGTGCCCGCCGGGCGCGACGAGCCGCAGCTCGCTGCCGCGCTCGGCGGCGAGCGGCTCGAGCGCCGAGATCTCGCCTTGCGCGAGCCGCACGAGGTTGGTCGGCTCGATCTCGAGCTGCGCCGCGCGCGCGTCGAAGCGGCTGAGCTCGAGCAGGTCGGCGAGCAGCCGCTCGAAGCGCTCGACCTGCGTGTGCAGCAGCTCGACCGTGCGCCCGGCGACGGGGTCGAACGCCTCCCGCCGATCGTGCAGCACGTCGCCCGCGAGCTTGATGGTCGTGAGCGGCGTGCGCAGCTCGTGCGAGACGTCGCTCACGAAGCGCTGCTGCACGGTCGAGAGCGTCGCGAGCTCGTTGATCTGCACCTGGATCGAGTCGGCCATGTCGTTGAACGAGCGCCCGAGCGTCGCGACCTCGTCGTCGCCGCGCACGGGGATGCGCACGTCGAGCTCGCCCGCGGCGATGCGCGCGGCCGAGTCGGCCGCCTGCTGCACGGGCCCGACGACCATGCGCGCGACGAACCACGTGATGAGGCCGATGAGCGCGATGAGCGCGAGCCCGCCGAGCACCATCGTGAGCTGCATGAAGCCGAGCGTCGCCTGCGTCGACTGCAGGCTCGTCTGCAGGTAGAGCTCGTAGCGGCCCGCGAGCGGCACGTCGACGGTCGTGCCGACGACGATCGCGGGCTCGGAGCCGCCGCCCTGCTCGAGCCGCACCGATTGGTAGTAGGGCGTGGTGTCGGATGCGGAGGCGACGGATGCGCGGAGCTCGCTCGAGAGCAGGTCGGTGTCGAAGGCCTGCGACTGCACGTCGTTCATCTGCAGGAGCGTCTCCCCCTGCCGGTCGCTGCGGAGCATCGCGTACTCCGTCGACGTGCGGCTCGCGATGAGCCCGGTGACGGCGTCGAGCGCCCGGTCTTGCAGCGAATCCACCTCTCCGCTCGTGAGCGTCGCGGTGACCGCCTCGTCGAAGATCTGCTGCATCTCGCCCGAGGCGCGCACCGCCTCGACGAGCGCCTCGTCGCGGCGCGTCTCGAAGAGGTTCTGCCCGACCGAGAGCGACATGTAGCCGAAGACGCCGACGAGCGCGAGCGTCGAGAGCGCCATGCTCGCCGCGACGACGCGCCACTGCAGCGAGCGCCGCAGCACGCGGGTCGCCGTCTCCCAGATCGGGCGGCGTCGCGCGGCCATGGCCTAGCCGGTGGGGGCGCCGGCGCGGTAGCCGACCCCGCGGACGGTCGTGACGACCACCGGGTTGTCGACGTCGCGCTCGACCTTGGAGCGCAGCCGCTGCACGTGCACGTTCACGAGGCGCGTGTCGGCCTTGTAGTGGTAGCCCCACACCTGCTCGAGCAGCATCTCGCGCGAGAACACCTGGTTGGGCTTCTGCGCGAGCGTGACGAGCAGCTCGAACTCGAGCGGCGTGAGCGCGATCGCCTCGCCGCCGCGCGTGACGCGGTGGCCCTCGACGTCGATCTCGAGGTCGGCGACGCGGAGGACGCCGCCGTCCTCCTGCCGCGGCACGCGCAGCCGCGTGCGCACGCGCGCGACGAGCTCCTTGGGGTTGAACGGCTTCACGACGTAGTCGTCGGCGCCCGACTCGAGCCCGAGCACGACGTCGGTCGGGTCGCCCTTCGCGGTGAGCATGATGATCGGCACGCCCGACTCCTCGCGGATCTCGGTGCAGATCTGGATGCCGTCCTTGCCCGGGAGCATGAGGTCGAGGAGCACGAGGTCGGGACGGACGTCGCGGAACCGGTCGAGCGCATCCGACCCGTCGGCGCAGTGCTCGAGCCGGTAGCCCTCGGTCTCGAGCACGATGCCGATCATCTCGGCGAGCGCGAGGTCGTCGTCGACGACGAGGATCGTCTGCTCAGCCATCGAGCGCTCCCCTCCACGGCCGCGGGACGGCGCGGCTGCCGTCAGGGTAGCCGAGTCCGCCTCGAGGATGCCTCAGGCGCCCGGCTCGCCGAGCAGCCCGCGCGATGGCAGCGTCCCGGGTCGGGCGCTGGGGCGCGTCGTCCTAGGCGGCTCAGAGGTGCGGCTAGGGTCGTTGACAGCGGGCGTCCCCCGCTTCCAGTGCAACGGCGCATGCAAAGAGAGGGAAGCCCATGGGTTCTCTGGTCCTGATGCTGATCGGTCTGGCGATGTTCGCGGTCGGCTACTTCGTCTACTCCAAGTACCTCGGGCAACGGGTCTTCCGGCTCGATGCCGCGTTCAAGACCCCCGCGCACGAGCTGCGCGACGGCGTCGACTACGTGCCGACGAACAAGTTCATCCTCTGGGGCCACCACTTCACGTCGGTCGCCGGCGCAGCCCCGATCGTCGGGCCCGCCATCGCGGTCATCTGGGGCTGGCTGCCCGCGTTCCTGTGGGTCACGCTCGGCACGGTGTTCTTCGCCGGCATGCACGACCTCGGCACGCTGTGGGCGTCGCTGCGCAACAAGGGCAAGTCGATCGGCGCGCTGTCCGGCCGCTACATCGGCAAGCGCGGCGCCAACCTCTTCCTCGTCGTCATCTTCCTGCTGCTGCTGATGGTGATCGCCGCGTTCGCCGTCGTCATCAAGAACCTGCTCATCAGCACGCCGACGGCGGTCATCCCGACGTGGGGTGCCATCATCGTCGCCCTCCTCGTCGGTGTCGCGGTCTACCGGATGCGGTGGCCGCTCATCCCCGTCACGGTCGTCGGCGTCGTGACGCTCTACGCGCTCATCGTGCTCGGCGACAGCGTGCCGGTCGTGCTGCCCGAGAGCTTCCTCGGCATGACGCCCGCGACGTTCTGGATCCTCGCGCTGTTCGTCTACGGCGCGATCGCGTCGCTGCTGCCCGTGTGGGTGCTGCTGCAGCCGCGCGACTACATCAACGGCGTGCAGCTCTTCGTCGGGCTCATCCTGCTGTTCGGCTCGGTGCTCATCGCGACCCTCTTCGGCGCCGTGAAGCCCGAGATCGTCGCGCCGATGTTCAACACCGACCTGCCAGCGGGCACGCCGAGCCTCGTGCCGCTGCTGTTCGTCACCATCGCGTGCGGCGCGATCTCCGGCTTCCACGGCATGGTCTCCTCGGGCACGAGCTCGAAGCAGATCGACAAGGAGACCGACGCTCGCTTCGTCGGCTACTTCGGCGCGGTCGGTGAGGGCCTGCTCTCGCTCGGCACGATCCTCGCGGTCATCGGCGGCATCCAGTCGGCTGGCGAGTGGCGCGAGATCTACAGCGAGTTCGGCGCCGGCGGCGTGAACGCGTTCGTGCAGGGCGGCGGCGCGCTCATGCAGAACGGCCTCGGCCTGCCCGCGTCACTGAGTGCGACGGTGCTCGCCACCATGGCGGTGCTGTTCGCGGCCACGACCATGGACACCGGCATGCGACTGCTGCGCTTCATCGTGCAGGAGATCGGCCAGACGCTGAAGGTTCGGATCACGAAGATCCCGGCGACGCTCGTCGTCGTGGTGGTCGGCCTCGGCCTGACCTTCTCGCAGGGGCTCGGCGGCGAGGGCGGACTGCGCATCTGGCCGCTGTTCGGCACGACGAACCAGCTGCTCGCGTCGCTCTCGCTCTCGATCATCGCGGTCATGCTCATCCGCAAGCGGCGCAACCCGCTGCCGGCGATCATCCCGCTCGTGCTCGTGTTCGTGCTGTCGTTCTGGGCGGCGCTCGAACAGCTCGTCGGCTTCACAGCCCCCGACAACGCCGATTGGCTGCTGTTCGCGATCGATGTCGTCATCATCATCGCGAGCGTCTGGGTCGCGGTCGAGGCGGTGCTCGCGATGCGCCGCGCCGCCAAGGCGGAGCCGGAGCCCGAGGACGAGGACGCCCAGCTCGCGGCCGAGCGCGAGACCGTCTGACGCGTGCCGTCGCACGCGCGGGCCCAGCGCCGGGAGCAGGCCTCCCGGCGCTGGGCCGCGCTGCGATCGGGGCTGCACGAGTTCTACGTCGGCCCGTACCGCCAGACGCTCCTGCGGGAGCAGCGCGACGAGGACGACCTGTTCATGGTCGTCGTGCTCGGCGAGGCGCTCGGCGTGCCCGATCCCGCTGCCTACTACTCGGCCGAGCTGCTGCCGGCGGTGTGGCAGGACTTCCACGCCTGGCACCGCCGCATCGGCATCCCAGACTCGCCGCTGGACCACATCGCATGCTGCTGACGATCGCGCGCTCGCGCCGCATCCTGTTCGTCGGCGGCAAGGGCGGAGTCGGGAAGACCTCGGTCGCCGCCGCCCTCGCGCTCGCTCGCGCGCGCGAGGGCGCTCGCGTGCTGCTGGTCTCGACCGACCCAGCTCACAACCTCGGCCACGTGTGGGGCGAGGCGGTGGCGGATGCGCCGACCCGGGTGCTCGACGTCGGCTCCGGCTTCGTCGACGCGGTCGAGATCGACCCGCTCGAGACGATCGAGCGGCACTTCGCCTCGGTCGCCGACACGATGCGGCACCTGCTGCCCGAGCGCCTGCACGCCTCGGCGAGCGCGCACCTCGAGCGGGCGCGGACGGCGCCGGGCAGCCACGAGTCCGCGGTGCTCGAGCGCATCGCCGAGCTCGTCGCGGCGGGCTTCGAGACGCACGACCTCATCCTCTTCGACACCGCGCCCTCGGGGCACACGCTGCGGCTCCTCGCCCTGCCCGAGCAGCTGACGGGCTGGACCGAGACGCTGCTCGCCAACCGCGACCGCTCCGAGAGCTTCGCCGCCGCTGCGCGCAGCATCGTCGGCACCCGCGACGAGCAGCCCTCCGCCGACGCTCGACTCCGCCGCACCCTCGTCGCCCGCCGCGACCGCTTCGCGCTGCTGCGCTCCGCGATCACCGATCGGGCGCACACCGCGTTCCTCGTCGTCGCGATCGCCGAGCGGCTGCCGGTCGCCGAGTCGATCGACGTCGTGCGACAGCTGCGGCAGCTCGGCGTCGACCCGGCCGCGATCGTCGTCAACCGCCGCTCCCCTGCCGATGCGGGCCGGCTGCTGGCCGAGCGGCGCGCGCAGGAGGAGCAGCACCTCGCCGTCCTGCGCGACGCGACGGACGGCATCCCGATCGCGCAGGTGCCGCTGCTGCCGGGCGACCTCGCCGGGGCCGAAGCGCTCGGAGCGCTCGCCGACCGCCTCGCCGCAGCGACCTGACGGGCGCCGGAGGGCGGTCAGGCCTCGAGCGCCTCGTGCGCCTCGAGCCACTGCTCCTCGAGCTGCTCGATCCGCTCGTCGACCGCCGCGAGCTCGGCCTGCAGCGCGGCGAGCGCGTCGAAGTCGGCGTGGTCGGCGTGCTCGAAGCGCTGCAGCACGCGCTCGCGATCGCTCGTCGCCTTCGCGAGCCGCCGATCGAGGCTCGCGGCCTCCTTCTCCATCGCGCGGCGCTCGGCGCCCGAGAGCGCGGTGGCGTCGGTCGCGTCGGCGTCCGGTCTCGATGCGCCGCCTTCGGCGGCTGCTCGACCAGCGGAGGTCACCGACCCCTTCCCCGATCGCTCGAGGTACGCATCCACCCCGCCCGGCATGTGCACGAGCCGCCCGTCCATGACCGCGTACTGGTGGTCGGTGACGCGCTCGATGAGGTAGCGGTCGTGGCTCACGACGATGAGGCAGCCCGCCCACGAGTCGAGCACGTCCTCCATCGCGGCGAGCATGTCGGTGTCGAGGTCGTTCGTCGGCTCGTCGAGGATGAGCACGTTCGGCTCGTCGAGCAGGATGAGCAGCAGCTGCAGGCGGCGCCGCTGGCCGCCCGAGAGGTCCTTCACGAGCGTCGAGAGCTCGCCCGAGCGGAAGCCGAGCCGCTCGAGCAGCTGGCCGGGCGTGAGCTCCTTGCCGCCGCTCGCGTAGCTCGACTTGAGCCGCCCGACGACGGTGCGCACGGGCTCGTCCTCGTGCTGCTGCAGCTCCTCGAGCTCTTGCGTGAGCTCGGCGATCTTCACCGTCTTGCCGGTCTTCACGCGGCCCGAGGTGGGGCGGATGCGTCCGGCGATGAGGGCGAGCAGGGTCGACTTCCCGGCGCCGTTGCGGCCGAGCACGCCCGCGCGCTCGCCGGGCGCGATGCGCCACGTGACGTCGTCGAGGATGGTCTTCCCGCCCAGCTCGACCGAGGCGCCCTCGATGTCGACGACGTCCTTCCCGAGCCGGGTGGCGGCGAGCTGCGCGAGCTGGATGGGGTCGCGCACGGGCGGCTCGTCCTCGATGAGCTGCGTCGCCGCCTCGATGCGGAACTTCGGCTTCGCGGTGCGCGCGGGCGCGCCGCGGCGCAGCCACGCGAGCTCCTTCTTCATGAGGTTCTGCCGCTTCGCCTCGCTCGCGGCCGCCATCCGGTCGCGCTCGACGCGCTGCAGCACGTACGCCGCGTAGCCGCCCTCGAACGGCTCCACGACGCCGTCGTGCACCTCCCACGTGCCCGTGCACACCGCATCCAGGAACCACCGGTCGTGCGTGACGGCGACGAACGCCCCGCGGCCCGTCGCGTAGCGGGCGTTCAGGTGGTCGGCGAGCCAGGCGATGCCCTGCACGTCGAGGTGGTTGGTGGGCTCGTCGAGGAAGAGCACGTCCCAGTCGCCCGCGAGCAGCTGGGCGAGGGCGACGCGGCGGCGCTGGCCGCCCGAGAGGTCGCCGATGCGCGCGTGCCAGTCGAGGTCGCCGACGAGGCCGGAGATGAGGTCGCGGATGCGCGCGTCGCCCGCCCACTCGTGCTCGGGCCGGTCGCCGACGACCGCCTGGGCGATCGTGCCGTCGGGATCGAGCGTGTCGCGCTGGTCGAGCACCCCGACCTGCAGGCCGCCGCGGCGCGTGACGCGGCCGCTCGTCGGCTCGAGCAGCCCCGCGAGCACGCGCAGCAGCGTCGACTTGCCGTCGCCGTTGCGGCCGACGATGCCGATGCGGTCGCCGTCCTCGAGGCCGAGGGAGATCGACTCGAACACGGTGCGGGTCGGGAACGCCACGCCGACGCGCTCGGCGCCCAGGAGATGTGCCATATCCCCTCCATCATCCCGCACGCCGAGCGTCGGCGCCCGCCGGCCGCGTCCGCCGCCCGGTCCGCCGCCGCATCCGCCGACCGGGGCGCTCGCGCCCGAGCGGGGCCGGCGCGCCGTGCCCGGTCGGGCGCAGCCGCCCCGGTCGACGGGGAGCGCGCGCGGGAGGGCGCGGGCGGATGCGTCGGCGTCAGTCGATGAGGCGGGCGCCGGGCACCGGGCCGGTCACCTTGAGCGCGAGCACTTGCGACGCCGAGAGCGTCACCTGCAGCTCGATCGCCGACTCGAGGCTGTCGCACAGGAACGCGACCGTCGGGCCGGAGCCCGAGACGATGCCCGCGAGCGCGCCGGAGCGCTCGCCGAGCTCGAGCGTGCCGGCGAGCCGCGGCATGAGCCGCAGCGCCGGCGCCTGCAGGTCGTTCTGCAGCACCTCGGCGAGCATCGACGCGTCGCCGGCGCGCAGGGCCTGCAGCACCCGCGCGTCCACCGTCGGCACGTCGTGCGCCGGCGCGATGTCGGCCGCGTGCAGCGCCCGGTGCTCGTCGAGCGCGCGGTAGACGTCGGGCGTCGAGAGCCCCGCGTCGGCGAGCGCGAGCACCCAGTGGAACTGGCCGCGCGCGAGCGCGGGCGTGAGCTGGTCGCCGCGGCCGGTGCCGACCGCGGTGCCGCCGGCGAGCGCGAACGGCACGTCGGCGCCGAGCTCGCGGGCGATGTCGACGAGCGCGTCGCGGCCGAGGTGCAGCCCCCACAGCTCGTCGCACGCGACGAGCGTCGCGGCGGCGTCGGCGCTGCCGCCGCCCATGCCGCCTGCGATGGGCACGTGCTTCTCGATCGAGAGCGCGACGCCGCTCGAGACGCGGCCGCGGCGCGCGAGCGCCATCGCGGCGCGGATCGCGAGGTTGTCGGCGCCCGTCGAGAGCTGCGCGTGCGGAATGGGGCCCGAGAAGCGCACCGAGAAGTCGCTCGCCTCGCTCGCCTCGACGATCTCGTAGAGGCTCACCGCCTGGTAGGCGGTCGCGACGTCGTGGTAGCCGTCGTCCTGGATGGCGCCGACGCCCAAGTGCACGTTGATCTTGCCGGGCGCCTTCGCCCGCACCGTGCTCCTGCCCATCACGCGTTCCAACCTAGTGCGAGCGCAGGGTCGCTTCCTGCGCGCCCGCGGCAGCCGCGGCGGCGCTACTCTCGCGGCATGGCGCACGCGCGCGCGTTCGACGACGACGACCCGCTCCTCGCGCGGCTGCGGGCGATCGCGCTCGCACTGCCGGGCGCGCAGGAGAAGCTCTCGCACGGCCGCCCCGCCTTCTGCACGCGCAAGGTCTTCGCCTACCTCGGCGGCTCGACGCGCGAGGAGTACGCCGCAGGGCTCCGCCCGCCGCGCGTGTCGGTGCTGCTCGAGCCCGACGAGCGGCTCACGCTGCTCGCGGAGGGCGCGGCCCTGCCGGCCTACCTCGGACCCTACGGATGGGTCGCGGTCGACCTCGAGGACGCCGACTGGGAGCGCGTGGCCGAGCTCGTCGACGCATCGTTCCGCGTCACGGCGCCGAAGCGCCTCGTCGCGGAGCTCGACGGGCGCGGCTGACGCGCGCGCCTCATCCGAACCGCGGCGCAGGAAGCCGCCGCGGTTGGGCACGGACCCGATCTCGGCAGCGGGACCCGAGATCTCGGGTCCCGCTGCCGAAGTGGGGTCCGTCTCCGACCGCGAGCGCGGGCGCCCGCGCCTCAGCGCGCGGGCCCGGCCTCGGCGATGCGGATGAAGTCGTCGAGCTCGAGCGCCTCGCCGCGCAGCGTCGGCACCACCCCGGCGCGCTCGAGCACCTCGGTCGCGGCGGCCGCCGAGCCGTACACGCCCGAGAGCGCTTGCCGCAGCATCTTCCGCCGCTGCCCGAACGCCCCGTCGATCACCGCGAACGTCGCACGGCGCAGCTCCTCCGCGCCGCGCGAGGGCCCGCGCCGGAAGCCGACGAGCACGCTGTCGACGTTCGGCACCGGCCAGAAGATCTGCCGCGACACGTCGCCCTCGAGCGCCCACTGCCCCCACCACGCGACCTTCGCCGACGGCGACCCATAGGTCTTCGAGCCCGGGCTCGCGGCGAGCCGGTGCCCGACCTCGGCCTGCACCATCACGAGCGCGCGCTCGATCGTCGGGAACCGCTCGAGCAGGTGGATGAGCACCGGCACCGAGACGTTGTAGGGCAGGTTCGCGACGATCGCCTCGGGCGGGAACGGCAGCGACTCGAGCGTGAGCGCGTCGTGGTGCACGACCTCGAGCCGCGCATCCGCCTGCTTGCGCCCCACGGTCTCGGGCAGCAGCTCCGCGAGCCGCGGATCGATCTCGACCGCCGCCACCCGAGCGCCGACCTCGGTGAGGCCGAGCGTGAGCGAGCCGAGCCCCGGCCCGACCTCCACGACATCGCGACCGGCGACATCCGCCGTCCGCACGATGCGGCGCACGGTGTTCGCGTCGACGACGAAGTTCTGCCCCCACCGCTTCGTCGGCGTCAGGTCGAGCCGCGCCGCGAGCGAGCGGATCTCGGCGGCCCCGAGCAGCGTCTCCGCGCTCCCGCGGCCCTGCGCCGCCCTGTCGCTCGACTGCCCCGACGTCTCCTCCGTGCTCACGCATCGAGCCTATGCCGAGCGAGGTGCGTGGCCGTCCGCACCCGGATGCGGCAGGATGCGACGCAGGGACGCGCGACACGACGCGCGTCGCGGCCGAGGGAGACCGCCATGGCGAGCACCACGAAGTTCCGGATGCGTCGGGGCGCGCGAGCGCGCGCGCTCGCCGCCGTCGCGCTCGCGGGGGTCGCGGCGCTGCTCGCCGCGTGCAGCAGCGCGACGCCCGGGCAATCGGACGCACCGAGCGCGCCCGGCGCCGGCAGCGGCGACGCCCCGGTCGCGATCGAGCCGGAGACGCTCGCGAGCGACCGCCTCTTCGAGCGCGTCTCCGCCGACGGCGTCGCGGTGCTGTGGTCGGAGCCCGGCGAGTCGCTCGCGGTCGTCGTCGGCGGCTCGGGCGGCGGGGGTGGCTGCATCCCGCAGCCCGACGCCGCCGAGCTCGTCGACGGGGTCGTCACCGTCGCGTTCGACCCGCCCGACCCGGCGATGATGTGCACGGCCGACTTCACGCTCCACGGCTGGACGCTCGGGCTGCCCGAGCCCGTCGACGCCGAGGCGCCGCTCGACGTGCAGCTCACCGACCTGCAGGAGCAGCCGATCGACGTGCAGGTGGGCCCCGACGACGTGCTCACGGGGCCCGCCGACCCCCAGCCCTCGCTCATCGACGACCCGCCCGGCGCGATCGCGCCGACGCCGATCCCCCAGGAGCAGCTGCCGGCGATGGACACGGTCATCCCGCCCGGCACGCTGCCGCAGGTCGCGGTCAAGTGGCTCGAGCCGGGCGCCTCGCTCGCCGTCATGACGATCGGCTCCGTCGTCGCCCCGGTCTGCAACGCGACGCCGGTCGGCGCGAAGGTCACGGGCCCCGGCTCGATCGAGGTCGCGTTCGAGCTGCCGGACGGCGACATGGACTGCCCCGCCGACGGCGGGCTCTACGGCTGGGAGTTCCCGCTGCCCGAGCGGGTGCCCGCCGCGCTCGGCGTCGAGGTGACGGTCACCGGCACGATGCACGACGGCCGCGAGGCCGTCATCGCCCTCGCGCCGGAGGACGTGCTCGGGCAGCCGTGACCGACGTGGCTCAGTCCCAGCTGCCGTAGGCGCGTAGCGTGTTCTCGGCCGTCTCGGCCGCGAGCTCGTCGGCGTCGACGCCGAGCCGCTCGGCCATGGACCGCACGGTGAGCGGCGTGAGGTAGGGGCTGTTCGGGCGCCCGCGGAAGGGCGCGGGCGTCAGGAACGGCGCATCCGTCTCGACGAGGATGCGGCTGCGGTCGGCCACCTCGAGCGCACCGTGCAGGTTCTTCGCGTTCGAGAACGTCACGGTGCCGGCGAACGAGAGGTACCAGCCGTGCTCGGCGGCGATGCGCGCGAGCGCCTCGTCGCCCGAGAAGCAGTGGAACACGGTCGTCTCGGGCGCGCCGACCCGCAGCAGCGTCTCGACGACGGCGTCGTGCGCGTCGCGGTCGTGGATCTGCAGCGCGACCCCGTGCCGCTTCGCGATCTCGATGTGCGCCTCGAACGACTCGTGCTGCGCGCGCCGGCCGTCCTCGCCCGTGCGGAAGAAGTCGAGCCCCGTCTCGCCGACCGCGCGCACGCGCGGCTCGGCCGCGAGCCGGTCGATGACCGCGAGCGCCTCGTCGAGCGTGCCGGCCTCCGCGTAGCCGGGCGCCTCGTTCGGGTGGAGCGCGACGGCCGCGAGCACCCGCCGATCCTGCTTCGCGAGCGCGGCCGACCACTCCGACGACTCGACGTCACCGCCCACCTGGATGACGCCCGCGACCCCGGCCCGGCCCGCCGCATCCAGCGCCTTCCAGTACGGGAGGTCGTCGCCGTCCTTGATCTCGAGGTGGGTGTGGTTGTCGTAGATGGGCACGCCGAGCGGTTCGGGCACGTCGGGCCGCGTCATGTCGCGCTTGCCGTCGTCGAAGCGCTCGCGGATGTACTCGCCGCCCGGCAGCGCCGTCGCGCCGGGCGTCTCGGGCACGTCGAGGGGCGCGGTTCCGTCGTGGTCGGCAGGCATGCTCCCAAGCCTACGAGGGCTCGAGCAGAGCGAATGCTTGGTTCGCGTCCAGGCCGCGCCAGGGCTCGCTTGCCAACGTGGAGCACGACCGACCACGTTCAGGAGGACCCACCGGATGCGCTTCCGCCTCGCACTGCCAGTCACGATCGCAGCGAGCCTTGCCACTGCGGGGTGCACCATGAGCGGCCAGGGGGCCGCGAGCGAGAGCCCGGTCGGCTTCCCCGATTCGTCGGTTGCGTCGTCCTCCTCGAGCGCGCAGGGCGCGTCCACGATCGCCGCCGAGGCGCTCGAAGCGGTCCGTGGCGCGGCGCCCGAGGAGCTCAACCCGGGCGAGCCCGGCGTGCCGCTCGAGAGCGGCGCCTCGGTCGACGACGTGCTGCGGCTCGGCGCGGTCGTCGTCTGGATCGAGCGGCCGAGCCTGTTCGCGGTGTCGCTGCCCGTCGCGCAGGACTGCTGGCCGGCCGCCGGCGACCCAGTGCCGAGCAGCGAGCGCTCCCTCGTCGTCGCGTTCCTGCAGGACGATGCGTGCGCGATGCCGACCTCGGCGCGCACCTACCGGCTCGAGGTGCCGACCGAGGTGGATGCCGATGCCGGCCTCGACCTCTCGGTCGTCGGGCTCGAGGAGGAGTACGCGCTGCGCCTCCCCGCCTCGTAGCGCGTCAGCGTGCGAGCTGCGCGAGCGCCTCGTCGAGGCGCTCGAAGTCCTCGTCCATCCCGCCGTCGATGCCCGACTCGACCATCGCGTCGCACGCCGCCTTCGACGCGTAGGTCGAGGTGATCCCGAGCGCGCAGCGGCCGCCCGGCAGCTCGCGGAACTCCAGCACCTCGAGCGTGGGCCTGCCGGGCTCCTGCTGGAGCTCCCACGTGTGCACGATCCGGCCCGCGACGACCTCGTGGTACGAGCCCCAGAAGCGCCACTCGCCGCCCGCCTCGCCATCGCCGGCCTCCCCACCACCGGCTTCCACCGTGTAGTCGAAGCGGCCGCCCGTGTGCGCCTCGAAGCGGTCGATGCGCAGCCGAGAGCCGCGCGGGCCCATCCACTGCGCGAAGAGCTCCGCCGTCGTGTGCGCGCGCTGCACCTGCTCGGGGCGCGCATCGAACTCGCGCCGGTGCACCACCGACTGCTCGCCGACGCGCTCGTGGGTCGTCTCCGCCATGGCGAGACCCTACGCCCCTCTCCGCTCGTCCTGCTCCCCACCCGCTCGTCGAGAAGGCGGCGCAGCCGCCGTATCGAGACGCCGCCCGCATAGGAGGCGCCGCGCACGCGTCTCGATTCGGGCACCTGCGGTGCCCTACTCGACGAGCGGGGCGGCCTACGCCGCGGGCGCCGCCTGCTCGATGCGCGGGAAGAGCGGCGGCACCGTCGTCACGCGACCCGTGCCCCGCCACTCGTGCGCCTGCCGGATCGGCTGCGCGAGCACGTCGCCCTCGCCGCCGACCGCCGCCCACAGCGCCTGCGCGCTCGCGGGCATGATCGGCGCGAGCAGGATCGCGGCCGCGCCGATGCCGTGCACGTTCGAGGCGAGCACCTGCGCGAGCCGGTCGCGCTGCGCCTCGTCCTTCGCGAGCACCCACGGCGCCTGCTCGGTGATGTAGCCGTTCAGCCGCTCGACGATCGACATCGCCGCGTCGACCGCCTGGTCGATCGCGAAGCGGTCGATCGCGCTGTCGGCGCGACCCACCGCATCCGTCACGAGATCCCGGATGTCGTCATCCGGCGCGACGTCGGGCACGACGCCGTCGCAGTACTTGTGCACCATCGCGATGACGCGCGAGGCGAGGTTGCCGAGGCCGTTCGCGAGCTCGGAGTGGTAGCGGGCGTCGAGGTCCTCCCACGAGAAGGAGCCGTCGGAGCCGAACGCGATCGCCGACGAGAAGTAGTAGCGGAAGGCGTCGACGCCGAACACGTCGGTGATCTGTCGCGGCTCGATGCCGGTCGCCTTCGACTTCGACATCTTCTCGCCGCCGACGAGCAGCCAGCCGTGGCCGAAGACGTGCTCCGAGATCGGCAGGCCCGCGGCCATCTGCATGGCGGGCCAGATGACGGCGTGGAAGCGCGCGATGTCCTTGCCGACGATGTGCACGGCGGGCCAGCGGCGCTCGAACTGCTCGTCGTCGACGCCGTAGCCGTTCGCGGTGATGTAGTTGAGCAGCGCCTCGAACCAGACGTAGACGACGTGGCTCTCGTCCCACGGCACCTTGATGCCCCAGTCGAAGGTGTTTCGGCTGATCGAGAGGTCGGTGAGGCCCTGCTTGACGAACTGCCGCACCTCGTTGCGCACGTGCTCGGGCTGCACGTAGTCGGGGCGCTCGTCGTAGAGCGCGAGCAGCCGGTCGCCGAACTCGCTCAGCTTGAAGAAGTAGTTCGCCTCGCGCACGACCTCGATCGGGCGGGAGTGGATGGCGCACACGAGCTGGCCCTCGAACTCGCCCGTGCCCGGCACGAGGTCGTTCGCGGTCTTGTACTCCTCGCAGCCGACGCAGTACTGCCCCTCGAACTCGCCGTGGTAGATGTACCCGGCGTCCTTGAGCCGCTCGAGGAAGATGCGCACGCCAGCCTTGTGGCGCTCCTCGGTCGTGCGGATGAAGTCGTCGTTCGCGATGTTGAGCAGCTCGAGCTGCGGCTTCCACGCGGTCTCGACGAGCCGGTCGGTCCACTCCTGCGGGCTCACGCCGTTCGCGGCCGCGGTGCGCATGATCTTCTGCCCGTGCTCGTCGGTGCCCGTGAGCATCCACGTGTCGTCGCCGCGCATGCGGTGCCAGCGGGCGAGGACGTCGGTGGCGACCTCGTTGTAGGCGTGGCCGATGTGGGGTACGTCGTTGACGTAGTAGATCGGCGTCGTCACCGTGAAGCGCTCAGACATGGGGTCAAGTCTAGGAGCCGCGCGGTGGAGCTGAGGGCGGAGGCCATTGCTGGCCTCCGCCGCGACCCCAGCGCCGGGGCCCGTCCCGGGCCCCGGTTAGGGCCGGTGATGCGCGAGCGCGGCCTGATACAGCGCGTTCCGCGGGTGCCCGGTCGCCTCCGCGACCTCGGCCGCGGCGTCCTTGAGCCGCATCCCGCCCTGCTTGAGCCGCAGCACCTGCTCGACAGCGGCGTCGAGTTCGGCGAGCACCGGCGCCGCGCCCTCGACGACGATCACGATCTCGCCCTTCACGCCCGCGCGCGCCCACTCGAGCAGCTCGCCGGCCGTGCCGCGCCGCACCTCCTCGAAGCGCTTCGTGAGCTCGCGCGCGACGGCGATGCGTCGGCCGGGCATCGCGCGGTCGATCGCCTCGATCGACTCGGCGAGCCGGTGCGGCGCCTCGAAGAGCACGACGGTGCGCTCCTCGCGGGCGATGGAGGCGAGCATGCGGTCGCGCTCCCCCGCCTTCCGCGGCAGGAAGCCGTCGAACGCGAAGCGGTCGGTGGGCAGGCCCGAGAGCGCGAGCGCCGTGAGCACCGCGGAGGGGCCGGGCAGGCACGTCACCTCGACGCCCGCGGCCACCGCGGCCTGCACGAGCCGGAAGCCCGGGTCGCTCACGGTCGGCATGCCGGCGTCGGTGAGCACGAGCACGTCGCCCTCGCGAGCGCGCTCGATGAGCGCGGGCGAGGCGGCCTCCTCGTTGTGCTCGTGGAGCGCGACGAGCTGCGGCTGCGCGTCGATGCCGAGGGCGCGGAGCAGCTGGCGGGTCGTGCGGGTGTCCTCGGCGGCGATGACCGGCGCGGTGGCGAGCGCTTCGCGCAGCCGCCCGCTCGCATCGCCGAGGTTGCCGATGGGCGTCGCCCCGAGGATGATCACCCGGCCAGGCTAGCCCGCGGGCCTCCTACCGCCCGCTGAGCCGCTCCGCCGCCGCAGGCGGCAGAGCGTGTCGAAGCGCGCACGGCGGCAGCCACGGGCGGCGATGCGACAATCGGGCGTGTGACCCTGCCCCGCACCGCCGACGCCGACGGCGTCGACGACCGCGACGACGTCGAGGTGGCGGTCGAGTCCGCGCCCTCGCGCCGATCCGGCCGGGTCGGCGGGCGGCTCACCGCCGCGTACGCCTCCGTCGAGCAGCGCTTGCTCGAGCCGCGCATCCGTCGCCGCATCGAGATCGGCGCGCCGGTCGCCATCCTCGCGCTCGCCGCGCTCGTGCGGCTCACGAACCTCGGCCACCCCGGTGTGCTCGTCTTCGACGAGACCTACTACGTCAAGGAGGGCTGGTCGACCTGGCAGCTCGGCTACGAGGGCGAGTGGGTCGAGGGCAGCGACGAGCGCTTCGAGGCGGGCGACCCCGGCGGCCTCACCGACGAGCCGGACTACGTCGTGCACCCGCCGCTCGGCAAGTGGATCATCGGCATGGCGATGGCCGTGTTCGGCATGGCCGACCCGTTCTGGTGGCGGCTGCCGAGCGCACTCGCCGGCATCGCCGTCGTCGGCCTGACCTACGCGGTCGCGCGCGGGCTGCTGCGCTCGGTCGCGTTCGCGAGCCTCGCGGGCTTCCTCATGGCGATCGACGGGCTCGCGATCGTCATGAGTCGCACGGCGCTGCTCGACGGGGTGCTCGCGATGTTCGTGCTCGCGGGCGCTGGCGCGCTGCTCATCGACCGGCGCGGCTCCCCCGCGCGCACCGTGCGCGCCCTCGCCGACCGGCCGCAGCGCATCCTCGCCGCCATGTGGAACCGCCCGTGGATCATCGTCGCGGGGGTGCTGCTCGGCGCCGCGTGCGCGACGAAGTGGTCGGGCGCCGCGTTCCTCGCCGCGTTCGGCCTGTGGACCGTGCTCATGGACGCGCTCGACCGCCGCCGCGCCGGCTACCGCTCGCCGTGGCTCGGCACGCTGCTCTCGCAGGCGCCGGCGAGCTTCGTGCTGCTGTGCGGGCCGGCGCTCGTCGCCTACGTCGCGAGCTACGCCGGCTGGTTCGACGGCGGCTGGGGCTCGCAGCTCATGCTCGAGCGCGCCGACCTGCGCTGGGGCGGGCTGCTCGCGTGGGTGCCGCTCGGCCTGCAGTCGCTGTGGCAGTACCACGTGCAGCAGTTCGGCTTCCACGTCGGCCTCACGAACGACCACAGCTACCAGTCGCCGGCGTTCGAGTGGTTCTACCTCGGCCGGCCGACGGGCTTCGAGATGGTCTCGGGCGCGGAGGGCACGTGGTGGGTGACCGCGCTGCCGAACCTGCTCGTCTGGTACGCCTCGGTCGTCGCGCTCGGCGTGCTGCTGTTCCACTTCGGCCGCTCGCTCGATCGCCGCGCGGGCTTCCTGCTCGTCGCCGTCGCGGCCGGCTACCTGCCGTGGCTGCTCGTGCCGGAGCGCACGATCTTCTTCTTCTACGCCATCGTCATGCTGCCGTTCATGGTGATCGGGCTCGCCCACGCGCTGCAGCTGCTCGTGGGGCCGAGGCGAGTGGCGACGGATGCGTCGACCCCGCTCGAGACGGACGTCGCCGCCGCCGTCCCGCCGCCCGCCCGGATCGACGACGGCGCCGAGCGGCGCGCGGCCGGCTGGGCCGTCGTCGCCGTGATCGTGGTCGTCGCCATCGCGGTCTCGCTGTGGTTCATGCCGGTCTGGTACGGCATCCAGATGGAGTCGGACCTCATCAGGCTGCGCTACTGGCCGCCGATGTGGCCCGGCCGCTGACGCACCTCCAGCACCTCCTCCCGCTTTGCAGGTGATTCGAGGCTGCGGAGGGAGCACTCCCCTTCAGCAGCCCGGATCGCCTGCAGAACGGAAGCCGAGGCCGGGGAGCGTCTCGGCGGCCGGTCAGTAGCGCTCCGGTCAGTAGCGCTCGAGTCAGTAGCGCTGCGGGAGCTCGCAGACGAACGCCTCGCAGCGGTAGGCGCCCGGCTCGATCTTGCCCTCGTAGAGCGAGAAGCCTGCGGCAGCGAGCTCGACCGCTCGCGCGGGCGACGCGATGACGGCGCCCGGCTCGCGCCGGTGCCCGATCGGCGGCTCGCCGACGAGCACGGTCGTGCGCGGCGGCTCGGCGAGCAGCGCCGCGACCCGGAGGGTCGCGGCGCCGGCGAGCGGGTTGCGCATCGCGAGGCTCGCGTCGAGCACGCGCTGCGCGTGCTCGAGGTGGACGGCATCGCCCGTGAGCGCGTAGAGCTGCTGCAGCGCGCCGGCGAGCGCCGACCGGCCCGAAGGGGCATCGCCGTCGGAGTCCGGCCCGCGCTCGAGGGCCGGCCCCTGCCCGGTCGGCGCGGCGGGGTCGGGTGCCGCCGCGAGGATGGCGCGCGCGGCGACCGCCCAGCGCGCCTCGCCGGTCGCGGCGGTGAGCGCGAGGAGCCCCGAGGCGAGGCAGCCGGCGTCGGCGGCCGTGGCCGAGGCACGCGAGGGGCGGCCCTCGAGGCTCGCGTGCACGAGCGCGGCGGGGTCGGCCGCGTGGTGCTCGAGCAGGAACTCGGCGGCACCCCGGGCGAGCTCGAGCGCGCGCTCGTCGTCGTCGCGGAGCGCTCGGGTCGCGAGCGCCTCGATCGCGAGCCCGTTCGCCGCGGTGACGACGAGCCGGTCGAGCGGGGGCCGCTCGACGCCGGGCGCGTCGGGGTCGGCCGCGAGGTGCCAGCCGCCCTCGACGCGCTCGCCGTCGACCGTCGACTCGGCGTCCTCGGCGATCGCGAACGCGCCGCCCGGCAGTCGCAGCACGTCGCCGAGGAAGCCGACGACGCCGGTGGCGACGCGCTCACGGCCGAGCAGCGTCGCGGCGTGCAGCAGCTGCGCGTTGTCGACGAGCATCCGCTCGAAGTGCGGCACTGTCCAGTCGCGCTGCGTCGCGTAGCGGAAGAAGCCGCCGTCGCGGCCGCGGAGGCTCGAGTAGCCGCCCGCCGCGACCACGTCGCCGTCACCCGCGGCCGCGTCGAGCAGCCGCTCCGCGAGCCCCGGTGCGAGCGCGGCCGTGCGCGGCTCGGCGAGCGCCACGATGAGACCCGGCTGCGGGAACTTCTGCCCCTCGCCGAGGCCGCCGTGCCACTTGTCCTCGACCGACTCGACGGAGGCGAGCGCAGCGCGCGCCTCCTCGGCGCTCGGCGCCTCCCCGCCGGCGCCGCGTGCCGCGTCCCGAAGCGCTTCCTGCACGCCCGCCGCGGTCGCGAGCACGGCATCCGACTGCTCCCGGTACGCCTGCCCGATCGCCGTGAGCAGCTCGCCGAAGCCCGGCAAGCCCTGCCGGCTCGTGGGCGGGAAGTAGGTGCCCGCGAAGAAGGGCAGCCCGTCGGGCGTGAGGAAGGCGCTCAGCGGCCAGCCGAGGTTGCGGGTGAAGGCGCTCGCAGCGCTCATGAGGGCACCGTCGACATCGGGCCGCTCCTCGCGGTCGACCTTGATGGCGACGAACCCCTCGCGCAGCCGCTGCCCGATCTCGGGGTCGGCGAACGACTCGCGCGCCATGACGTGGCACCAGTGGCACGTCGCATAGCCGACCGAGGCGAACACGGGCACCCCGCGCTCCCGCGCCTCGGCGAACGCCTCCTCGCCCCACTCGCGCCAGTCGACGGGGTTGTCGGCGTGCAGCCGCAGGTACTCGCTCGCGGCCTGCGCGAGCCGGTTGTCGACGGGTCGCTCCATGCGCGGGACGCTACTCCGCGAGGCTGGGCGCCGCGTGCTCGCGAAGGCGCTCGATCGCGCCGGCGCCGGCGCTGCGGTCGCCCGCGTCCGCGACCACCGGCGGCCCGCGCTGCCGCCCCTCGCCGCCGCTCACCATCGCCCGCGCCGGATCATCCGATGCCAGTTGCGGCACGGCTGCGTCGAGCCGCGCCGCACGCCGAGGCACGGCGGCATCGACTCGGGCGGCTCGGCCTCGAGCACGATCGTGCGCCCGTCGACCTCGATCTCGCGGCTCGTCGACCACAGGTGCCACGCCGGCTGCATGGCGTTGACGAGCACCTCGCAGTCGCAGTACCCGCCGGCGGACTCCAGCCGAGCGAGCAGTGCCGTCGCGCGCGGCGCGACGAGGTCGCGGTAGCGCTCGGCGAAGCGCAGGTCGCCGTCGCAGCCGCCGCCCTCGAGCGCGCGGTCGAGGTAGCAGGCGATGCACTCGCCGGGCTGCGGCGTCGCCCACTCCTCGAGCAGGCCGTGCAGGTAGGACTCCGCCTCGTCGGCGATCGATGGCTCCATGCGGCGCAGGGTGGCAGGATCCGCGCCCCGCCGGCGCGACGCATCCGCGCGGTTGTGGAGAGCGGCGCGAGCGAGGCGTGCGAGGCTCGAGGCATGGACGCCCACGCCCTCGACGAGACCAGCATCGTGCCCGTCGCGATCGAGCACCCGACCGTGCCGCACGTCGACGCGATCGTCGAGGTGCCGCGCGACCCGTGGGCGAGCCTCGTGCTCATGCACGGCGCGGGCGGCTCGGCGACGAGCCCATGGATGGTCGGCGCGGCGCGCGGGCTCGTGGCTGCCGGCATCGCCGTCGCGCGCGCGAGCTTCCCGAACGCGCAGGCGGGCAAGCGCCAGCCCGAGCGCGAGCCGAGCGCGATCGCGACCTGGCTCGCGGTGATGGATGCGGTGGCACCGCTCCTCCCGCACGCCCCGTGGGCGGGCGGCAAGTCGTTCGGCGGGCGCATGGCGGCAGCGGCGGTCGCGGGCGGCATGCCGGCGGCGGGGCTCCTCTACCTCGGTTACCCGCTGCACTCGCCCGGCAAGCCCGAGCGGCTCAAGGACGCGCACCTCGACGCGATCGCGCTGCGCCAGCGGTTCCTGCAGGGCACGAACGACCCGTTCCAGTCGGGCGATCTGCTCGACCGGCTCGTCGAGCGGCTGCCGGACGCGCGCGTCGACTGGGTCCCGGGCGGCGACCACTCGTTCCTCGTCGCGAAGGGAGACCGCGACCAGGAGCGGGTCGCCGAGGCGCTCGGTCCGCGCATCGCGGCGCTGCTGCGCTGAGCGCTCAACCCGCGCCGGCGCCCCGCGCCGCCTCCCCTGCAGGCGCAACGCGGAACGGACCCGTTCTCGGCAGCGGGACCCGAGATCCGGGGTCCGCGTGCCGAGAACGGGTCCGAATAGGACGACCGCTCGAGCGAGCGCTAGTTCGTCTCGGCGGGGTCGGCCGAGACGCGGCCGGCCGCACCCTGGTCGAGCGCGTCGATCGCGGCGATGTCGTCGGCCGAGAGCGTCACCTCGGCGGCGGCAAGGTTCTCGGCCATGCGCTCAGGGCGGTTCGACTTCGGGAAGACGATGCGGCCGGCAGCGAGGTGCCACGCGAGCGTGACCTGCGCCCACGAGACGCCGAGGCGCTCGGCGATCTCGCCGATGACCGTCGCCGAGTAGTCGACCTTGCCCTGGCCGAGCGGCCCCCACGCCTCGATCTTGATGTCGTGCTCGGCGGCGAGCGCCGTCGCGGCGCGCTGCTGGAACTGCGGGTGCAGCTCGATCTGGTCGACAGCCGGCACGATGCCGGTCTCGAGCACGCCGGGCAGGAAGCGCTCGTCGAAGTTCGAGACGCCGATCGAGGTCGTGAGGCCCTCCGAGCGCAGCTCGGCGAAGGTCTCCCACGTCTCGACGACGCTGCCGTTGGCGGGTGCGGGCCAGTGGATGAGGTAGAGGTCGACGTGGTCGAGCCCGAGCTTCTCGAGGCTCTCGCCCATCGCGGCGCGGGTCTCGGCTGCGCCCCGACGGTCGTTCCAGAGCTTCGTCGTGATGAAGAGCTCGTCGCGCGGGATGCCGCTCGCGGCGATCGCGCGGCCGACGCCCTCCTCGTTGCGGTAGATCGCCGCGGCGTCGATGTGGCGGTAGCCGGCCTCGAACGCCTCGGTGACGATGCGCTCGGTCTCGGCCGGGTCGACCTTGAAGACGCCGAAGCCGAGCTGCGGGATCGTGTGGCCGTCGTTGAGCTGCAGGGTGGGGATGGTCATGCGGTTACTCGGTCTCCTCGATCGTGGACGTGTCCTCCGGCAGCGCCTCCGCGTCGATGCCCGGCACATGCCGTTCGTCGACGCCGACGTACTCCGAGAGGGGGCGGATGAGCGCGTTGTTCGCGCGCTGCTCGATGATGTGGGCGGTCCAGCCCGTCACGCGCGCCGCGACGAACAGCGGCGTGAAGATCGGCACGTCGAAGCCGATGAGCGCGTACGCCGGCCCCGATGGGAAGTCGAGGTTCGGCTTGATCGGCTTCCGGTCGGCCATCGCCTGCTCGAGCGCGCGGTAGATCTCGAGCATGTCGGGCCGGTCGTAGTGCTCGACGAGCCGCTCGAGCGCGGCGCGCATCGTCGGCACGCGCGAGTCGCCGTTCTTGTAGACGCGGTGCCCGAAGCCCATGATCTTGCGCTTCTCGTCGAGTGCCGACTGCATCCACGCATCCGCCCGATCCGCCGAGCCGACCTCGTCGAAGACCTCCATCACGGCCTCGTTCGCGCCGCCGTGCAGGTGCCCCTTGAGCGCGCCGATCGCGCCTGTGACGGCGGAGTAGAGGTCGGCGAGCGTCGAGGTGATGACGCGGGCGGTGAAGGTGGATGCGTTGAACGAGTGCTCGGCGTAGAGCACCATCGACTGGTTGAACGCCTCGACGACGACGGGCTCGGCCTCCTCGCCGAACGACATCCAGAGGAAGTTCGCGGCGTAGTCGAGGTCGTCGCGCGGCTCGATCAGCCCCTGGCCGTTGCGGCGGCGCTGCTCGTAGCTGACGATCGCGGGCAGCACGGCGAAGAGCCGGAAGGCCTTCTCGAGATCGGCGGATGCGTCCTCGGTCGTCGGGTCGTTGGCCCCGACGATGCTGACGGCCGTGCGCACGACGTCCATGGGGTGCGCTGTCGTGGGGAGCGCATCCATGACCGTCTTCACGTTCTCGGGGAGCGCCCGGTGCTCGCGCTCCTTCGCGCGCAGCTCGGCGAGCTGCTCAGCGGTGGGCAGGTCGCCGTGCCAGAGCAGGTGCGCGACGGCCTCGAAGGGCTGGGTGAGCGCGAGCTCCTGCACGGGGTAGCCGCGGTAGAGCAGCGAGTTCGTGTCGGGGTTGACCTTCGAGACCTCGGTGGTGTCTGCGATGACACCGGCGAGGCCCTTCTTGATGTCGGCCATGGTGCTCCTAGGTCGAGAGGCGGGAACCGCAACCGACTCTAGGGCACGGTCGCTCGGAACTCGTTCGCCGGGCGAACGAGGTGCGCGATGCCGAGGCGCCAGCTCTCGACGGGCGCCGAGCGCAGGTGCACCATCGACGTGTGCGGTCTTCCGCGCCGCCGACCTCGTGCTCGTGACCGACCGCGGCCGCGAGCGCGAGAACGCCCTCAACGCATCCGCCCTCTACCAGGCCACCATCGGGTGGCTCGACCCGACATGCACGAGTTCCACGTCCGCCAGGCGATCGACATCGCCGCCCCCGTCGAGCGCGTCTGGCAGGCGCTCGTCGACGAGCCGCACCGCTGGTGGGGCTCGCCCTACCTCATGCTCGAGGGCACCGGCCGGCAGCTCGAGTTCCCGCAGCGCGCGGGCGGGGCCGTGCTCGAGCGGCGCGGCGACGCGACCGCGCTGTGGGGCATCGTCACCGCGTGCGAGCCCGGCCGCGCCTACGCCTGGACGGGGCAGATGGGCATGGGCCCCGCCTACGCGGGCGAGGCGCGCTACGAGCTCGAGTCGACGGATGCCGGCACGCGCGTCACGCTCCAGCACGACGCGGTGCGCCTGTGGGGCGACGACGACGTCGAGGGCACCGGCTCGGGCTACGACTACGGCTGGGCCGACCTCAACGCGCGGCTCAAGGCGTTCGTCGAGGACGGCGCCGAGCACGGCACGACGGGCGCGAACGCCGAGCCGGAGTTCGAGTTCGCGCCGTCGGCCTAGCAGTCAGGGGCGAGGGCTCAGGCCAGCCCGAGCGCCCTCGCCACCACGAGCAGCTGCACCTCGCTCGTGCCCTCGCCGATCTCGAGGATCTTCGAGTCGCGGTAGTGCCGCGCGACGGGGTACTCGTTCATGAAGCCGTTGCCGCCGAAGATCTGCGTCGCGTCGCGCGCGTTGTCCATCGCCGCCTCGCTCGAGACGAGCTTCGCGATCGCGGCCTCCGTCTTGAACGGCTTGCCCGCATCCCGCAGCCGCGCCGCGTGGTGCCACGCGAGCCGGGCGCCGTGCACGCGCGCCTGCATGCGCGCGATGACGAACTGCACGTTCTGGCGCGTCGCGAGCGGCTCGCCGAAGACGGTGCGCTGCTGCGCGTAGTCGATCGACGCCTCGAGGCAGCCCTCGGCCGCGCCCGTCGCGAGCGCCGCGATCGCGATGCGCCCCTCGTCGAGGATGTGCAGGAAGCCCGCGAAGCCGCGACCCCGCTCCCCGAGCAGGTTGCCGGCCGGCACGCGCGCGTCGCGGAAGGTGAGCGGATGCGTGTCGGAGGCGTGCCAGCCGACCTTGTCGTAGGGCGCCTCGATCGTGAAGCCCGGCGTGCCGTTCGGCACGATGATCGTCGAGATCTCCTTGCGGCCGTCCCGCTCCCCCGTGACGGCGGTGACCGTCACGAAGCGCGTGATGGGCGTGCCGGAGTTGGTGATGAACTGCTTCGCGCCGTTGATGACCCACTCGTCGCCCTCGAGCCGCGCGGTCGTGCGCGTGGCACCGGCGTCGGAGCCCGCCTCGGGCTCGGTGAGGCCGAAGCCCGCGAGCGCGCGCCCCTCGAGCAGGTCGGGCAGCAGCTCTGCCTTCTGCTCGTCGGTGCCGAAGAGGTGGATCGGCATCGCGCCGAGGCTCACGCCCGCCTCGAGCGTGATCGCGATCGACTGGTCGACGCGCGCGAGCGCCTCGATCGCGAGCCCGAGCGTGAAGTAGTCGCCGCCCTGGCCCCCGTGCTCCTCGGGGAACGGGATGCCGAACAGGCCGAGCTCGCCCATCTGCGCGACGACGTCCATCGGCAGCGTCTTCGTGCGGTCGGCCTCGTAGGAGGCCGGCGCGACCACCTTGTCGGCGAAGTCGCGCACGGCGCGCGCGAGGTCGAGCTCCTCGTCGCTCAAGGCGTAGGTGGTCAGGTCGATCGTCATGCCGGCTCCTCGTTCTGGAAGGGGACCGCCCTTCGAGCGCGAGGAGCCGTAGGTCGGATCGCGACCCGCTCGGCTGCGCTCCGCGCTGAGCAGTCGTCCAGCACTGTACGGCACGCACCCCTGGAGCGGCGCGGTATTACTCGTTATACTCGACGGCATGAAGACCGCGATATCGATCCCGGACGCCGACTTCGAACGCTTCGAGCGGATCGCCGCTCGGCACGGCATGAACCGCTCGGAGTTCTACCGGCGCGCCGGCCGCAGGCTCGCCGACGAGCTCGAGGGCGAGGCGGAGCTCACGGCTATGGCCGACGCGGTCGTCGCCCGCGTCGGCCAACCGTCCGCCGACAGCCCATTGCTCCGGGAGTCGGAGCGCATCATCAGCGAGGGCACCGACTGGTGATCGCCCACGGGGACGTGGTGTGGGTCGACCTCGGGTCGCCGCTCGGCTCGGAACCGGCGAAGCGGCGCCCTGCGGTGGTGCTGCAGGAGGACTGGCTGCTCGCCTCCGCGATCGCCACGGTGCTCGTCGTGCCGCTGACGTCCAACGTCGCGCTCGAGGCCTTTCCCGGCAACGTGCTCGTACCCGTGGATGCCTCGGGTCTCGACCGCGACTCGGTCGCCGTCGTCTCGCAGCTCGGGCCGGTGAGCCGGGAGTTCGTCGACCCGTACCCCGTCGGTCGAGTGCCGGCCTACGTGCTCTCGAAGGTCGCCGACGGGGTCCGCCTCGTCACCGGCGTCTGAACCGTCCGCTAGACCAGCCGCGCCCGCGTGTACTGGGGAGGCCAGACGGATGCGTGCGGGTCGTCGGCGGGGACCGCGCCGTCGAGCACGACCTCGGCCTCGAGCGCCCAGTGCGGGTTGCGCAGCCACGGGCGCGCGAGCATGACCGCGTCGGCGTCGCCGTCGGCGAGCACCCGCTCCGCGCGCTCGGGCTCGTCGATGAGGCCCACGGCGTTGACCTTCGCCCCGGTCGCCTCCCGCACGGCGCGCGCGAAGTGCACCTGGTAGCCGGGCTGGAGCGGGATCTCCTGCCGCGGGTCGAGCCCGCCGGAGGAGAGGTCGAACCAGTCGGCGCCCGCGGAGGCCGCGACCCGCACGTGCTCGATCGTCCGCGCGGTGTCGATGCCGCCCTCGACCCAGTCGGAGGCGCTCAGCCGCACCAGGAGCGCCGCGTCGGGCGCAGCCTCGCGGACGGCCTCGACGACGAGCCGGAGGAGCCTCGTCGACAGGCCCGACGCATCCGGCCCCCACTCGTCGGAGCGTGCGTTCGTGATCGGCGAGAGGAACTGGTGGATCAGGTAGCCGTGGGCGGCGTGCACCTCGAGCGCCTCGAAGCCCGCGGCGACGGCGCGACGGGCGGCGTGGGCGAACGCCTGCGGCAGCTGCGCGACCTCGTCGGTGCCCAGCGCGCGCGGCGGCGCGAAGCGGCCGAACGCATCCGACCCCGCACCCACGCTCTGCCAGCCGCCCTCGTCCGCGGGCACGGAGCCGCGCCCGCTCCAGGCACGATACGTCGACGCCTTGCGGCCCGCGTGGGCGAGCTGCATCGCGGGCACGGCGCCGTGGGCGCGGATGCGCGCGGCGATCGGCGCCCACGCCTCGGCTTGGGCGTCGTTCCAGATGCCCACGTCCTGCGGCGAGATGCGGCCCTCGGGCACGACGGCGGCGGCCTCGGTCATCACGAGGCCGGCGCCGCCGCGCGCGAAGGACGCGAGGTGCTCGCGGTGCCAGTCGTTCGGCATGCCGTCCTGCTGCTCGCAGGAGTACTGGCACATCGGCGAGACCCACGCGCGGTTGCGCGCCTCGAGCGGCCCGACCGCGACGGGCGAGAAGAGCAGGCTCACGCGCTCGCGCCGGTCGGCACGTCGAAGTTGAACACGCCCTCGTCGAACGCGTTGTAGGCGGCGTAGTCGTTGAGCTCGTAGAGCCGCGCGCGCGTCTGCATGCGCTCGACGGCACCGTCGAGCGTGCCCGTCTCCTTGAGCAGACCCAGCTCACGCTCGATCGCACCCATCGCGATGCGCAGCAGCGACACCGGGTGGATGGCGATGTTGACGCCGACATCCTCGAGCTGCTGGTGCGTGAACAGGGCGCTCTTGCCGAACTCCGTCATGTTGGCGAGGATCGGCACGTCGACGGCATCCCGGATGGCGGCGAACTCCTCGAGCGAAGCCATCGCCTCGGGGAAGATCGCGTCGGCGCCGGCGGCCTCGAGCGCCTTCGCGCGGTCCTTCGCCGCCTCGAGGCCGGCCTTTCCAGAACCGCCGACGCCGCGGATGTCGGTGCGCGCCATGATGACGAGGTCGCTGTCGCGGCGGGCGCTCGCGGCCGCCGCGATGCGCTGCACCGCCTTGTCGAGCGAGACGACCTCCTTGCCGTCGAGGTGGCCGCACCGCTTGGGGTTGACCTGGTCCTCGAGGTGGAGGCCCGCGACGCCCGCGTCCTCGAGCTCGTGCACCGCGCGAGCGACGTTCATCGCCTCACCGAAGCCGGTGTCGGCGTCGATGAGGGTCGGCAGATCGGTCATGCGCGAGATCTGCCGACCGCGCTCGGCGACCTCCGTGAGCGTCGTGAGGCCGATGTCGGGCAGCCCGAGCTCGGCCGACATGACGGCGCCCGAGATGTAGGCGCCCTCGAAGCCGAGCTCCTGGATGAGCGGCGCGGTGAGCGGCGTGAAGGTTCCGGGGAAGCGCTGGATGCGTCCCGACGCGAGGCCTGCGCGGAACGCCTTGCGCTTCTCGTTCGGGGTGACCGGGCTCGAGAGCACTAGAAGATGCCCTGCGTCGTGCCGGCGTCGACGGTGCCGGCCGGAGCGCGGAGGTTGAGCTCGCGCACCTCCGCAGGCGTCAGCTCCGGCAGTCGCTCGACGAGGCCGAGGAAGCGGTCGAGCTCGGCGTCGTCGACGATGCCCTGCGCGAGCGTGCGCAGCTTCTGCACGTACTCCGCGCGGCCGAACGGGCGCGCCCCGGCCGGGTGCGCATCCGCCACCGAGATCTCGTCCTCGACCGTCTCGCCCGAGGTCAGCTCGATGACGATGCGGCCGCCGAACGCCTTCTTGTCGGGGTCGGGGTCGTGGTAGCGCTCGGTCCACACCGCATCCTCGAGCGTGGAGATCTTGTTCCACAGCTCGACGGTGTCGGGGCGCGACGCGCGCTCGGGCGCGTAGGAGTCGACGTGGTGCCAGCCGCCGTCCTGGAGCGCGACCGCGACGATGTAGGGGATCGAGTGGTCGAGCGTCTCGCGGCTCGCGGTCGGGTCGTACTTCTGCGGGTCGTTCGCGCCCGAGCCGATGACGTAGTGCGTGTGGTGGCTCGTGTGCAGCACGATCGAGGCGATGTTCGCCGGGTCGCGCAGCTCGGGGCGCTCGGTGCCGAGGCGGCGGGCGAGGTCGATCCACGCCTGCGCCTGGTACTCGGCCGAGTGCTCCTTCGTGTAGGTGTCGAGGATCGCGCGCTTCGGCTCGCCCGGCGCGGGCAGCGGCACGTGGTAGACGCCCTCCCAGCCGTCGAGCAGCCAGGCGATGAAGCCGTCCTCGCCCTCGTAGATGGGCACGGGGCTCGTCTGGCCGCGCATCGCGCGGTCGACCGACTCGACCGCCATCTTGCCCGCGAAGGCCGGGGCGTGCGCCTTCCAGGTGGAGATCTCGCCCTTCCGCGACTGGCGCGTGGCGGTCGTGGTGTGGAGCGCCTGGCCGACGGCCTGGAAGATCGTCTCGGGCTCGAGCCCGAGCATCGTGCCGATGCCGGCGGCGGCCGACGGCCCGAGGTGGGCGACGTGGTCGATCTTGTGCTTGTGGAGGCTGATGGCGCGCACGAGGTCGACCTGGATCTCGTAGCCCGTCGCGAGGCCGCGCACGAGCGCCGCGCCGTCGCAGCCGAGGTGCTGGGCGACCGCGAGGATCGGCGGGATGTTGTCGCCCGGGTGCGAGTAGTCGGCGGCGAGGAAGGTGTCGTGGAAGTCGAGCTCGCGCACGGCGACGCCGTTCGCCCACGCCGCCCACTCCGGGCTCACGCGGTCGTCGACGCCGAAGATCGCCGCGCCCGGCGTGTAGGGGTGGCGCTGCGCCTGCTCGCGGGCCGAGACGACCGGTGCGCGGTTGAGGCTCGCGACCGCGACGGCCGCGTTGTCGATGATGCGGTTCGCGATCATCTCGACGACCTCGGCCTCGACCTCGACGGGGTCGACCGCGACCTGGGCGATCTTCCACGCGAGCTGCTCCTCGCGGGACAGGTTCTCGGCGGACTTCCGGGCGCGTACCTCGTGCGTGATCATGGCGTCTCCTTCGTTCGGTTTCGTGCGGGCGCGGACGGCTCGAGGTCGTCGGTGCCGTCGTTCGGCACGGTGTCAAGCATGGTGGTTCGAGTGAGGCGGCGCTGCGAGAGCCGCTTGATGAGCGTCGGCAGCAGCAGCACGAGAGCGAGCGTGATGTAGACGATCAGCGCGAACGGCGAGCTCACGAGCGTGAGCGGGTCGCCCGCGGAGATGTCGAGCGCACGGCGCAGCTGGAGCTCGGCGAGCGGCCCGAGGATCGCGCCGACCACGACCGGGGCGATCGGGAACCCGAACCGCCGCAGGAGGTAGCCGACGACACCGAACGCGATGAGCAGCAGCACGTCGAACGACGCGCCGTTGACCGCGTAGGCGCCGAGCAGCGCGAAGGTCGCGATACCCGCGAACAGGTAGGGCTTCGGGATCTTCAGCAGCTTCACCCACACGCCGACGAACGGCAGGTTGAGGATGAGCAGCATGAGGTTGCCGATCAACAGGCTCGCGATGAGGCCCCACACGAGGGCGCCCTCGTTCTCGAGCAGCGCCGGCCCCGGCTGCAGCCCGTACTGCTGGAACGCGACGAGGATGATCGCCGCGGTCGCGGAGGTGGGGATGCCGAGCGTCAGCAGCGGCACCATCGTGCCGGCCGCGTTGGCGTTGTTGGCCGCCTCGGGGCCGGCAACCCCCTCGATCGCTCCCCTGCCGAACTCCTGCTTGCGCTCGCCCTTCGCGAGCTTCTTCTCGAGCGAGTAGGAGAGGAAGGTGGGGATCTCGCTGCCGCCGGCGGGGATGACGCCGAGCGGGAAGCCGATCGCCGTGCCGCGGAGCCACGGCTTCCACGAGCGGCGGAGGTCGGTGCGGGTCATCCACGACTGGCCCTTGATGGATGCGACGGCGTACTTCGAAGACGTCTGGTGCGCGACGACGTAGAGCACCTCCCCGATCGCGAAGAGCGCGACGATGAGGACGACGGTGTCGATGCCGTCGAGCAGGCGGGGCATGCCGAACGTCAGGCGATCCTGGCCCGACTGGAAGTCGATGCCGACGAGCCCGATGGTGAGGCCGAGCGCGAGCGAGATGAGGCCGCGGAGCGGCGAGCCTCCCACGAGCGCGCCGACCGTCAGGAAGGCCACAACCATGAGCGCGAAGTAGTCGCGCGCGCCGAGCATCACGGCGACGTCGACGATCGCTGGCGCGAACATCGCCACGAGCACCGTGGCGATCGTGCCGGCGATGAACGAGCCGATCGCGGCGGTCGCGAGCGCCGCTGCGCCGCGACCCGCACGGGCCATCATGTTGCCGTCGATCGCGGCGACGATCGAGCCCGACTCGCCGGGCGTCTTCAGCAGGATCGAGGTCGTCGAGCCGCCGTACATCGCGCCGTAGTAGATGCCGGCGAAGAGGATGAACGCGCTCGCGACAGGCATGCCGTAGGTCATCGGCAGCAGCAGCGCGATCGTGAGCGCCGGCCCGATGCCCGGCAGCACGCCGATCATGGTGCCGACGAAGGCGCCGAGCAGGGCGAAGAGCAGGTTCTGGAGCGTGAACGCGACCGTGAACCCGTAGAGGAGTCCCTCGAGGCCTTCCATCAGAGCACTCCCATGATCAGAGGATCCCGGTCAGGATGCCCGCGGGCAGCTGGATGCGTAGCGCGAGCGTGAAGAGGTAGAAGATGCCGAGCGAGAGCACGATCGCGATGGCGCTCGTGACGAGCCACCGGCGAGCGCCGGTCGCGACTGCGACGGCGACGAACGTGAGCGCTGCGGCGATGGGGTAGCCGAGCATGTCGACGGTGAGCGCGAAGCCGACCATCGCGGCGCCCGAGAGTGCGAGCTGCCACGAGTGGAGCCGGGTGACGTCGAGGTCGCCCTCCGCCGCGTCGGGGCTGCCGAGCCGGCCGCGCAGCACCTGCACGAGCAGCAGCGCGCCGAGCCCGGCGGTCATCGTCCCGACGATGATCGGGAACTGCCCCGCACCCAGACCGGATGCCGAGCGCGACGCAGGCTGACCCATCCCGTCGATGATCGTGATCGCGCCGATCGCGACCACGGCAACCGCGAGCAGCAGCTCGGGCCAGCGGCGGGTGTCGGGAACGGGGCTCGCCTCGGGGGCGGCCGCAGGTGCGGCCGCTCCCGAGGCGAGCGGAGCGTCGGTCGTCACTGGACGACGAGGCCGAGCTGCGAGAGCACGCCCTCGACGCGCGTGTTCTCGGTAGTGAGCCAGTCGGCGAACTCGTCGCCGGCGAGGAACAGGTCGGCCCAGTCGTTCGTCTCGAGCAGCTCTGCCCACTCGTCCGACGCGGCGACCTCGGTGATGACGTCGACGTACTGCTGGCGCAGCTCGTCGTCGAGGTCGGCGGGGGCCATGACCGAGCGCCAGTTCGCGAACTCGAGGTCGGCCTGGTCGATGTCGGCGACCGTCGGGATGTCGAGGCCCTCGATGGGCTCGGCGGTCGAGAGCAGCAGGCCGCGCAGCTCGCCGGTCTCGATCTGCTGGCGGAACTCGCCGATGCCCGAGATGCCGGCGCTCACCTGGTTGCCGAGCAGCGCGGTCGTCGCCTCGCCGCCGCCCGAGTAGGGCACGTAGTTGAGGTCGCTCGGCGCGATGTCGTACTGCTCGGCGAGCAGGCCGAGGAACACGTGGTCAGCGCTGCCCGCGGAGCCGCCTGCGATCGGCACGCCCGCGGGGTTCTCGGCGATCGCGGCGAGCAGGTCGTCGACCGTCTCGAACTCGGAGGCAGCCGGAACGACGATGACCTCGGCCTCGCCGATGAGGCGCGCGATCGGCGTGACGTCGTCGAGGCTCACGCCGGTGTCGTTGGTGAGCACGCCGCTCATCATCGCGAGGCCTGATGCCATGAGCACGCCGTCGCGCCCAGGGTTGCCGGCGATCTGCGCGAGCGCGACCGTGCCGGATGCGCCGGGCACGTTCGTCACGGTGACGGAGTCCGCGAGCTCGGTCGCCTCGAGTGCGCCGCCGAGCGCTCGAGCGGTCTGGTCCCAACCCGAGCCGGGGTTCGCGGGAGCGATGATCTCGATGCGGCCGAGGCTCTCGGCCGCGACGGGACCCTCCGAGCCGGCCGGGTCCTGGCTCGCGCTCGGCTGCTGCGTCGCGGTGGTGCAGCCGGTCAGCACGAGCGCTGCGGCGCCCACGACCGCGGCGAGCTTCCAGTGCTTCTTCACGTTCACTCCTTTGTGGCGTCATCGGGCTGGACTTCGGCCCGTCCGCGACCTTTGCACAACTGCATGCAGATACGCAAGTGCGCACTTCCGTGGCAAACTATGCCCTATGGACGATCGAGGGCGACGCCGCGAGCAGGGTTCGTCGACGTACGAGCAGCTGCGCTCGCTCATCGTCGAGCGCCGGCTCGAGCCTGGCGCGGCGCTCTCGGCGCCCGAGCTCGCCGAGCAGCTCGGCGTCTCTCGCACGCCCGTGCGCGAGGCGATGGCCACGCTCGTCGTCGAGGGGCTCGCCGTGCGATCCGGCTCCAATCGGACGATGGTCGCTCCTGTCTCGGTCGAGGAGCTCGGGCACGTGCTTGATACGCGCGCCCGGCTTGAGGGACTCATCGCCTCTGACGCGGCCCGGCGCGTGACTGACGCCGACGCCGAGATCCTCGAGGGGCAGATCATGCTCATGGACCGCTTGCGCGACGACTACACGCAAGTCGTGCGCTTCGGCGCCGAGTTCCACGACGAGCTCCAGCGCATCAGCGGCAACGTCATCGCCGAGAACCTGCTGCGCATCGTGCGCGGCCACGTCGACCGCTACCGCTCCCTCACCTCGGCGCGACCCGGTCGGGCCTCCGACGCGACCGACGAGCACCGCGCTGTCTTCGAGGCGGTCGTGGCGCGCGACCCGCTGCGCGCCGAAGCGGTCATGCGCGCGCACATCGACTCGGCGAAGGCGGTCGCCATCTCGCTCATGCTCGAGCACTACGCCGCGGACTGAGCTCCGCCCGGGCGGCGGCGCATGGCGGGTCCGCCGCCGCGGCGCATCCGCTGGGGCGTGCTTGAGGCGCGCCTGCGCGAATCGAGGCCGGATCGTGACCGCCGACGCGCGCTCGTGCGAGCACACTGGATGCCACCGCGTCACGGCCGAGCGGCAGCCGGTGCCATGCCGAAGGAGCGCATGATGCCTCGGACGAACCCCGCCACCGCTCCCGCCGCTCGCGTGCGCGACGGCGCGGTCCTCGCGCTCGCCGTGCTCGCGCTCGCCGCTTGCGGCGGGCCGTCGCCCGGCGACTCCGCGCCACCGACGCCCTCGGCGTCACCGACGCCATCCGCGACGCCGACGCCTTCCGAGGCGGCGCCGGAGCCGACCTCGACCGCACGCGCGACGCCGAGCGTGACCCCGCCCCCGTCGCCGGCTCCCGCGGCCGCGAAGTACTGCGGCGACGAGTTCATCCTCGACCGCCCGCACCTCGTGTGGTGGGAGGGCACCGAGGCCGAGCAGCTCGCGGCGGCCGAGGCGAAGCCCGTCTTCGAACCCCCGGCGGTGCTCGAGGGCCTCGACGTCATCTGCGTCTCGACCTTCTCCAACCCGCTCGACGACCCGGCCGGCGGCGTCGTGCGGATCGCGGAGGCGCTCGTCGAGCGCGACGATGCCGCGTTCGACCGGCTCGAGGCGTGGGCCGCCGAGAACGGCTACGCAGCGGCCTCGGAGGGCCCGGGCTACCTGCAGTACGCGCCGCCCGCCGACCCGGACGGCTCGCAGCGGAGCCTCTTCTGGGCGCCGCTCGACAGCACGCAGCCCTCGCTCGGGAACTCGGAGACCATCATGCGCTACACCGGGGCCGACGCCGACGACATCTACGTGACGCACGCGGTGACGATGCCGCACTGACGCACGACAGATGCGTGCAGGCGGCTCGCGCGCGTCGTTGCGGGATCGTTGCGGGGACCGCCGCTCCCACCGCAGCGCCCACCGCGACCCCGACGGCCACGCCCACGGCGACGCCGACACCGACGCCCGCCGCGACCGCGAGCGCCGCGCCGACCGGGTCGCAGCTCGACTTCGTCCGTCGCGTACGTGCGCGACGCGAGCGTGCCGGCGCAGTTCGAGGCCTGGGCGGCGGCGAACGGCTACGGTCCCGCGTCCGAGTCGCAGTCGATCGGCGTCGGCAGCCTCTGGGTCACGCCCGACGGCATCGGCTACCTCTCGCTGCTCCAGCTCGACGAGCTGGAGCTCGAGCGCGAGCGGCGCGTCACGGGCGTCGACCTGCAGCCCACCGACGTCCAGGTGCTCCACCGCACCGTCGTCGAGGCCGACTGGCCCGAGCGTCAGGCCTCCCCGACGAGGGTCGCGAAGACCACGAGGTTGTTCGGGTACTCCCCGGGCCGACCGTCGACGCCGTCGCACGTGATGAGCCGCAGCTCGGCCGCCGGCACCGGGTAGTAGACCTCGCGCGTCGGGAACGCATCCTTCTCGAACGACTCCACCCGGTACACCTCGAACCGCGCGGTCGAGCCGTCCTCGCGGGTCACGGCGATCTCCTCCCCGCCTGCCAGCGAGTCGAGGGCGAAGAAGACGCCGCTGTCGTCCTCGAGCGAGTTCACCTGCCCGAGCAGCACCGAGGCGCCGCGCTCTCCCGGCGTGGGCGAGCCGTCGTACCAGCTGGCCGGCGCCCCCTCGTGCCCGGGCGGCACCTCGAGCGTGCCGTCGGCACGCATCCCCGTCTCGATGAGCGGCGAGTCGAGCTCGAGTGCCGGGATGCGGATGCTGACGGGCGCCGAGGCGCTCATGACGAGCGGGTCCGGGGGCGCGTCGGCGCCCGGCGCCGGGGTCTCGACCGGTTCGGTCGCGGCCGGGGACGCGCCGGCGGGAGCGGACGCCGAGGGGGCGGGCGCCGCCTCGCCGCCCGCCGAGGCGCATCCCGCCAGCAGGATGGCGAGGGCCGCCGCCCCCGCCGTGAGGCGGAGGCGGCGGCGGTTGCTGCGCAGCATCATCGAGCCGACGGACGACTACTCGCCGCTGACGGCGCGACGACGCACGGCGGTGACGCCAGCGACGGCCGTCGCGACGAGCATGCCGCCGAGCGCGACGAAGCCGAGCCCCGTGCCGGTCGAGCCCGTGCCCGCAGCCGCGACCTCAGTGTCGACCCAGCCGGCCGGCTGCATCTCGATCGTGCCGCACAGCGCGGGCGACGTCGCCGCGAGCGGCAGCTCGGGCACGAGGTCGCTCGGGGTCGTGCCCGACTCCGGCTGGGTCGCCGGGTCGAGCCCGTGCACGACGACGACCGCCGTGCCGGCACCGAGCGCATCCGCCGTCGCGTGGTCGAGCTCGAAGGTCTCCTCGTAGGCGATCGTCGCGCCCGACGGCGCGCTCGCGAGGTCGAGGCCGCCGGCGGGGCTCTTGTCGGCGGCGCCGACCGAGAGCGTCGTGCCGATGTCGCCGTAGAACGGCCCGCCCTCGGTCGTGCTGATGATGCCGTCGCCGTTCGTGTCGGCGCTCGGTGCCGGGCACGTGCCCTGCGCGCCGATGTGGATGTGCTGCACGTGCGGGTAGGCGGCGCCGTCGAACTCGCCCGCGAGCCCGGTCGCGTTCAGCGTGACGGTCGCGGTGGTGCCCTCGAGCTCGATCCACGCCTCGCCGGAGGCGCCGCTGCTGTTGATCTCGGCGAGCGTGCCCGCGTAGGTGCCGGTGTTGTCGTGCGCCATCGCGGGGGCGGCGCCCATCGCGACGAGGCCGAGCCCGAGCGCGGGAGCTGCGAGCAGAACTGCTTTGTTCTTCATGGGATGAACCTCTTCCGGAGGGTCTCGGACACAGGGCTTGCGTCCTCGTACACCGGTCTTCGGCGCGACCCCGTGGACGGATTGGATGCGCTCGGTTCCCATCCGCTGCGCCCGTCGCGTCGAACCCTCGTCGACACCCGCGGCTTCCTCGCCGCGCGCTCACCGACGATCGGATGGATCGCATGCCCCGCTCGACGCCCCTCGCCGCGATCGCCGTCGCCGCGCTGCTGCTCACCGGCTGCGCGAGCTCGGCCGCATCCTCGCCCGAACCGCCCGCTCCTGCGGCCTCGCACACCATGCCCGACGGCTCGACCATGAGCGGCGCGGAGCACGGCGGGCACGACGCCGCGGCCGCAGAGGGCGCACCGTCAGCGGCGGCCGAGATGATCTGCGCCGGTCAGGTGCAGACCGCGATCGCCTCGCTGCTGCAGCTCGAGCGCGTCGCCGAACCGGTTGCCTCGTGGGTCGCCCCGACCTATGCGTGCTCGTACGACATCGACGGTGCCCCGCTCGTGCTCACCGTGCACGACGCCACCGACGCCCCGGTCGGCGAGGAGCACTTCGCCGAGGTGCAGCACAGCCTCGATGCGGCCGCGATCGAGGGGATGCTCGGGCTCGGGCTGCCCTCCTTCTCCACCGGCGACGGCATCGTCGGCTTCCTGCGCGACGGCAAGACGCTCGTCGTCGACGCCACCGCGCTGCCCGAGTCGCTCGCCGGCGGCGCGCTGACGCGCGACGGCGCCGCGTATGCGGTCGCCTCGGCCGTGCTCGTCTGCTGGGTCGAGCACGACTGAGCCCGCGCGCGTCAGCGCCGGTCGACGAGTCTGCGGAGGTAGTGGATGCGGTCCCGCAGCTGCTGCATCGAGGCCTGCGCCACAGGCGGCCCGCCGCACACCCGCCGGGCTTCGGCGTGCACGAGCGCGTGCGCCTCACCGCGCCGCTTCGCGACGATCGCCACGAGCGAGTTGAGCAGCTGCCGCTCCTCGCGCATGTTGCGGTAGAGCGGCTCCGGGGCCTCCTGGCTCGGCGGCCGGTCGCGGATGCGCGCGGCCTGCCGGGCATGCCGGCGCTTCAGCAGGTCGGAGATCTCCTCCGCGTCGAGGATGCCCGGGATGCCGATGAAGTCCATCTCCTCCTCGGTCGCCGGCTCGACGAGCTGCCCGAACTCCGCATCGCCGAAGAGCACGCGGTCGAAGGTCGCGCTCGACTCGAGCGGCTCCCACGTGAAGGGTGCCGGCTCGCGGTCGTCCTTGTCGCCCTGCTCGGCGGCGGCCATGAGGTCGTCGTCGAGCAGCTGGTCGTCGGGCTGCTCCCGGTCGAGCGCGTGGTCGCGCTGCCGCTCGAGCTCGGCTGCGAGCGTGAGCAGCGGCGGCACCGACGGCAGGAAGACCGTCGCGACCTCGCCGCGATGCCGCGATCGCACGAAGCGGCCGATCACCTGCGCGAAGAACAGCGGCGTCGCCGAGCTCGTCGCGTAGACGCCCACCGCGAGCCGCGGCACGTCGACGCCCTCCGAGACCATCCGCACGGCGACCATCCACCGCTGCGTGCCCTTCGAGAACGCCTCGATCCGCTCCGAGCCGCCCGGGTCGTCGGAGAGCACGACGGTCGGCTCCTCGCCAGAGATGCCGCGCAGCAGCTGCGCGTACTGCCTCGCCTGGGCCTGGTCGGTCGCGATCACGAGACCGCCCGCATCCGGCACCGCCTGGCGCACGTGCGTGAGCCGCACATCCGCCGAGCGCAGCACCTGCTGGATCCACTCGCCGCCCGGGTCGAGGGCCGTGCGCCACGCGCCGTTCGTGATGTCCTTCGTGTCGCCGTGGCCGAGCGTCGCCTTCATCTCGTCGCCCATCGACGTGCGCCACTGCATCGTGCCGGCGTAGGCCATGAACAGCACCGGGCGGACGACGCCGTCGCGCAGCGCGTGCTCGTAGCCGTAGGCGTAGTCGGTCTGGCTCAGCCGCACGCCGCGCTCGTCGCGCACGTACTCGACGAACGGGATGGGCGAGGTGTCGCTGCGGAACGGGGTGCCCGTGAGCGAGAGGCGGCGGGTCGCGGGGCCGAACGCCTCGAGCACCGCGTCGCCCCAGCTGAGCGCGTCGCCTGCGTGGTGCACCTCGTCGAGGATGATGAGGCTCGGCGCCGAGGTGGTGATGCGCTCGTGCACGGATGCGCGGGCCGCGACCTGCGCGTACGTGACGACGACCCCGTGGTACTGCCGCGGGTAGTCGCCGTCGGCGTTCGCGAAGTCGGGGTCGAGACGGATGCCGGCCTTGTGCGCGGCGTCGGCCCACTGCTGCTTGAGGTGCTCGGTGGGGGCGACGACGGTGATGCGGCGCACCGTGCCGCGACGCAGCAGCTCGGAGGCGAGCCGGAGCGCGAAGGTCGTCTTGCCGGCGCCGGGCGTCGCGGCCGCGAGGAAGTCGCGCGGCTCCGTCTCGAAGTACTGGGTGAGCGCCTCCTGCTGCCATGCGCGCAGGGGCTGCGCCGTGCCCCACGGGGCGCGATCCGGGTAGAGCGGCGGCAGGTTGTCGGCCGCCCACGAGCCGAAGTGGCCGCCGTCTGCGGGGCCCTCGGGGCGCGCGATCGGCTGGCTGGTCACTCGCTCCATCGTAGGCGCGACCGCCGACACGGGCGCCGTCGCGCGTGTCGCGCCCGGCGTCTGGGAAGCCGCCCCGTGCCAACTCAGGCGGGCGTGCCTAGGCTGGCCGCATGCACTACCTGCTCGGCCTGGCTGCCCTCCTGATCGGTGTCGTGATCGCGACCCGCCGCACGCGGCCCACGTGGTTCGTCGTGCTCACCGCCGTGCTCATCGGCATCGGCGCGCTGCTCGCCGTGCTGAGCTACGCGCGCGTCACCGACTCGCTCGGCCTCGTCGCCAACAACGTGCTCGGCTGGAGCTACGTCGGCCTCTCGATCATCACGATGCTCTCGGCGGTGTTCGTGCTCGAGCGGCGCGGCGAGTTCGGCGAGGAGCTGCCGCCGCTCATCGGCGACAACCCGCTCGACGGCGACACCGACGACAGCGACGACCTGCCGCCCGGGCAGCCGCACCCCGACTTCGCCGACGCCGCAGCGGAGCGCGCGCAGCAGCAGGCGGGGGCTCACAGTCGCGCCGAGGCGCGCGGCTCGGCGGGCCTCTCGGCCGGGCTCGCCGGTGGTGCGGGCGCTGCGGCGGCGACGGCCGCGGCGTTCGGCGACGGCGCCGTGCCGACGGCCGACGAGCTCGGCTCCGATCCGGCAGCGAACCGCGGCGGCACGCTCGCGAGCGACGCGGTCGCCGGCGAGTCGACCGGCGCGGGCGCGGCGCAGCCGGAGTCCGGCACGCGCGGCGGCACGATCCCCGAGGTGCACCCGGGCGACACCGAGACGCCGCGCGGCTACTCCCCCGCGCCCGAGGAGGGCCACCAGGGGCGTGACGAGGACGCAGCGGACGATGGCGCCGGCTACCGGCCGGGACCGAGCGAGGAGGCGCAGGACGGCACCGCCGTCATCGGCGCCGACCCCGACATCCACACGCCCGCTGACGAGACCGACGTCGAAGCGGCACCCGAGGGCCGTGCCGTCGACGGGGCCCAGCACGGCGAGCGCGGAACGGACGCGCTCGAGCGCGACTGACGCATCCGCCCGTCTTCCGCAGGCAGCACGACGCCCGCCGGTCGACCGGCGGGCGTCGTCGCGTCGAGGGAGGCTAGGCCGTCTCCTCGCCCTTCTCGTCGACCTCCTCGACCCACGAGGGCGGCTCGTCGCGGCCGGCCTCCTCGTCCTCCTCGGCCTGCTCGGCCGTCTCCTGCACGATGCCCTGCGCGTGGTGCGTCGGCGCGTAGATCGCGTAGAGGCGCAGCGGCTCGTCGCCGGTGTTCTCGACGTCGTGCCACGTGCCCTCGGGCACCTGGATGCTCCAGCCATCGCTGACCTCGGTCTCGGTCAGGTCGTCCTTGGTGGGGCCCATCTTGGCGACGCCCTTGCCCTGGTCGATGCGCAGGAACTGGTCGGTGCCCTTGTGTACCTCGAGCCCGATCGAGTCGCCCGGCTCGATCGACATGAGCGTGACCTGGAGGTGCTTGCCCGTCCAGGCGACGTGGCGGTACGCCCCGTTCTCGACCGTGGCGGTCTCGATGTCGAAGACGTTCGGGTTGGGTCCGTTGTCCTTGATGTCCATGCTCCGCATCCTGCCTCCGGAGGCTGGGAGGAGCCAGGGCGGAGCAGCTCTCGCCCCGCCGCACTGCCTCGGTCCGATCCGATACCCGGACCCGGTTTCGGCTTGCGGACCCGAGATCTCGGGTCCCGCGGCCGAACTCGGGTCCGCGAAGCATCGCCGCCACGTCGCCGGCCCCTATCGGCTCGCGAGCCCCAGCAGCGCCGGGCGCACCCGCGGGACGCCGTGCGCGGTGAGCAGCGCGTCGAGCCTCGACGGCTGCAGCACGTCGAGCCAGACCCAGTGCGCGGGATCGCCCGTGAACAGCAGGTCGTCGTCCCGCAGCTTCTCCTCCGCGAGCGCCTTCGCGCCGCTCTTGCCTGCCTGGTTCGCGAGCGCGCCGTATTTCACCGCTCCGTCGAACTCGCCGTACAGGGGTCGGCGCCCCGGTCGCTCGAACGTCATGTCGACGCGCCACTCCTTGCCGGTCGGGCCGGTCACCCGTCGCTGCAGCTCGGGGGCGGCGAAGCCGAGCTGGAAGATGCGCACCCGGCTCCACGACTCCCCGACCGACTCGCCGCGCCCGTCGGCGAATGCGATCGCCCAGTGCGCGGCGTCGTGGCCGCGGCGGCTCTGTCGCTGCAGGGCGTCGAGCACCTGCTGCTTCGTCACGCGCCGGTCGCGCAAGGCGAAGTCGAGCGCAGAGACGGAATCCAGCGGGTCACTTCGCCGAGCGACCTCGGCGAGCGCGAACGCGAGCGAGCAGACGCGCAGGCCGCCCACCTCGAAGACATCGTCTGGCGCGAGCTCGACCGCCGAGTGCACAACGCCCGCCTTCTTGTGCGCCGTGCGCCGATCGCCCGTGGTGTACACCGCATCCGGCCGCCCGAAGGGCACGCCGTGGGCCGCGAGCGCCGACTCCCGCGCGAAGATCGGCCGGTCGCGCACCGCGTTCACGGCCTGGATGCGCGTGACGTAGCGCGCGTCGTCGGTCGACGCCTCGAGCGCGGCAGCGTCGGCGTAGACGCCGTGGCGCACGCGCGCGAGACTCGCGTCGCGCTCGGGCTGCGCTCCCGGCACCACCTGGCCGATCTCGCGCGCTCGCTGCAGCGGGACGGCCGCCGCAGGGGCAGTGCTGCGTTCCATGCGGCGCACCATGCCACCGATGCCCGGACGCGCGTGGAGGCCGACCGACCGACGGTGGACAACGCGCAACGGATGGGCACGGACCCGATCGCGGCAGCGGGACCCGAGATCTCGGGTCCCGTCGCCGAGGTGGGGTCCGTCCCCGATGTCGGCGCAGGCGCGGGGCGGAGGCGCTGCGCGCGCAGGCGCAGCGGCGCACTGCGGGAGAATGGTCGGGTGCGCATCGAGTACCCGGCTGAGCTGCCCGTCAGCGACGCGCGCGACGAGATCATGGCGGCGATCCGCGACCACCAGGTCGTGATCGTCGCGGGCGCGACCGGCTCCGGCAAGACGACCCAGCTGCCGAAGATGTGCCTCGAGCTCGGCCGCTCGAAGATCGGCCACACGCAGCCCCGCCGGCTCGCGGCCCGCACGATCGCCGAGCGCATCGCCGAGGAGCTCGGCACAGAACTCGGGCAGGAGGTCGGCTACAAGGTGCGCTTCACCGACCAGGTGAGCGCCGATACCCGCGTCAAGGTGATGACCGACGGCATCCTGCTCGCCGAGATGCACCGCGACAAGGACCTCAAGGCCTACGACACGATCATCATCGACGAGGCGCACGAGCGCAGTCTCACGATCGACTTCCTGATCGGCTACCTGCAGCGCTTGCTCCCCCGCCGCCCCGACCTCAAGGTCATCGTCACGAGCGCGACGATCGACCCGGAGTCGTTCAGCCGGCACTTCGGCGGCGCGCCGATCATCGAGGTCTCCGGCCGCACGTTCCCGGTCGACATCCGCTACCGGCCGCTCGTCGCCGAGGCGCAGCGCGTCGGCGCGCAGGACGCCGACGACGACGGCGAGCCCGACGAGCCGGCTGCCGACCTCGACCCGATCGAGGGCATCGAGGCGGCGCTGAAGGAGATCGCGCGCGACGACTCCGGCGACGTGCTCGTGTTCTTCCCGAGCGAGGCCGACATCCGCGACGCGCAGGACCAGCTGCAGGGCAAGCTCGGCCCGGCCACCGAGATCCTGCCGCTCTACGGCCGCCTCAGTGCCGCCGACCAGCACCGCGTCTTCGAGCGCTCGACCCGGGCGAGCATCCGTCGTCGGGTCGTGCTCGCCACCAACGTGGCCGAGACGAGCCTGACGGTGCCGGGCATCCGGCACGTCATCGACACCGGCACCGCCCGCATCTCGCGCTACTCCGCGCGCAGCAAGGTGCAGCGCCTGCCCATCGAGGCGATCAGCCAGGCGAGCGCCAATCAGCGCTCGGGCCGCGCGGGCCGCGTCGCGCCGGGCATCGCGATCCGCCTCTACTCGGAGGAGGACTTCGACCGCCGCCCCGAGTTCACCGACCCCGAGATCCTCCGCACGAACCTCGCTGCGGTCATCCTGCAGGCGGCGTCGCTCGCCCTCGGGCCGCTCGAGGAGTTCCCCTTCCTGCAGCCGCCGGACCCGCGCGGCATCAAGGACGGCCGCGACCTGCTCCGCGAGCTCGGCGCGATCAGCCCGAAGGGCGACATCACGCGCATCGGGCGCGAGCTCGCGCGGCTGCCCGTCGACCCGAGGTTCGGGCGGATGGCGTTGGCCGGCCGGGATGCGGACGTCGCCCACGAGGTCATCGCGATCGTCGCGGGGCTCGCGATCCAGGACCCGCGCGAGCGCCCGCTCGAGCGCCGCGAGGAAGCGGACCGCATGCACGCGCGGTTCGTCGACCCGAAGAGCGACTTCATCACGCTGCTCGCGCTGTGGCGCTACCTGCAGGAGCAGCAGGCGACGCTGTCGGGCAACCAGTTCCGCAAGCTGTGCAAGGCGGAGCACCTCAGCTTCCTGCGCGTGCGCGAGTGGCAGGACGTCGTCCGGCAGCTGACGCGCTCGATGGGGCTCAAGCCGGAGCGTTCCGCTCGCCGAGCAGGCCCGGAGGGCCGCGTCGAGACGCGGAACGGGGATGGTCTCGATACGCCGACTTCGTCGGCTACTCGACCAGCGGAGGGAGCGTCGGCTACTCGACCAGCGGAGGGAGCGTCGGCTACTCGACCAGCGGAGGGAGCGTCGGCTGCTCGACCAGCGGGAGGAGCGTCGGCTGCTCGACCAGCGGTGAGCGTCGACGCCGACGCCGTCCACAAGGCGCTCCTCTCGGGGCTGCTCGGCCGCATCGGGCGCCTCGACGAGACGCAGAAGTCCCAGCAGCCTCGACCCGGCGAGCCGGGTTCGAAGCGGCGGATGCGTCCCCGCCCCGAGTACGTCGGCGCACGTGGCGCGCGGTTCCAGATCTTCCCCGGCTCGGGCCTCGCGAAGAACCCGCCGCGCGCCGTCATGGCCGCCGAGCTCGTCGAGACGAGCCGCTTGTTCGCCCGCACCGTCGCATCCGTCGACCTCGCCTGGGCGGAGCCGCTCGCGGGCGACCTCGCGAAGCGGCAGGTGAGCGAGCCCCACTGGGAGCGCAAGCAGGGCGCGGTCGTCGCGTACGAGAAGGTGACGCTCTTCGGCGTCACGATCGTCGAGCGGCGGCGCGTGCAGTACGCGCGCATCGACCCCGAGCACGCGCGCGAGCTCTTCATCCGCCACGCGCTCGTCGCGGGCGAGTGGGACAGCCCGCAGGACTTCGACCGCAAGAACCGCGAACTGCGTCGCGAGATCGAGCGGCTCGAGGAGCGCCAGCGGCGCCGCGATCTGCTCGTCGGCGACGAGGCGGTCTTCGAGTTCTTCGACGCGCGGATCCCCGCCGACGTCGCCTCGACCCGCAGCTTCGAGGGCTGGTGGCGCAAGGCGCGCGAGGAGACGCCCGACCTGCTGACGATGACGCGCCGCGACCTCACCGGCGAGGAGCCGCAGGTCGACTCGCGCGCGTTCCCGACGAAGTGGCAGCAGGGCGAGCAGCGGCTGCGGCTCAGCTACCGCTTCGAGCCCGGTGCTGCCGACGACGGCCTGACCGTGCACGTGCCGCTCGCGGTGCTGCCGCGCCTGGGCCCCGAGGGCTTCGACTGGCTCGTGCCCGGCATGCGCGAGGAGCTGCTCACGGCGATGATCAAGAGCCTGCCGAAGCACGTGCGCAAGCACGTCGTGCCGGCCGGCGATTGGGCGCGCGGCATGCTCGCCGAGCTCCCCGACGAGCCGCTGGGCGGCGAGCGCGCCCGCTCGCTCTCGGAGGTGCTCGCGGCGCGCATCTCCCGCACCGCCTACGTGCAGGCGGCCGCGACCGATGTCGACTGGGGACGCATCCCCGACCACTTGAAGCCCACGTTCGCGGTGGAGGACGCCCGCGGCCGCCGGCTCGGGCAGGACAAGGACCTCGAGGCGCTCAAGCGGCGCTTCGCGGGCCAGGCGCGCACGCAGGTCGCGAAGGCGGCCGTCAAGGTGACGAGCGACCTCGAGCGCGACGAGGTCGCGGGCTTCGACACCGACCTGCCCGAGCACATCGACGTGCGGCAGGGCGGCAACACCGTGCGCGCCTACCCGGGCTACGCGGTGACGGGCAAGGGCACGGTCGGCATCCGGCTCGCGTCGACGCGCGAGGCGCAGCTGCGCGATCAGCGGGCGGCGGTGCGGCAGCTGCTGCTGCGGCAGGTGCCGAGCCCCGCGCCCTACGTGCAGTCGAACCTCACGAGCGCGGAGAAGCTCGCGCTCGGCGCGAGCCCCTATCCGTCGACCGACCGGCTCTTCGACGACCTCATGCTCGCGATCATCGACGCCGAGCTCGGCGCGCGGCCGCCCGCGACGGTCGCGGAGTTCGAGGCACTCCGAGCGCGCGTCGCGGACGGGCTCGTCGACCGCATGTTCGCGCTCGCGAGCCAGGTGGCGCGCATCTTGACGAGCGCCCGGCTCGCCGACCGCGCGATCCGCGACGGCGCGAGCCTCGCCCACATGGCTGCGCTCGCCGATGCGCGTGCGAACCTCGAGCAGCTCGTCTTCGACGGCTTCGTGAGCCGCACCGGGCTCGAGCGGCTCGGCCGGCTCGAGGTCTACGTGCGCGCGATCGAGCACCGCGTGAAGCGGCTGCCCGAGACCGCGAACCGCGACCGCGCGTGGATGACCGAGGTCGAGCAGGCGACGGCCCTCTACTCGGCGGCGGGCGGCACGCTGCCGCTGCCGCCCTCGGTGACGGATGCGGTGGCGGGCGCCGACGAGACCGGTAAGACCGAGCGGCTCGTCACCGCGCGTTGGCTGCTGGAGGAGCTGCGCGTGAGCCTCTTCGCGCAGCAGCTCGGCACCGCCGGACCCGTCAGCCTGCAGCGGGTGAAGAAGGCGCTCGCGGCGTAGCGCGGTCTCCGAAGGCGACAGCTTTCAGCCCCGCGAACCAGCCGGACGCGTGTCGACTTCGTCACTGGTGCGAGATCTGGTGGCGTGTCAGGATCGCTCCATCCTGTTCGAGTGAACAAGGAGGCAGCGTGGGCGCTCTCGCGGTGGTGCTCATCGGCGTCAGCCGCGCAGGGGACTTCCCTGAGCTCCGTGCCGTCGAGAGTGCGGTCGATCTGATGAACGACTGGGCTCTGACGCAGACCACCGCGGACAGGATCTTCCGATACACCGATGCCGACGGAACTGAGGTCACGGTTGACGGCGTCATCGATCGCGTCGAGATGGCCGTGAACGACCCAGGTGTCTCGAAGCTGCTCATCTACTTCTCGGGCCACGGCTTCGCGAAGGACTACAGCGAGTACTGGCTCTTGTCGAAGGCTCCTCGAAGGGCCCACGAGGCCGTCAACGTCACGGGCAGCGTGGCTCTGGCGCTGCAGCGACGCGGCAAGCACATCGTCTTCGTGTCCGACGCCTGCAGGACCTTGCCCAGCACGATCGACGTCTCGAGAGTCTCCGGGAGCCCGGTCTTCCCTAACGACCGGCATCCGCAGTCGGACGCCAGGGTCGACGAGTACTACGCGTGCCTCGTCGGGGCGCCGGCGTACGAGGTTCCCAGCTCGGATGGAAGCGGCTATGCAGCACTGTTCACTCGGGCATTCGCAGATGCATTGCGCGGCAATCCCCCCGTCTTCGTCAGCAAGAGCGCTCGTCATGGACGTGTCGTGCGATCGGGCCGACTCCGCAAGCACCTTCCCGATCGCATGATCGAGCTCTTGGACGAGTTTGACATCGCCCTGGACAAGAGTCAGGTTCCGCACGCTCGTGTGAGCTCTACCAGCACGTGGATCTCCAAACTGCCGCAATCCGACGCTGACGCTCCTGCGCGTTCTGCCGGGCCTAAGAGCCTGGGGGTCCTCACGATCCAGGAAGAGGCCGATGTCGCGCTTCGGAGAACCCTCGACTCGCTGAATGCGCTTCCCCCCTCGTGGGACGTCGAAGAGCCGGGAACCGCTGAGCCCTTGGCTCACAATGAGGTGTCCATCCGCGTCGACGGCGCATCCCTCCAGAGAGTCGCGGGTGCATCGGTCGAGAGTTCAGCAGACTCTCGGCGACACCCTTTCGCAGTTCGCCTCCGTGTGGAACCGGGAGACGCGCCTGCCCGTCCCCTCTTGCTGGAGCTCACCGACGGTGGAGTGATGTCGCTTCCGGTCATCGGCGGTTCGGCGGTCCGGATCGAATGCCACGCTCAACAGGTCGTGAATGTCTCTTACGATCGGTCCGGCGCCTTCCGCTCGTACCACTCCGCGACCGACGAGATCCTCCGTCATGCCGTCGCCGCCGCGAGTCAGCGGGGCCTGTTCGACCCGGTCGACGACGACCTGGACGAGATCGTGCAGTTGATGCGTGGCCGCAAGGAGGTCGATCCCTCTCTCGCTCTCTACACCGCGTACGCGCTCTACAAGCATCGGCGTCGCAGCGAGCTCGCGGATATGCGCTACATACTGCACGCCACGACGAGGTACGACTTCTTCGACCTCGCCCTGCTCGATGGCGGAGACGCGCACCCATACGGGGATCAGTTCGGAGCGCCGGAACCCGGCTACCCATTGCTCTCGCAAGGATGGCCCTACTTCTTCGCGATGCGCCAGCCGGGAGAACGAGAGCGAACGCTGTTCGGACTCAGGAGAGATGGACTGTGGACGTCCTTCGCTGCCGACGCGTGGGACATCCTCGTCGAAGAGGCGCGCTGATGCTCCTCGTACTGATCCACGGCCGACAGCAGCAGGGCTTGAACGCCGAGGAAGAGAAGGCCAAGTGGTTGCGAGCGCTCCATGACGGTATGGACGCGATCGGTGTGAGCATGCCACTACGCGAAGACGATGTCCGCTTCGCCTACTACGGCGACGCACTGGACCGCCTGCAACACGGCCGCCCGGGCGTGGAGGTGATCATCCGGGGAGAGGCTTCAGTGGAGGAGTTGGAGGCCGCGTTCAGCGCTCCCCTGCTCGAGCAATGGGCCGACTCGCTCTCCCACGGTGCCTTCTCGAGTGAGGTGCGGGACGAATCGTTGGAGCGCAACGTGCTCGGGCACCCACGGGTGCGTCGTGTATTGCAATGGTTGAACGACAACTGGTCGATAGCGGGAGCAGCTAGCTTGTACTGGCTGACGCGCGACGTGTACCTCTACCTCAATAGCGCACGGGTGCAACGCGCCATCGATCAAGGTGTCGAGGCGGCGCTCGCCCGCACTGAGCCGATGGTGGTGGTCGGCCACTCGCTCGGCAGCGTTGTCGCTCACTCGGTGGTGTCCAGGCTGCAGCCAGCCGACGGGTGGCAGGTGCCGCTCCTCGTCACGCTCGGCAGTCCACTCGCGATCCGTGCGGTGCGAGAGAGCCTTGCTTCTCCCGTCTACCCGCCCGTAGTCAGCGAATGGCTCAACGCGTTCGATGCCAGAGACGTCGTCGCGCTGCACCCGCTCACCCAACAGACGTTCCCCACGGATCGAGTCATCCACAACCATGATGGCGTCGACAACGCGAGCGCTGATCACCATGCCGTCGACAAGTACCTCGAGGACCCGGGTGTGGCCCGATGGCTGCACGACGCGCTGGAAGGGCTCGAGCCCCCTGACCGGCCCCTCGCACCGTAGGCGCCGAGTGCAGTCCTCTTGGGCGCTGCACACCGCGTACCGTGGGAGGCGATGACCTCCGACCGCTACGGCCCCACCTTCCAGCGCAACGCCCTCGCGCCCGGCATCCTGCTGGCCGTCGCGCTCGTCGTCGCGCTGCTGCTGCTCGAGAGCGAGTGGTACGGCACGCTCCGCTTCGTCATCTCGGTGCTGGCGCTCATCATCGCCTGGTTCGCGCTGCAGGCGAAGCACTGGTGGTGGATCCCGGTCTTCCTCGTCATCGCGATCGCCTGGAACCCGGTCATCCCGTTCGACCTGGCCGGCCAGGCGTGGGCGCTCTCCCACATGGCCGCCGCGCTCCTCTCGCTCGTCGCGGGCGTGCTCATCAAGAGCCCGCGCGTCGGCGACGGCAAGAGCTGAGCTCGACGGGTCCGCGCGCGTGCGGCGCTCAGCTCAGGCGCGCTGCTTCGCGAGCTCGACGATCCACGGTTCCGTCTCGATGCCGCGGATCTCGTCGGCCACGATGCGCGCTTGCGCTGCTGCGATGCGCTCGGCCTGCGTCACGATCTCGCCCGTGATGCGCGATCGGTAGACGGTGCGACGCGGCACCGTCGGCGCGTCGCCGCTGCTCTCGTCACGTTCTGCTTCCACCGCTGCCTCCGGATCCCATTGTGCCGCGACGCTCGTCCCCCGTCGAGGGTGCATCGCGGCTTCTTCCGCTCGCTGAAGGGAACTGCTCGGTTCCGGTGTCATCGATCTCGGTCTCCTCTGCGGTCAGCGCGATCTCCGTGGCCGCGGCGATGATGTCGGCCTCGTGCTGATCCGCCCACTCGCTGCTTCCTAGAGCCCGCAGCACCCGGAGTCCCACGACGGCGGCGTTGCCGCCACGCGCGACTTGCGACAACGCCCACTCGGCTCGCGACCACCACTGCTCCTTCCGCCGCTGCCGCTCGAGCTGCCGCCGGTCCTCCTCCGCCTGCCGCCCGGCGGAGCGCGCACTGTACGCGGCGGCGGCGAAGGCGACGAGCGCGGCGGCGACCGCCGCAGCGCCGCCGAAGCCGGCCGAGGTGAGGAACGTCGACCACGCGAGCGCGTCGCCGAGCAGCGCGACGGAGAGCGCGCCGATGATGAGCCCGACGACGACGCCGAGCGCCGCCGACAGCACGGCGAGCGCCCGCCGGTCCCCCAGCTCGTCCGTCCTCCTCGCCATGCGCGGATCGTACGCGGCGAGCGCCCGACCGCACCACGGGAGATCGCGACCCTGTGGAGGAGCGCGCGCTGCAGCATCCGCCCCCCGACCTCGAGCGGCGAGACACCGCGCTCCGGCATGCACGGCCGCAGGTCGCTCCCTCCTAGGCTGTCCTGGTGCGTCTATACGGTGAGGTGCTGAGGGTCCCGGGGCTCGCGCGCATCATGCTCGCGCAGCTCATCGCGCGCTTCCCCGCCGGGATGTACTCGCTCGGCATCCTCATGCACATGGAGCAGCAGCACGGCTCCTACACGGCAGCCGGTCTCGTGCTCGCGGCCTTCTCGGTCGGCATGGCGGCCGCCGGTCCGTTCGTCTCGCGCCTGATGAGCCGCTTCGGCACCGTCGGGGTGCTGCTGACGACCACCGTCGTCTCGATCGCGGCGCTCACGTCGATCGCGATCTTCGACCTGCCGCTCTGGGCGGATGTCCTCGCCGGCATCGTCGCCGGCGCCGCGATGCCGCCCGTCGTGCCGACGGTGCGCACGCTCTACCCGCGCATGGTGCAGCAGCGGCTGCTCTCGCCCCTCTTCTCGTTCGACGCGGCGCTGCAGGAGATCATCTGGGTCTTCGGCCCGGTGCTGCTGACGATGCTCGTCTCGTTCCTCGGCACCGGCACGGCGATGCTCGTCACGATCGCGATCCAGCTGGTCGGCGGGCTCTTCTTCCTGCTCTCGCCGGAGGTGCGGCGCCTGCGCATCCCGCCGACGACCCGCAAGCTCGGCCGCGTGCTGCGCAAGCCCCCGGTGCTCCTGTCGGTGATCGTCTCGTCGATGTTCATCGGCGGCTTCGCGGCCGTGGAGGCGGGCGTGGTCGCGACGTTCGATCACGGCTCGCTCGAAGCGGGCATCGTGCTCGGCGTCTCGGCGCTCGGCTCGCTCGTCGGCGGCTTCGCGCTCGGAACTCGAGCGATCACGCCGTGGTCGGTCGCGATCCGGCTCGGGATCGTGCTGCTCGGCATGGCGATCGCGCTGCCGATGACGGAGGTCGTCGGCCTCTCGATCGCCCTCTTCATCGCCGGCATCGGCACCGCCCCCGCGCTCGCCGCCTTCTCGGCGATCGTCGCCGGCACCGTGAAGTTCGCCGACACCCCCGAGGCCTACGCCTGGATCGGCACCGGCCAGCTGCTCGGCGCCGCCCTGGGCTCGGCGATCGCGGGCGTCGCGATCGACGCGAACGGCGGCGTCGGCGGCGTCTGGGTCGCCGTCGTCATGGTCGCCATCGCGGCAGCGATCGCCGCGATCTTCCGCCGCCACCAGCCCGACCTCCGGCAGGGCATCGGCGAGCCGCCCGACACGGCGCCGGTCGAGCTGCCCCGCTGAGCGGTGTCCAAACGCGTCTGCGCGGGGGTGCCGATGGGCTTCTCGTCCGCATAGTAGAAGAGGCTTCCGCCCAAGGCGCGAAGCGTCCGAACCAGGCCGTTGAACACTCGGATCTGTTGCGGGAACTTGGCCATCGTGTCCGGCCTGAAGATCGAGGACCCCTTGCGCTCCCACTGGCCGGGATTGGCTGCGTGCTCGATTTCTGTCTTGAAGACGCGCCGCTTCTCCTCGGTGAAGGCAGTGCCGAACCGACGTGCGTTGGTCTCGGGGATGACGAAGCCTGCGTAGCCGAACGCTGGACTCGTGTTGAAGCGGGCGTGGTCTCGTGCAACGAACGCACCGGGCTCACCGATCTCATCGATGTAGGCCAGCAGCACACCGAGATTGTGCACCGAACCGCTGACGCAACGCAGAAACCCACGCACAGGGCGTGGGCTTCTCGAATCGGCGCGCCGGAGACTCTCTCACTCCTCGCTACCGCCTTCAACGATAGCCGCCCCGGCTTCGGGCGGCAATCGGCTGCGCTCCCCACGGTGGATGATCGCGAACGGCGGTGTTTCGGTCGCCGTCGTGATGGTCGCCATCGCGGCAGCGATCGCCGCGATCTTCCGCCGCCACCAGCCCGACCTCCGGCAGGGCATCGGCGAGCCGCCCGACACGGCGCCGGTCGAGCTGCCCCGCTGAGCGGAGCTCCCGCACTCTCCTCCGCGCGACGGACGACGCCGCGCACCCCGCCTGCGATGATCGACGCGTGCCCCATTCCCTCGAGCTCAACGACGGCAGCGCGCTGCCCGCGCTCGGCTTCGGGCTCTACAAGGTGCCGCCCGCCGAGACGGCCGACGTCGTCGCCGCGGGCCTCGCCGCCGGCTACCGGCTCATCGACGGGGCCGAGCTCTACGGCAACGAGCGCGAGCTCGGCGAGGCACTGCGTCGAGCGGATGCGTCGGGTCTCGACCGCGCGACCCTCACGGTCACGAGCAAGTTCTGGGGCGAGGCGTCGCAGGAGCCCGCCGCAGTGCGGGCCGCGTTCGACGCGAGCGAGCGGGCGCTCGGCCGGATCGACGTCTACATGATCCACTGGCCCAGGCCGGCGCGCGACCGCTACGTCGACGTCTGGCGCACGCTCGTCGAGCTGCAGGCCGAGGGGCGCGTGCGCACGATCGGCGTCAGCAACTTCACCGAGGAGCACCTGCGCCGCATCAGCGGCGAGACGGGCGCCACCCCGGCGATCAACCAGGTCGAGTCGCACCCGTGGCTGCCGCAGCGCGAGCTCCGCCGAGCGCACGAGGAGCTGGGCATCGTCACCCAGGCGTGGAGCCCGCTCGGCCGCTCCCGCGTCCTCGACGACCCGGCGATCGCGCGCATCGCGGCCGCGCACGGCGTGACGCCCGCGCAGGCGATCATCCGCTGGCACCTGCAGACCGGGGGTGCCCTCGTGCCGAAGTCGACGCATCCGCACCGCTTGCAGGAGAACCTCGACGTCGACGGCTTCAGCCTCGACGACGCCGACATGGCCGCGATCGCGGCGCTCGAGACCGGCGAGCGCACCGGCACGCACCCCGACGACCGCAACTAGCGACCAACGACACGACACGAGACGCGACACCCATGACGAGCATCGGCAGCCACGACGACTCCCCGCACCTCCCGCACGCGCACGCCCTCACGTGGGGCGTCGCCGCGCTCCCGCACCGCGGCCCGAAGCGCGAGCTGAGCACCGAGCGCATCGTCGAGGCCGCGATCGAGATCGCCGACGCCGACGGGCTCGAGGCGGTCAGCATGGGTAAGGTCGCGGCCGCCGTCGGCGTCGCGCCGATGTCGCTCTACCGCTACGTCACCGGCAAGGACGACCTGCTGCTGCTCATGTTCGACGCCGCGAGCGAGGTGACGGTGCCGAGCACCGGCGGCACCTGGCGCGAGCGGGTGAAGCAGTGGGCGCTGTTCGTGCGCGCGACCTACGAGGCGCATCCGTGGCTCGCCGACCTCCCGCCGAGCTCGACGCCCACGACCCCCAACCGGCTCGCGCTCATCGAGGCGGGCCTCGTCGCGCTCGAGGACGTGCCCGCGCCCGACCGCATGAAGCTGCCGACGCTGCTGCTGCTGCTCGGCTACATCGCCCTCTACTCGCGCGCCTCGAGCAACGCGGACGTCGACGACGCGATGCTGCACGCGCTGCCCGAGCTCGTCACCGACGAGCGCTTCCCGCTGCTCGCGCCGGCGGTGCGGGAGGGCATCTTCGCCGCGCCCGAGGCCGATCCGGGCCGCGGCTTCGGCTTCGGCCTCTCGCGCATCCTCGACGGCATCGAGCGCTGGGTCGAGCGCAACGAGCCCGACGACGACTTCGAGCGCATGCCCGCGGCGATCGTCGCCGACAAGCAGGTGCGGGAGGCGGCGAAGGCGGTCGCCGACGCGCGCGAGCAGCTGCGACGTGCCGAGTCGAAGGCGGCGGATGCGGTGGCGAAGGCGACCGAGCGGCTGCGGGCCGTCGAGGCCAAGACCGAGGCCGCCGAGGCGAAGGCCGCCGCGAAGGCCGACGCGAAGGCGACGAAGGCGAAGGCGAAGCGCGCGAAGCGCGACTGACGCCTCCCCACCGCCCCACCCGTTGGTCGAGTAGTCGGCCGCAGGCCGACGTATCGAGACCCCAGACGCCCGACTCCCGAGAAAGGTTGGGCTGTGCTTCCCCGCCCCGCGACGCACCCTGGAAGCATGACCCCCAGACTCGCCCCGATGGCCGGCATCCTGATCGCCGGCGCCGTCCTGCTGACCGGCTGCGGCACGAGCGGCGCCTCGACTGGCTCCCCCATCATGCCGACGACCGACGAGGGCGGCTTCCCGGAGTCCGCGCCCGACCTCGAGGGGTCGGCGGGCGGCGACAGCGGCGGCCTGCCCGAGCAGGACGCCGAGAACGACCGCGACGTCATCATCACCGGCGACGTGTCGATGCGCGCCGAGGATCCGATCACGACGGCGGATGCGGTGGCCGACGCCGTCGAGGCACGCGACGGCTCGATCGACGCGCGCTCCGAGGGCGCGTCGACCGACTTCGAGCCGGCGTGGGCGACGCTCACCGTGCGGGTGCCGGCGCCGCAGGTCGAGGACCTGCTCACCGCGATCCGCGGCCTCGGCGACGTGACCGCCGTCGACACGAAGGAGCAGCGCGTCGGGGCCCAGGTGCGCGACCTCGAGGTGCGGGTCAACGCGGCGCGCGCGTCGGTCGAGCGCCTCACCGAGCTGCTCGGCACGGCCGCGAACACCGACATCCTGCTCGACGTCGAGGCGCAGCTGACGCAGCGCACGTCCGAGCTCGAGCAGCTCCTCTCGCAGCAGCGCACGCTCGCCGACCAGGTCGCGATGTCGACGATCGACGTCAGCATCCGCGCGACGACGGTCGAGGGGCCGACCGGCACGCCGAGCTTCTGGGACGGCCTCGTCGCCGGCTGGAGCGCGTTCCTCGCCTGGGGCGCCGCGTTCCTGTTCGGCCTCGGCCAAGCGGTGCCGACGCTCGTGGTCCTCGCGCTGCTCGCGCTCGTGGCCCTCTTCATCGTGCGGAGGGTCATGAAGCGGATGCCTTCCCGCAAGACCCCGGCTCCCCCGCTCGTCGAGTAGGCCCGCGGGGCCGTAGCGAGATGGGGTGGCCGGTCTCGATACGCGCCTCCGGCGCTGCTCGACCAACGGGTCGGGATCCGAAAGCTCTAGCCGAGGTTGAAGCCCTCCGCTACGCTCGTCGTGGCCCCAGCCTGTTCCGATACTCCGACCGTCACGAGGTCTGCTTTGTCCCGCCGCCGCTCCTTGCTCTACGCCGCCCTGGCCACGCTCGGGCTCAGCACCGCGCTCATCGTCGCCCCGAGCGGTGCGCCCGCGGCCGTCTCCTCCGAGCAGCTCGCGCAGAGGCAGGAGGCGCACCTCGCGGTCATCGACGACATCTCGATGTGGGATGCGCGCTCGCCGCACCCGCGCATCGGCGCGGTCTCGGGCGACCCGGTCGCCGGCACGATCCAGATCGGCTGGGCGGGTCCCGTCCCCTCCGAGGTTCGGGCCATGGCCGAAGCCGCCGCCACCCGCGGCATCGACATCACGTTCGTCGCGCAAGAGGCGAGCGAGGCCGAGCTGGTCGAGCTCGCCCACGCGCTCGCCGCATCCATGCCCGCCGACGGCGCGTTCGCGATCGGCATCGGCGCCGACTCGCTCTCGGTCGAGGTCCCGACGCCCGAGGCCGCCGAGGCCGCCGGCACGGAGCCGATCGCGCTCGAGGGCGAGGTGCTCGACGTCATCGACGAGACCGAGCGGGCCGCCGAGCAGCTCGGCGCGAGCCTCACGGTCGAGGAGACCGACACCGTCCCGACGACCACCGCCGCGACCGAGCTCGCGCAGGGTCAGCCGGTCGACGCATCCGCCGCCCTCTTCACCGGTCGCTCGAACGACTCGACCGAGGTCTCGGGCGGGCTGCGCGTGCAGACCCAGTTCGCGAACGGTGCCTTCGTGGGCTGCACGTCGGGCTTCACGGGCTTCCACGGCCACCAGCCGGTCATCGTCACCGCGGCGCACTGCAGCGACTTCCGCGACGGCCGCGCGGTGCGGAACGCGGCGGGCACGCGCATCGGCACCTCCGACCTCGTCGCCGAGCTCAACGACGGCGCCCGCCCGTACGACCTCGGCGCGATCGCGCTCTCGTACGACACCCGCACGCTGCCGCGCATCTACACCGGCGAGACCTCGACGGTGAACATCACCGACACGCAGCTCTCCTTCCCGCCCGCCGGCTACCAGCTGTGCTCGTCGGGCCAGGTGACGGGTTGGAAGTGCAACATGACGACGGGCGCGGCCTACGTCGCCTGCTACGGCACCGAGTGCATGAACGTGCAGGAGGTCACCGCGAGCAGCGGCAACGCCTTCTGCCGCGGCGACTCCGGCGGCCCGGTCGTCAGCACGCCCCGCTCGGGCGGCGCGATCGCGGTCGGTGTCGTCTCGGGCCTCCGCGGCAGCAACGTCACGTGCTCGGCGCGCGGCCTCATCGCGCCGATGTCGCAGCTCATGGCGACGCTCCCCGGGCTGCAGCTGCACACCGTCAGCGGCACGGTCGCGGGCGACGCCCCCATCGCGATCCTCGACCGCATCAACCGCGAGCGCAGCGCCGCGGGCCTCCGCCCGCTGTCGCAGGACGGCTGCCTGAGCAGCATGGCGCAGGGCTGGTCGGCCACGATGGCGGCGACCTCCGCGCTCGGCAGCGCGCACAACCCGAACCTGAACGCGCAGGCCCGCGGATGCGGCATGGCCGGCTGGGGCGAGAACGTCGGGCGCACCTCCGGCTCGGCCGTCTCGCCGAACGGCATCATGGACGCCTGGATGGCCTCCCCCGCCCACCGCGCCAACCTGCTGAGCACTTCGTTCACGCACGTCGGCGTCGGGGTCGAGCGGGGCGCGAACGGCTTCTGGTACTACGTGCTCGACTTCGGGCGCCGCTGAGCGTTCGCGTCGGCGCGTTCGGCGGGTCCCGATCACTCGACGTCGACGTCCACAGATGTTCATCGCGGGATTGCGCATCGCTTGGGTTGCAGTTATAACTGCAACCTCGATAGTGTCGCCGTGGATGAGGAGGCCGACACCATGGGCGATTTCATGACCCACGTGCGCCACACCGGCACGGTCCTGCTCCACGATGTGGTCGCGGAGCAGGCAACCGAAGTGCTGCGAGCTGCCGAAGACGAGACGGCACTCGTGCTATCGATCGAGCTGCCGACGGGACGTCGGATTCCTCTCCCGGGCGAGCTGGCGAGCTTCCTGCTCGACATCGTGGACGATGTCAGCCAAGGTCGGAGCGTCTCGTTGAAGACGATGCCTCGGGAGCTTTCGACGAGCGTTGCGGCGGCAGAGCTGGGGATCTCTCGTCCGACGTTGATGAAGCTCATCGATCGCGGTGAGCTCCCGGCCCACAAGGTCGGCAGCCATACTCGTGTTCTGCGAGAGGACGTCGCCTCGCTCAAGGCCGAGCGCGAGCTCCGCATCCGATCGGCAGCCGAGGAGCTGCTGCTGCTGGACGAAGACACGGGGAGCTGACGCGTGAGTGTCGCCCGCGTGTTCGTCGACGCAACGGTGCTCTTCTCGCGCACTCATCGCGACTGGCTGTTGCACGCACGCGTCGTCACCGCCGGCGACGTGTTCTCGATACAGACGTCGGAGGACGTGCTCGTCGAGGCGCTCGCTCGCTTGCGAGACAACAATCCGCGGTGGGACGGAGGAGCGCTCACTCGGGTCCGAACGGCGGTGCACGAGGTCTTCGACGAGGTCCTCACTGACTTTCCAGGAGACGTCGCTTGGCCCGGCACCGATGACGGCGATCTGCACGTGCACGCCGCTGCGGTGCACGCCGGCTCCACGATGCTGCTCACGTCGGACAGCGGCCTGCTCGCTCTTCGCGGCCTCGCGGACGGAGTGCCCTACGAACCGATCCATCCCGACGAGTTCTTCTGCTTGCTGGACGACTCCAACGAACGCCAGGTCCAGGAGATGACGCGGCGGCAGCTCGCTCACTACGCGGCGCGGAACCAACCAGCGGAGCTCGCCGACAGGCTCCGCCGAGCGCAGTGCCCGCACTTCGCTGACCGCGTGGAAGAGAGGATCGCCCAGCTTGCGGGGCCCCGAGCGCACCGACGCTTCCTGCAGCAGAAGCGCAGCGCCTCGACGCAGGCGTGACTGCCTCGTCCAGGATCGGATCCGTCTCGCCGGTATAGGGGCGTCCACTCAGCCAGCGACGGCAGACTGACCCGCATGAGCGCACCCCTCCCGTTCGACGCTCCCGAGGTCACCGAGGCGATCGCCGCCTGGATGCCCTCCACCCGCTGGTACCCGCTGAAGGGCCAGCACGCCGAGGCCGCGCTCGCGCACGCCTTCGAGCTCGGCGCCGACGCCGCGATCCTGCTCATGCGCGCCGGCGACGCCCTCCTTCAGGTGCCGGTCGCGTGGCGCGACGAGCCGGGCAGCGCCCCCATCGCGCAGCTCGACGACCGCTGGCTCGTCGACGCCTGTCACGACCCGGATGCGGTGCAGGCGATCCTCGACGTCGCCTCCGGCACGCGCGCGGTCACCGATCTCGAGGGCGACACGGCGGGCGAGCCGCCGGCCCCCGCTGGCGCGAGCCGCGTCGTCAGCGGCGAGCAGTCGAACACCTCGATCATCGGCGGCGACGGCACTTGGATCGCGAAGGTCTTCCGCGTCGTCCACCCCGGCGACAACCCCGACGTCGTCGTCACGGGCGCCCTCACGCGCGCGGGCTCGAAGCCCGTGCCGGCGCTGCTCGCCGCGCTCCGCGCCCGCTGGCCGGCTGGCGACGCGTTCGTCACCGGCCACCTGCTCGCCGTCTCGCAGTTCGTCAGCGGCGCAGACGACGCGTGGGAGCTCTACCGCCAGCACGCGCTCGCGACGCTCCGCGGCGAGCAGCGCCAGGCGCCCGACGCCCGCGCGCTCGGCGCGGCCGTCGCGACGGTGCACCGCGACCTCGCCGCCGCGCTCCGCACCTCGGCCGCGACCGACGCCGACACGCACAGCTTCATCAGCGGCCTCGAGCAGCGGCTCGGCTGGGCCCGTGAGCAGGCGGCGGGGGCGCTCGCCGACCTCGACGACGAGCTCGGCCGCGCCAAGGAGCGGCTGCGCGAGATCCGCTCGATCGGCGAGCTGCAGCACATCCACGGTGACCTGCACCTCGGCCAGGTGCTGCGCTCGAGCACCGGCGACTGGCTGCTGCTCGACTTCGAGGGCGAGCCGCTGCGGCCGATGCACGAGCGCTCCATCCGCGAGCCGCGCCTCCGCGACGTCGTCGGCATGCTGCGCTCGTTCGACTACGCCGCCGGCTCTGCGCAGCAGGAGCTGCCCGGCGCCGACCCGGCCATCGCCGATGCGTGGGTGGAGCAGCGGCAGCAGGAGTTCCTCGCGGGCTACGCGGATGCGTCGGGCCCGGTCGACGAGCACGACCCCGTCTTCCGCGCGCTCCTGCTCGACAAGGCGCTCTACGAGGTCGTCTACGAGGTGCGGAACCGGCCTGACTGGCTGCAGGTGCCGCTCGAGGCGGTCCGCCGGCTGCTGCGCCCTTCCGCTCGTTGAGCCGGTCCGCGCCCGCCCCCGCTCGTTGAGCCGGTCCGCGCCCGCAGGGCGCAGACCGGGTCGAAACGCGCGCAGCGGCTCAGCCACCGGGCGAGTCTCCTCGGGCAGCGCTGAGGCCCAGCGCGCGGCCCGTCCGCTACGGTGCCCCTAGCAGCGCCAGGGAGGAGGGGCACGGATGCTCGACGCGCGCCCTCCGCAGCCGTGCGACTCGGCGCGTTCCGCTGCCCGGGTGAGCTGAGGCCCCGCGCGTGGCGACGCTCTCCGACCGCGGCCGGCTGACCGCGCCGGCGCTCACCACCCCGGCGATCGCCCAGCGCCCCGCGCGCCGCCACGTGCTGCTGACGCTCACGATCCTCGCGCTGCCCTTCTCGTACGTGCCGCTCGAGCTGCTGCCGGGGAAGGTGAGCGTCACCCTCGTCGTCTTCGCGCTCGTCGTGGCCACGGGCATCCGCTACGGCGTACTGCGGCGCCGGCTCGTGCCGCTCGAGGGCGTCACGCTCGCGCTCTCGGCGTTCATCCTCGTGCGGCTCACGGCGGTTGCCGCGCTCGAGGGGGCCGCGATCGACTGGGCGGACGCCCTGGGCTCGGCCCTCGCGCCGCTCGGCGGCGTCGTGCTCTTCCGCATCGCGCAGCGCCCCGACTCGAAGGACGCGTGCCTGCGCGCGCTCCGCTGGATGCTGCTCCTGCTCGCGATCGTCGCGCTCTACCAGGAGGCGGCGGGCCTCGCGTGGCTGCAGGGGCGCGGCTACGCGGAGGGCTTCTACTACTTCACCTTCGAGGGCACCTATCGGCCGTTCGGCACCTTCCTCTCCCCCACGGTGTTCGGCGCCTTCCTCGCCGTCGCGGGCTCAGCGCTCGTGTGCATGTCGCCCACCGTGCGGGATGCGCTCGTCTCGCTCGCGATCGTCGCCGTGCCGCTCGCCCTCACGCAGACGCGCGCCGCGTGGATCGCGTTCGCCCTCGCCCTCGCCGTCGGCTGGCTGCTGCGCAGCCGCGCGCGCCCCGTGCACCTCACGCTCGGCATCGCGGCCGCGGTCTGGAGCGCGGCCTTCGTCGTGTGGCTCGTGCCGAGCGCGGTCGACGCGCTCGTCGAGCGGCTCGCGACCATCACCGACGCGGGCTTCAGCTCCAACCTGGCGCGCGTGCGGCTGTGGGAGGGCACGATCGAGGCGACCCTCGACGGGTCGCCGCTCGTCGGCTACCCTGCCGACCGCTTCACGTCGCTCGTCGGCGCGATGGCCGGCGAGTACGCCGACTTCGGCCACGCGCACAGCAACTACCTGCAGCTGCTGTTCCTCTACGGCGTCATCGGGCTCGCGCTCTTCGCCGCCATCCTCGTCTTCGCCCTCATCGGCGCGCTCCGCGACGTGACGCTGGCCGCCTCGACCGGCGCGCCGTGGGCGTACGGCGCGGTCGCGGCACTCGTCGCCTTCACCGTCGACTCGGCGTTCGAGACGAGCTGGACGAGCTTCTCGATCGTCGCCGCGCTCTACTTCGCGCTCGGCCTCGGCTCGACGGCGGTGGGCGGCATCGCGGACGCAGACGCGGCGGATGCGATGCCCTCGACCCGCGGTTGGGTGCGGTAGCCGCATGGTCGCTGACAGCGCGGGCCGTCCGCTGCGCGTGCTGCTCGTCACACCCGACTTCCCGCCGGGGCTCGGCGGCGTGCAGAGCCTGCTGCACCGGATCACGGCGGCGATGCCGCACGCCGAGGTCACGGTGCTCACTCCGGATGCGCCGGGGGGCGCGGTGTTCGACGCGACCGCTCCTGTCGCGGTGCGCCGCGTGCGCGTGCCCGCCGCGCCGGCGAAGCTGCGCAACGCCGCCTTCAACGCGCGCGGCCTGGTCGCGCTCCGCGGGCTGCGGCCCGACGTCGTGCTCGGCGGCCACGTCGTCGTCTCGCCGCTCGCGCTCGCCGCCGCGCGGCGATTCCGCGTGCCGTTCGTGCTCTACGCCTACGGCAAGGAAGTGCTCGGCGGGCCCCGGCTCGCGGCGTGGGCGCTGCGCCGCAGCGCAGCCGCGGTCGCCGTGAGCCGCTTCACGCGCGGCCTGCTGCTCGAGACGGTCGCCGACCGACCGCATCCGCCCGTCCACGTCGTCTACCCCGGCGTCGAGATCCCGCCCGACCCGCCGCCGGAGAGCGCCGGGCTGGCTGGGCGCCCGTTCACGATGGTCACCGTCGGCCGCCTTCGCGACCGCTACAAGGGGCACGACGTCGTGCTCGAGGCGCTGCCGCGCGTGCTCGAGCGGCTGCCGGATGCGCGCTGGGTCGTGATCGGCGACGGGCGGCAGCGCACGCAGCTCGAGGAGCGCGCCGCGCGGCTCGGGGTCGCGCACGCGGTGTCGTTCCTCGGCGCGGTGCCCGACGCCGAGCGGGACGCGAGACTGCGCGAGGCCGACGTCTTCGTCATGCCCGCGCGCTTCCCCGAGGGGGAGGTCGCGGTCGAGGGCTTCGCGCTCGTCTACCTCGAGGCGGCCGCGTGGGGCGTCCCCGCCATCGCCGGCGACGTCGGCGGCCCGCGCGAGGCGGTCGTCGACGGTGAGACCGGGCTGCTCATCGACCCCGAGTCGCCCGAGCGGGTGGCGGCGGCGATCCTCTCGCTCGCGACCGACCCCGAGCGCACCCGCCGGCTCGGCGAGCAAGCGCGTCGCCGCGCGGAGGCCGAGTTCACGTGGCAGCACGTCGCGGGTGAGCTCGAGGGGCTGCTGCGACAGGTGGCAGGGCGCTAGCGAAGCCCAGGTTTGTCCCCCATGGCTCATGGTTGGCTCAAGTGCGCTTGCGAGGGAATCCTCAGCGGTTACGCTCCCGCTCAACTGCACACCACAGCGCGGGGTCACGAACCGGCTCGAACGAAGGGCAAGCCGATGCGCGCGCTCATCACCGGCATCACGGGCCAGGACGGCGGGCACCTCGCCGAGCTCCTCCATGACAAGGGCTACGAGGTCTACGGCCTCGTGCACGGCCAGAACAACCCGAAGCGGCTCGCGGTCGAGACCGAGTTCCCCTTCGTCACGCTGCTCGAGGGCGACGTGACCGATCCGACGTCGATCGTGCGGGCGGTCGAGACGTCGCAACCCGACGAGCTCTACAACCTCGCGGCGATCAGCCACGTCGGCTACTCGTTCAAGAACCCCACGCTCACGGCGGAGGTCACCGGCAAGGGCGTGCTCAACGTGCTCGAGGCGGTGCGCCTCGCGCGACTGACCGACACCACGCGCGTCTACCAGGCGTCCACTTCCGAGATGTTCGGCGGCCTCGACTACAACCGGCCCGGCCGCGGCTACAACGAGAGCTCGCTCTTCCACCCGCGCAGCCCCTACGGCGCGGCGAAGCTCTACGGCCACTGGATCGCCAAGAACTACCGCGAGAGCTACGACATGTTCGTCAGCTGCGGCATCCTCTTCAACCACGAGGGCGAGCGCCGCGGGGTCGAGTTCGTGACGCGCAAGATCACCACCGCGGTCGCCCGCATCGCGAGCGGCCTGCAGGACCACCTCCAGCTCGGCGACCTGTGGCCCAAGCGCGACTGGGGCTACGCGGGCGACTACGTGCGCGGCATGTGGCAGATGCTGCAGCACCCCGAGCCGGAGGACTTCGTGCTCGCCTCCGGCGAGACCCGCTCGGTCGAGCAGTTCGTCGAGGCCGCGTTCGCCGAGGTCGGGGTCGACGACTGGCGGCCGTTCGTGCGGCAGAACCCGGCGCTGCTGCGGCCCGCGCAGGTCGACATCCTGCTCGGCGACGCCTCGAAAGCCGAGAGCGAGCTCGGCTGGTGCCGCGAGGTCGACTTCTCGGGGCTCGTCCAGCGGATGGTGCGGCACGACCTCTGGCTGCACGGCTCCCACGACGTGCGGCACCGGCGTCCGCGCTCGCGCGCGCTCGTCGGCGGGGCCGCCTGAGCGGTGCTGCGCCTCGCCGTCACGGGCGCCGACGGCTTCGTCGGCCGGCACGTCGCCGCGCTCGCGGCCGAGCGCGGGCACCGGGTCGTCGCGGTCTGCCGCGCGCCCGATGCGATGGTACCGGGTGCCGATGCGGTGATCGAGGCCGACCTCACCGAGGCTTGGCCGCGCACGCCGCCGGTCGACGCGGTCGTGCACCTCGCGGCGCTCGCCGCCGTCGGCCCCTCCTTCGACGAACCGGTGCGCTACATCGCCGACAACGCGGCGATGACGGCTCACTTGTGCGAGGCGCTGCTGCACGGGCCCAGGCCCGCGCCGCGCGTGATCGCCGCGAGCACCGGCGCGATCTACGCGCGGTCGGAGCGCGCGGTCGACGAGTCGGTGCCGCTCGCCTTCGCCTCGCCGTACGCCGTGAGCAAGAGCACGGTCGACAGCCTGCTCTCGTACTACCGGCACCGCGGCCTCGACACCGTCGTCGCGCGGCCGTTCAACCACATCGGCGCTGGCCAAGGCCCCGGCTTCCTCGTGCCCGACCTCATCGCCCGGCTCGACGCGCTCGAGCCGGGCGCGGCGCTCCGCGTGGGCAACCTCGATGCCGAGCGCGATTACACCGACGTGCGCGACGTCGCGATGGCCTACCTGCTGCTCGCCGAGGCGCCCGTGCTCGAGCACGACATCTACAACATCGCCTCGGGGCGTGCGCGCAGCGGCCATGAGGTGCTCGCCGCGATCTGCGCGGCGAAGGGCCGTGAACTGCCGTCGCTGCGCGCTGGCCGGCGCCGCCCGCTCGACGTGCCGCGGGTCGTCGGCGACGCGAGCCGCTTGCGGCGCGAGCTCGGCTGGGCGCCGCGCTTCGACTTCGAGACCTCGATCGCCGCGGCGATCGAGGCGCGGGTGTGAGCCGGTGCCGATGATGACCACCGTCCCGGCCGTCGCGCACCTCGACCACTCGGTCGAGCCCGGCGGCGGCGAGCTCGCGCTCCGACGGCTGCTCGAGACCGGCCCGGCGTGGGATGCGATGACCTTCGTGCCGCCGTCGTCCACCGGAGCGGGCACCTATGCGTCGCTCGGCGACGCCGTGCGCGTCGTCGGCGTGCGGCAGCCGGCCGGCGTGATCGGCGCCTCGGCGGGCGCGCGAGCGCTGATGCTCGCCCGCGTCGCGCTCCAGGCAGCCGCCCTCCGCGTCGCTCCGGAGTTCCGCCGCTGCGACGTGGTGCACACGAACACGAGCCGCGCGGCACTCATCGGCCTGCTCGCGACGGTCGGCTCCCGGAAGCGGCTCGTCGTCCACTTGCGCGACGCCGTCGACGAAGCGGCGCTCGGCGGCCTCCCCGCCCGCGCCCTCCGCGCGGCGCTGAGCCGAGCCCACGGCGTCATCGCCAACTCCGACTACACGCTCGAGTCGGCCCGCCGGTGGATCCGGCCCGACGCCGCGGTCGCGGTGATCCCCTCCCCGATCGGGATCGACCGCCGCCGTCCCGTGGCGCCGCTGCGGCCCACCGTGCGGACGATCGGGATGCTCGCCCGCCTCGCGCCGTGGAAGGGGCAAGCGGAGCTCGTGCGGGCCTTCGCGGCCGCCTGCCCCGCGGGCACCGGATCGTCGTCAGGCGGCACCGTGCGGCTGCAGCTCGCCGGCGCGGCGGCGTTCGCCGAAGCGGGGTTCGAGCGCGAGCTGCGCGCGCTCATCGACGAGCTCGGCATCGCCGATCGCGTCGACCTGCTCGGGCACGTCGACGACGTGTGGCCGCTGCTCGACGACTGGGATGTGTGCGTGCACGCCTCGACGCGCGCCGAGCCACTCGGGCAGAACGTGCTGCAGTACCTCGCAGCCGCCCGGCCGCTCGTCGCGACCGCGGCCGGCGGCCCGCTCGAGCTCGTCGACGACGGCGAGACGGGGCTGCTCGTCGAGCCGGGCGACGTCGGCGCGCTCGCCGCGGCGCTGCGCCGCCTCGTCGACGAGCCGGGCCTGCGCGAGCAGCTGCATCGCACGGTCGCCGCGTGGCGGCCGGTGCCGCCCGATAGCGCCGTGGCGCGCGCCCACGCGGAGCTCTTCGCGCGCGTCGCGGCGCCCAGCCCGGCTCAGGCCGACGTGCGCGCCGCCCGGATGGCGGCCTCGTAGTGGGCGAGCAGGCGCGCCGGCGACCCGGCCTCGAGCACCTCGTCGATGAGGCGGCGCGCCGCGTGCTGCTCGGCGGGCTCGAGCTCGGGGCCGGCCGCGAGCCGGCGTCGCAGTGCCTCCGTGAACGCCGCACCGCTCGCGAGGTCGAGCGGCACGGGCCCGTCCGCGCGCGAGCGGAGGTACTCCGATCCGGGCGTCGGGTAGGCGACGACCGGCAGCCCGTGGTCGAGGCCCTCGAGCATCGGGATGCCGAAGCCCTCGTACGCGGAGGGCGACACGAGCGCCCACGCGCGCCGCATCACATCCGCCACCTCGTGGTCGCTCAGCCCGGACCTGTGGTCGACCCACGGCGCCCACGCGCTCGCATCATCGGCTGGCCCGATGACTGTGAGCGCGACGTCACCGCGCTCCCCGCCGAGTGCGGCGAGCGCCTCCTGCGCGACGCGGCCCTGCTTGCGCCCCTCGAAGCTGCCGACGAAGACGACCGAGGGGGTCGCGCTCGGTCGCCGCTCCCCCGGCGGCACCCCGAAGTAGGGCGGCACGATCGCGTCGCAGTGCAGGAGCTCGAGCGACTCCGGGCCGATCGCGAGCTTGCGGGTCGCGCGCGCGGCGGAGCGCGCTTCCAGCCCGGCGAGCACGTAGTGGTTGAGCTTCCGCAGGCCGCTCGACGAGCGCGCCTCGCCGAGCGAGGAGCCGTAGAACGTGCGCACGAGCGGCACGCCGCGCGGCAGCAGCAGGTCGTCGCCGTGCGAGTGCACGAGGTCGGGTTGCAGGCGGCGGGTCGCGCGCGAGGCGCGCAGCGTAGCCCCGTAGTAGCGGTCGATGCGCCCGCGCGCCGCGGGGAGCGTCTCGAGGCGCACGCCCTCCATCGGCACCGCCCCCTCGAAGCAGATGACGGTCAGCTCGACGAGGTCGCGCATGCGCTCGGCGAGGCGCTGCGAGTAGCGGCCGACGCCACCCGAGTGGTGGCCTGCCCGCGGCCACTCGAGGGCGAGCCAGGTGACGCGCATCCCGCCCCCCTTCCGCGAATGCGGCAAGGCTATCCCCCAATCGGCGGCTGACCGTGGCGCGCGAGCCGCTCGTCATCGCGCACGACTACCTCACCCAGCGGGGCGGGGCCGAGAGGGTCGTGCTCGCGCTCACGCGCGGCTTCCCCGGTGCGCCGATCCAGACGACGCTCTACGACCCCGGGGGCACCTACCCCGAGCTGCGCGGCGCCGAGATCCGCACGACCGTGCTCGATCGCGTCGGGTTCCTGCGCCGGCACCACCGCTTCGCGCTGCCGTTCCTCGCTGCGGTCGTGAGCCGCGCCCGCATCGACGCCGACGTGGTGATCGCGAGCTCGAGCGGCTGGGCCCACGGCTTCCGCACCACCGGCCGCAAGATCGTCTACTGCTACTCCCCGGCCCGGTGGCTCTACCAGCCGGGCGTCTACCTCGGGCAGCACGCGGCGCTCTCGACGCGCCTCATGCTCGGCGTGCTCGGCCCGTGGCTGCGGCGCTGGGACCGGCGGCAGGCGCGCACCGCCGACGCCTACATCGCCTGCTCGTCGGTCGCCCGGGACCGCGTGCGCGCCGCGTACGGCATCGAGGCCGAGGTCGTCTATCCGCCGCACTCCTACGGCACCGACGGCGAGGAGCGCCGCCCTGCAGCGCTCGGCGGGGAGGTCGACCGGCTCGACGGCTTCGACCTGTGCATCTCGCGCCTGCTGCCCTACAAGAACGTGGATGCGGTGGTCGGCGCGTTCGCCAGCCTCTCGCACCGGCTCGTGGTCGTGGGCGCCGGGCCGGAGGAGGCGCGGCTGCGGGCGATGGCGCCGTCGAACGTCGTCTTCCTGCAGCACCTCTCCGACGCCGAGATGCGCTGGCTCTACGCGCGCTGCGGCGCGATCGTGGCCGCGAGCTACGAGGACTTCGGGCTCATCCCGGTCGAGGCGGCGTCGTTCGGCAAGCCGTCGGTCGCGCTGCGCTGGGGCGGGTTCCTCGACACGATCGTCGAGGGCGTCACGGGGGTGCTCTTCGACGAGCCGACGCCCGCGGCCATCGCCGACGCGGTGCGGCGCTGCCGCGCGAGCTCGTGGGATGCCGAGGCCATCCGAGCGCACGCGCGCCGCTTCTCGGAGGAGGCATTCCTCGAGCGCATCGGCGCGATCCTCGAGCGGGAGACGAGCGCGCTGCCGCGTCGGGCGTGAGGTCGAACATGCAGCGAGTCACGACGCTCCCGGCGCACGCGCAGCGCCTGCTCGAGCGCGGGCGTCCGGTGCTGCAGCTCGCGGGCGTCACGTACGCAGGCCTCGGGCTCAGCGTGCTCTCGGCCCCGATGCTCGCGACGGCGCTCGGCGCCGGAGGCCGCGGCCAGCTCGCCGCCGCGTTCGCCGTCATCCACGTGCTCGGCCTCGTCGCGTTCGTCGGCCTGCCGCGCGGCATCGCGGTGCAGGACCACCGCGAGGCGTCGGCGTCGCGCTCGGCGATCGTGCTCGTCGGCGTCGTCGGGCTGCTGTCGGCCTCCGCGTGCTTCCTCGCGGCGGACGTGCTCGCGGGCGGCGACGCGTGGGTCGCGGGCGCGATCCGCCTCTCGAGCGTCGTGCTCGCTCTCGCCGGGCTCTACCAGCTCGGCGTCGAGCGGATGCTCGTCGGCTTCCGCCTTGGTGCGTACAACCTCGCACGGGTGTGCAACGTCGTGCTGCCTTCGCTCGGCTACATCGTCGCGTTCCTCGCCGGCGCGCTCACGCTCGAGCTCGCGTTCGCGATCACGCTGACCGGCCAGGTGCTCGCGTCGCTCGTCGGCATCGCGGGCTCGCTCGGCGCGATCCGCCGCGCAGAGCGGCGGCCCGCGCCGTGGCGCTTCAGCCTCTCGATGTGGTCGTCGACCGTCGTCGACGGCGTCACGTGGCGCATGGATCAGGTGCTGCTCGCGATGCTCGCGAGCTCGGCGACGCTCGGCGTCTACGCGGTCGCGTCGACGCTCGCGAGCGCCTCGGGCGGGCTCACGCAAGCCATCAACGCGGTGCTCTACGGCCGCTTCGCGGCCGACGAGGCGCTGCGCATGCGGCACGGCCGGCTGCTGTCGCTCATCTCGTCGGCGCTCGCGTCGATGACGCTCATCACCGCGATCGCGCTGTGGCAGGAGGCGCTGCTCGGGCCGACGTTCGACGGGCTGCTCGCGCCGCTCGCGCTGCTGTGCCTCGCGCAGGCGCTCAACGACCAGTGGCAGCTGCAGGTCTACCGGCAAGCGGCGTCGCAGGCGCACGCGGGCATCACGGCGCCGTCGTGGATCGGGCTCGCCGCCTTCGCGACGGTCGCCGCGGCGCTCGCCGTCACCGAGAGGCTCGACGCGACGACGATGGCGCTCGCGGTGCTGTCGGGCGCGGCGACGAGGGTGGGCGTGCGACTGGTCGGCGGCGCGATCAGCGGCCGCGCGCGGCCTGCGGCGAACGCTCCGGCGCACGGCCCGATCCACTGACCACCGCGGCGCTGAGGCGAGCGCGCACTGCTCCCGGCGTCAGCGGTGCGCGCGCCTGCGCTTGCCGCCCCGAGCCCGCTGCTTGCGGTCCCGCGGCGCCTCCTCGGGCGCCCGCGCGTGCTCCGGAGCCTTCGGCGCGGGCGTCGCCGACGCATCCGCCTGCTCCTTGTCACGCCCTCCGTAGCCGTACTCGGCGTAGCGGTACGACTCCGAGGAGCCGAGCCGCGCCATCGTCATGATGAGGCCGGCGACCGAGGCCTCGACCGTCTCGAGCATCTCGAGCGAGCGCTTGAGCTGCGGTGCGTTCACGCGGTCGGCGGCGGCGACGAGCAGCACATCGGCGCCGTGCTGGGCGAGCACGACCGCGTCGGTGACGGGCAGCAGCGGCGGCGCGTCGAGCAGCACCCAGTCGAACTCGGCCCGCAGCTCCTCGAGCATGGCGTGCATCGCGCGCGAGCCGAGCATCTCGCTCGGGTTGGGCGGCACGGCGCCGGCGGGTAGCACGTACAGGCCCGACGTGCCCCACTGCTGCACCGCATCCGCCGGGGCGACGCGGTCGATGAGCACGTCGGTGAGCCCGACCGCGCCGTTGAGGTTCATGTAGTCGGCGACCTTGGGCTTGCGCAGGTCGGCGTCGACGAGCAGCACCGACTGCCCAGAGCCGGCGATCGCGAGCGCGAGGTTGACGGCCGTGGTGGTCTTGCCCTCGCCCGGGATCGACGACGTCATCACGAACAGCCGGCTCTTGCCGTCGACCTCGACGAAGTTGAGGTTGGTGCGCAGGGTGCGGAAGACCTCCGACTGCGGGCTGAGCGGCTCCGCGTGCACGACGAGCGGGCGCGCGGCGGCCTTCGGGTCGAAGTGCACGGCGGCGAGCAGCGGTGCGGAGGTGACGGCCTTCACGTCGCGCTCGGTGCGGATGCGCGTGTCGACCAGGTCGCGGATGACGATGAACGCGAGCGCTGCGACCGCGAGCAGCAGCGCGCCGAGGATGGCCTGCAGCACCGGGCGCGGGCTCTCGGGCTCGGCGGGCACGTCGGCGCTCACGATGGTCGCGAGCCGCACGGGGCTCGTCGTGCCGGTCGTCTCGAGCTCCTCGACCGCCTCCGCGAGGCTCGCGGCGGTCGCGTTGGCGAGGTCGGCAGCGAGCGCCGGGTCGTCGCTCGTGGCCGCGATCTCGAGGATCGCGGTGTTCGTCACCGGCATCGCCTCGACCTGCTCCATGAGGTCGCGCACCGGCACCTCGAGCTCGAGCCGATCGGCGACGCGCTCGAGCACCTCCTCGCTGCCGGCGAGCCGGGCGTACGTGTTCACGCGCGAGAGCGTGAAGGCATTGCCTTGCACGAGATCGGAGCTCGTATCCGCCGCTTGGGTCGAGATGAAGACCTCGGTGGATGCGCGATAGGAGGGCGTCTGCACGAACGAGATGAGCAGTCCGGCGGCGGCGCCCAGCACCGCGGCGAAGATCACGAGCAGCCAGTGCTTCCGCAGCAGCCGCGCGTATTCAAGGAAGCCCATCGTCGTACCTCCGGAGCATCATCGCGGCCATTCGTGCCGCAGTGCGCCATCGCCCCGGCTGCCGATTGGTCACATCGTAGGGGTGCTGGCGCAATGCAGAAGGGCGCCGCTGCTCAGCAGCGGCGCCCGAAACGATCATGATCTGATCAGCGGTTCTTGTATCGCTCCACGATGTCGGCGGGAATGCGGCCGCGCGAGGCGACCTTCAGGCCCTGCGACTCGGCCCACTCGCGGATCGCGGCGGTCTCGCTGCTGCCGCCGCTGCTGCGTCGGCTGCTTGAACTGCGGCCGCGGCTGCGGCCCGAGACGCGGCGCGATGCCCGCACATAGCGCTCGAGCGTGCTCGAGAGCTCTTCGATGTTGTCGTTGCTGAGGTCGATCTCGTACTCAGCTCCGTCGAATGCGAATCGCACCGTGCGACCGGCGCCATCCTCGATGGGCTCGCCCGTGAAGTCGTCGACGAGCTTGGTGAAAGTCTGCTTTGCCATGCCACGCAATATAGACCATTGTCCAGTGCGCGCAACACAGGAATGCAAAGCGAGGGAATGTACCCCTTTGCGGTGACCTCGGTCTATGCGGACTGCTCGGTGAACTGCTCCACATACTCGCGGAGCCATTCACGAAGGCCAGGGCCGAGGTCCTCGCGCTCGCACGCGAGCATCACGTTCGCCTTGATGTAGTCGAGCTTGTCACCGGTGTCATAGCGGCGGCCGCGGAAGATCACGCCGTGCACGCCGCCCTCGGCGTCGTCCTCGGCCATCGTGAGGAGCGCATCCGTCAATTGGATCTCTCCCCCGCGACCCGGCACCGTCTGCTCGAGCACCGGGTAGATCTCGGGCTTCAGCACATAGCGGCCGACGATCGCGAGGTTCGAGGGCGCCGTGCCCGGCTCCGGCTTCTCGACGAGCCCGCGCACGCGCACGACGTCGGGCTCCTCGGTCGCGTCGACGGTCGCGATGCCGTAGAGGTGCGCTTGCGCCGGGTCGACCTCCATGAGCGCGACGACGCACGTGTCGCGCTCGTCGTGCACCTGCAGCATGCGCTCGAGCAGGTGGTCGCGCGGGTCGATGATGTCGTCACCGAGCAGCACCGCGAACGAGTCGCCGTTGACGTGCGCCCGCGAGCGCAGCACCGCGTGGCCGAGCCCGAGCGGGTCGCCCTGCCGCACGTAGTGGACGTTCGCGAGCTCGGACGACTCCGCGACCCGCTGCAGGCGCTCCTCGTCGCCCTTGCGCATGAGTATCGCCTCGAGCTCGGTCGCGCGATCGAAGTGGTTCTCGAGCGCGTTCTTGTTGCGGCCGGTCACAAACAGGACGTCGGGCAGCCCGGCGCGCACCGCCTCCTCGACGACGTACTGGATCGCCGGCTTGTCGACGACCGGCATCATCTCCTTCGGCAGCGCCTTCGTCGCCGGCAGGAAGCGGGTGCCGAGCCCCGCCGCTGGGATGACGACCTTGGTGACAGAATGGCGCATGGGGCCACGGTACCCGCCGCTCGCACCGCGCACCTGAAACGAGCGGCCAGACGCTAGCCGCCGCCGGCCGCCAGCCCCCTCAGCAGACCTTGAGGGTGTTGTACCCTTGCGGCCAGGACTCGAGTCGATTGCGCGTGTGAATTCGTTGTGCGTCGCGGCGCCGGGAGATCACGGAGGAACGGTTGGAACCCAGCGCACACAGCGACGGCAGGGGCAGGTCGCTGCGCGCCAACATGCGGGTGTTCCAGTACCTCTTCGACGCGATCGCATGGCTCGTCGCGATCGTCGTCGCGGTGTGGCTTCGCTACGAGTTCGGTTTCGGAGAGACGAACTGGCTCGCGATGCTCGCACTCGTCGTGGTGGCGGCTCTTGCTCAACTGGCCGCTGGGAGCGCGCTCGCCCTGTATCGCCGCCGGTACCACGTCGGCAGCTTCGACGAGGTGCTCAGTCTTACTGGATCCGTCGCGCTGACAACAATAGTGATCGGCCTTCCGATCCTGATCGTGGGACCCGAGATTGGCATCCCTCGCAGCACTCCGCTCATCGCCGCGCCGCTCGCATTCCTCGCGATGGCGCTGACTCGCTACTTCCGCCGGGTAGTGCAGGAGCGAGCGAGCCGCCCGAAGGACGCGGCGACCCCAATCTTGGTCTACGGCGCCGGCTTCGTCGGCTCGAGCCTCATCAAGCGCATGCGCACTGACCCCCAGTCGCGTTACAACCCGGTCGGCATCATCGACGACTCCCCAAACCTCGCCAAAGCGGTGCGCTCGGGCGTGCGCGTGCTCGGCACGGGCGAGCAGCTTGCGGAGGTCGCGCAGGCGACAGGAGCGACCACCATGGTGATCGCGATTGCTCGGGCCGACGCCTCGTTGATGCAGCGCATCTCCGATCGAGCAGCCGCCGCCGACCTGCGCGTGCTCGTACTCCCGCCCCTCGACGACATGCTCGAGGGCCGCAGCGCGATGGGCGACCTTCGCGAGATCTCCATCGAAGACATAGTCGGCCGCCACCCAGTCGACACCGACGTCGAAACGGTCGCCGGCTACCTCAATGGGAAGCGCGTCCTTGTCACCGGCGCGGGCGGCTCCATCGGCGCTGAACTCTGCCGGCAGATCGCGCGCTTCGGACCTGCGGAGCTGATGATGCTCGACCGCGACGAATCTGCGCTACAAGCAGTGCAGATCTCGATCGCCGGCCACGGCCTTCTCCACACGAAGGATGTTGTGCTCGCCGACATCCGCGATGCTGACGCAATCCGCGACCTGATGCTGGAACGACGCCCCCACGTCGTCTTCCACGCTGCTGCCTTGAAGCACCTCCCCATGCTCGAGCAGTATCCCGACGAAGCATGGAAGACCAATGTACTTGGCACGCTCAACGTTCTCGAGGGCGCTCTTGCCGCCGACGTTGAGACGTTCGTCAACATCTCCACCGACAAGGCCGCGAACCCCACGAGCGTGCTGGGCCATTCGAAGCGGCTGGCCGAGCGCCTGACCGCTTCGTACGCGGAGCGCGGTGTCGGGCGCTACCTATCGGTCCGCTTCGGCAATGTCCTGGGCAGTCGAGGGTCGATGTTGCCGACGTTCACTGCGCTTATCGAGGCAGGTGGCCCCTTGACGGTCACCCATCCCGACATAACGCGCTACTTCATGACCATCCCGGAGGCATGTCAATTGGTCGTCCAGGCTGGCGGCATCGGCCGTCCGGCCGAGGTGCTCATCCTCGATATGGGCGAGCCCGTGAAGATCCTCGATGTGGCGAAGCGGATGATACGCATGTCAGGTAAGCCGATCGAGATCGTGTACACCGGCCTGCGTCCGCACGAGAAGCTACATGAGGAGCTGATTGGCGCTGGGGAGCACGATGAGCGCCCGTTCCACGAGAAGATCACGCACGCCCGTGGCGAGCCGCTCGAGCCGGACGCACTGGACAAGGCAGTTTGGGACTCGCATTGGGATCGGGAGCGCCGGCTTGATCAATCGCATGGCGACGCAGAGCAGGCTCACGTCGGCGGCGCGACGGCTCCTATCGTGCCGAGCCAGCTCGGACTGAGGGGAACCCGATGAACGACCGAATCTATATGTCGTCTCCGGATGTCGGTGACGACGAGAAGACCGCTGTCCGACGAGCGATGGACTCGGGTTGGATCGCGCCGCTCGGGCCCGAGGTCGATGCGTTCGAGCAAGAACTCGCAGGCCGCGTCGGCGTCGCCCACGGCGTTGCGTTGTCGAGCGGCACCGCAGCGATCCACCTCGGCTTGCTGGGTCTCGGCATTGGGCCTGGTGACATCGTTGTCACGTCATCGATGACCTTCGCCGCAACCATCAACGCGATCACCTACACCGGCGCGACGCCGGTTCTCGTCGACAGCCGCCCCGAAGACGGCAACATGGACATCAACCTGCTAGAAGAGGCGCTTGCTGCTCTCGAGCGGGACGGCACTCCCGCAAAGGCGATCGTTCCCGTCGACCTGCTTGGACGGGCGGTGAACTACACCGCCATCGAGCAGCTCGCCGGGCAGCGCGGAATACCGATCCTCGCGGATGCGGCTGAGTCGCTTGGAGCGCGGCACCGTGGCCGTGCGACCGGGTCATTCGGCGCAGCGTCGATCGTCTCGTTCAACGGAAACAAGATCATGACGACTTCAGGCGGCGGGATGCTGCTCACTGATGACGGGGACCTCGCGTCGCGGGCCCGATACCTCGCCACCCAGGCACGTCAGCCAGTCGCGCACTACGAGCATGTCGATGTCGGGTACAACTACCGACTCTCGAACGTTCTCGCTGCGCTCGGGAGAGCGCAGCTGCAGCGACTGGACGAGATGATGGCGCGACGGCGCAGGATCCGCGAATCGTATCGGCAGCTCTTCAGTGCCGTCGATGGCGTCGAGCTGTTTCAGGGCGTAGACGACGGCGAAGACAACTGCTGGCTCACGTCCATCATCATCGACGGCCAGGCGACCGGCATCTCACCCACTGCCGTGCAGGCGGCGCTCGCGGCTGAATCGATCGAGGCGCGCCCCTTGTGGAAGCCCATGCACCTGCAGCCGGTCTTCGCGCACCTGAAATCCTTCGTGAACGGAGCGTCGGAGGCCCTGTTCACGCGCGGCTTGACGCTGCCTAGCGGGTCAGCGCTGCGCGATGACGAGTTGGAGCGCGTGCACCGGGTACTGCGCGCAGCACTGGTCGAGCGAGTAGCGGCGTGACGACGCGCCGATACGACAGACTGAAGCGAGGTCTCGACGTCGTCGGTAGCGCTACTGGTTTGGTCGCCGCTTCTCCCCTGCTGGCCGGTGTCGCGCTCGGCGTGGCGCTGAAGCTGGGACGACCCGTGCTCTTCCGGCAACCGCGTCCCGGCCAGCACGGCCGCATCTTCACTCTGCTCAAGTTCCGCTCGATGCGGTCGCCCGATCTGGCGAAGGGGCTTGTGAGCGACGCCGATCGGATGACGCCTTTCGGCGCCGCCCTCCGTGCCGCCAGCCTCGACGAACTCCCCAGCCTCTGGAACGTGCTTAAGGGCGATATGAGTTTCGTCGGGCCGCGACCGCTTCTCGTCGAGTACCTCGACCGCTACACGCACGAACAGGCCCGTCGCCACGAGGTCAGGCCCGGGATTACAGGCCTTGCGCAGGTCCGCGGGCGCAATGCCCTTTCCTGGGAGGAACGCTTCGCGCTCGATGTCGAGTACGTCGACTCCCGTAGCCTGGCCCTCGACGCTCGAGTCATGCTGGAGACGGTCATCGCTGTCTTCCGTCGGACTGGGATTTCCGCCGAGGGGCATGTCACGATGCGCCCCTTCGAGGGCGCCGAGCAGGTGCATCGCTGATGGAACGCATCGTCGTGCTGGGAGCCGGCGGTTTCGGCCGGGAGACCTTGGATGTCATCCAGGCGATCAACAGCGCGCGCCCTCGGTGGGAAATCGTCGGTGTCATTGACGACGCGCCAGCTTCGGTGCAGCTCGACCGCCTCGAGGCGCGCGGCGTCCCCTGGCTAGGCGCCCTGGACACGTTTCTCGGCTCGAGCGCCGAGCCGGTCTGGTTTACCGTCGCGGTCGGCTCGCCGACGGCTAGGCGGCGCCTGCACGCACGCCTCGAGGGCGCCGGCCACCGCCCGGCGACGCTCGTGCACCCGGCCGCGCACGTTGGATCCCAGGTGTCGCTCGCACCCGGCACGATCGTCTGCGGAGGTGCGCAGATCTCGACGAACGTGACGATCGGCGTCGGCGGCCACGTGAACCCTAACGCCACCGTCGGGCACGACTCGACACTCGACGATTGGGTGTCGATCAACCCGGCCGCCGTCGTCTCAGGTGACGTGACAATAGGTGCGACGTCGCTCGTTGGCGCAGGTGCGGTGATCCTCCAGGGCCTCTCGATCGGTGAAGGAGCATTGGTCGGCGCAGCAGCGTGCGTTACGCGCTCGGTGGAATCTGGCCGCATGGTGAAGGGGATCCCGGCACGATGAAGATCGCCATCGTGTCGCAGTACTACCGCCCCGAACCTGTCGCGATCCCCACAACGCTGGCCGAAGAGCTTGCGCGCCGTGGGCACCAAGTCACCGTCATCACGGGCTTCCCAAACTACCCGGACGGTCGCGTGTACGCGGGCTACCGCATTCGCCGTCGCCAGGTGGATACCGTGAGCGGGGTTCAGGTGGTGAGGGTGCCCCTCTTCCCGGATCACTCCGGCCGTGCGCTGCCGCGGATGGCGAACTACGCGAGTTTCGCGGTCTCATCCACTGTCGCCATGGCAGCGCTGCGGTCCGCCGACGTCGTGTACGTCTACGCGACGCAGATGACGGCCGCGCTCGGCCCTCAGTTGTGGCGCGCTGTAGGGCGCGCTCCCTACATACTGCACGTCCAAGACCTCTGGCCTGAGTCGATTACTGGTTCTTCTCTTGTATCGGGCCGCGCATCGCGCACGATCGACGCGGTCCTCACGCCTTGGCTGCGGTCGGCGTACCGGCGAGCTTCGAACATCATCGCCATCGCGCCGACCATGGCCTCAATGCTCGAAGGCCGCGGCGTAGATCGCGACAAGCTCACCACGTTGTTGAACTGGGCAGACGAGAGTCTCATAGAGTCTCGTGTTGAGCCGATTCAGATTCGCGGCAGTGCTGAGCGACTCGAGATCGTCTACGCCGGCAACCTTGGGGATTTACAGGGCCTCGAAACGGCGATCCGAGCGATGGCGCTGCTCGAGCAGCCGGACGATGCACATCTGCATTTGTTCGGTTCGGGCGTCACTGAGCCGCAACTCCGAGAACTCGCCGCGTCGCTCGATCGCGGGAATGTCACTTTCCACGGGCGCATCCCCGCGGCGGCGCTGCCTCGCATCGCGGAGCAGAGCGACTTCCAACTCGTCTCTCTGCGGGATATTCCCATCATGCGCGGCACGATACCGTCGAAGCTGCAGGCGAGCCTGCGCGACGGTGTCCCCGTCATCGCCTCCGCGGGTGGCGATGTACAGCGCCTGGTCGAGACGCATGGCGTCGGATTCGCAGTCGCGCCCGAGGACCCCGCCGCACTCGCCGAGGCCATCCGATCGGCGATCGCGCTGGACGAACTATCGAAGCGAGCAATGGCTCGACGCGCTCGACACACCTACGAGACCACCATGTCCTTCCAGCACGGCGTCGACGTCATCGAACGCGTGCTGGCGGCTGCTGCACAGGAAGGCAGATCGTGACGCACGACTACTCGGGATCCACGGTCCTCATCACCGGCGGCACCGGATCATTCGGCCATACCGTCGCCCGCAGATTGCTTGCCACGGACGTTTCGCAGATCCGCATCTTCAGCCGCGACGAGGCAAAGCAAGACCTCATGCGACACGAGATCGCCGACCCGCGGCTTCGGTTCTACGTCGGCGACATCCGTGACTACACGAGTGTGGAGCGCGCGATGCGTGGCGTCGACTTCACCTTCCACGCGGCCGCGCTCAAGCAGGTTCCGTCATGTGAGTTCTTCCCAATGGAGGCCGTGCGTACGAACGTGGTCGGGAGCGAGAACGTTGTGCGAGCCGCGGATCACGCGGGGGTCTCGTCGCTCGTGTGCCTCAGCACCGACAAGGCGGTGTATCCCGTGAACGCCATGGGAATGAGCAAGGCGATGATGGAGAAGGTCGCGCAGTCCTACGGGCTGAACAACCGCGACGCGGCAACCACTGTGTCCTGCGTGCGCTACGGCAACGTGATGTATTCGCGCGGCTCGGTGATCCCGCTCTTCGTCCGGCAGCTTAAGGCTGGCACGGACCTTACTGTCACCGACCCCGGCATGACGCGATTCATGATGTCTCTCTCCGACTCGGTGAGCCTTGTCGAGTTCGCGTTCCATAACGCTGAGCAGGGCGACCTCTTCATCCGCAAGGCGAAAGCATGCACCATCGGCGACCTCGCGCAAGCCGTCATCAATCTCTTCGAGGCAGACGCGAAGGTTAAGGTCATTGGCACCCGCCACGCGGAGAAGCGTTCCGAGGCGCTCGCGAACCGCGAAGAGCTCGCGCGCGCGCAGGACATGGGCGACTACTTTCGGATCAAGGCGGACGCGCGCGACCTCAACTACGGCGTCTTCGTCGACGAAGGCGACCCTCGCCAGGACCAGTACGACGACTACGACTCGCACACCGTCGATCGCATGACCGTCGCGGAGGTGGAGCAGCTGCTGTTGACTCTGCCTGAGATACACCGCGAGCTTCACGCCGCGAGCGTCGAGCGGGCCACCGCATGAAAGTCGCGATGACGGGTGCCGGCGGCTTTCTCGGCTGGCACACGCGAGCTGCACTCAGGGAGAGCAACGTCGACGTCAGCCCGATCTCGATGGGTGACGCGTTCGATGATGCCGCCGCCGTTGCGGCGGCATCGAGCGAGCGATTCATCCACATCGCCGGCGTGAACCGCGGCACGGATCCCGAGGTCCAGGACGGCAATCTACGCTTCGCCCAGCAGGCAGCGTTCGCGATCACAACAGCGATCGAGCCGCCCCGTGTGGTCGTGTTCGCCAACTCAACGCAGTCGAAGAACGGGAGCGTATACGGCGAGGCGAAGGCTCGCGCTGCAGCAACCCTCGCCACTGCCGCTGAGCGAGTCGGGGCGGAGTTCATCGACTTGCAACTACCGAACCTATATGGGGAGCACGGCCGCCCGTTCTACAACGCCGTCACCTCGACCTTCTGCCGCCTGCTCGCGGACGGCGATACGCCGATGGTCGAGCAAGACAAGGAGCTCACGCTCCTGCACGCGCAGGACGCGGCGGATGCGCTCACTGGCGCGATACCGCCGTCAGGGGTCGAAGCCAAGGCCGAGCGGGAGCGAGTAAGCGGGCTCCTCGGACGCCTCGAGCAGATGGCTGCGACCTACCGCGGAGGCGACATGCCGGACGTCTCGGCCGCCTTCGACCGCAACCTTTTCAACACTTACCGCTCCTACACTTTCCCCGAGCAGGCGCCGGTGCGGCTCACACGTCACGCCGATGCCCGAGGCTCGTTCTTCGAGATCATCCGCACCCACGGCGGCACTGGACAGTCCTCCTTCTCAACGACTGCACCGGGTGTCACGCGGGGAGACCACTTCCATCGTCGCAAGATCGAGCGGTTCACGGTGCTCTCCGGTTGCGCGGTCATCCGGTTGCGACGCCTGTTCACCGATGACGTTATCGAGTTCGCTGTCGATGGTGACGCGCCCGCCGCGGTCGACATGCCGACTATGTGGAGTCACTCGATCGAGAACATCGGTGACGAGCTGCTCTACACGTCGTTCTGGACGAACGACATCTTCAACCCTGTCTCGCCCGACACGATCGCGGAGGCCGTCCGATGAGCGACAAACTCAAGGTAATGACCGTGGTAGGCACTCGACCGGAGATCATTCGACTCGCGCCCACGACGAAGCTGCTCGACGAGCTCACGGACCACGTGCTCGTGCACACGGGGCAGAACTACGATTACGAGCTCAACGAGATCTTCTTCGAAGATCTCGGCTTGAGGCGCCCCGACCACTTCCTCGAGGCCGACGTATCGTCGCTCGGGGCCGCACTGGGGTCGATCATGGCCAAGACAGAGGCTGTGCTCCAGCAGGAGCGGCCCGATGCGTTCCTCGTGCTCGGCGACACGAACAGCTGCATCTCGGCGGTCATCGCCAAGCGGCTCAAAGTGCCGGTCTTCCACATGGAGGCCGGCAATCGATCTTTCGACGAGAACGTGCCAGAGGAGACCAATCGGCGATTGGTCGATCACGTGGCGGACTACAACCTGGCCTACACGGAGCACGCGCGTCGCAACCTGCTTGCAGAGGGGATACACCCCGCTCGAGTCAGCGTCACGGGCTCTCCGATACTGGAGGTGCTCCAAGATCGGGCGGATGCGATCGCGTCGAGCGACGTACTTGCGCGTCAAGGTCTGACTGAGCATCAATACTTCCTGGTCAGCCTGCACCGAGAAGAGAACGTCGACAACCCCCGACGCCTTGAGCAAGCGCTGCAATCTCTGCAAGCGATCCGCAGCGAGTACGCTCTCCCAGTCCTGATGTCGACGCACCCGCGCACTCGCCTGCGGCTGGAGGGTCAGGCCGCGCAGCTTCGCGAAGGACTTACCCTGCACCCGCCGTTCGGCTTCAATGACTACATCCGCCTCCAGCGCTCGGCTCGAATCGTTCTCTCTGACAGCGGGACGATCGCCGAGGAATCCAGCATGCTCGGTTTCCCTGCGGTCACACTGCGCGATGCCATTGAACGCCCCGAGGCGATCGATACGGGCGCGATCATCTCCTCGGGCGTCGAACCTGAGGGAGTCCTGGACGCCGTTCGCGCCACGCTCGCTCTTCACGCGAGTAGGGGCAGGCCGGCTCAGCCTGACGACTACTCCCGAGTGGACACCGCTCGACGTGTCGTTTCCTTCATCCTCTCCCACACGAGAAGCCACCATGCTCGCGCCGGTATCCGGTTGGGTTCACGGTGACAGTTCGCGGAGCGACGGGCGGGGTCCGCGCGTCGCGAGAACTCCGGTGGCGAGGGTGACCGCCTCGCCCGCATGGCGGCTGGAGGTGCCCTCTCGGGTCACAGAAGACTCTCCGCTGCTCGTGGTGCCGACCGTCCACCCGCGGGGTGACCGCAGGATCGTCCGATGTGCTCAGGTCGCCCTCAATGCTGGGTACCGCGTGCACTTCGTGTGGCTAGGCGACGCACAGAGTTCGAGCGGCGGCCTCGTCGCCGAGACCGTACTCCCTAGCCCTAGAAGCGCGTTCGAGCGCGTTGCGCTCGTCTCGAGAGTGGCTGGCCAAGCGTCTCTGCTGCCCGCTGCCGCCTGGCACATCCACGACTTCTACTTTCTAGAGACGGCTAAGCGCTGGCGTCGCCGGACGGGTATCCCCGTGCTCTACGACGTGCACGAGTACTACGGCGAGTATTACGCTCGCAAACTACCGCTTCCGAGCGGGCTACGCCGCCGACTGGTACGGCTGCTGGACGACTACCAGGTGCGCGCGGCGCGACGACTCGGAGCAGCAAATGTCGTCTCCGCAGAGATGGCCGCGCCGTTCACGGCAGCGGGCATCCCCGTATCGATTGCGCCGAATTATCCGATGTACGCACAGTTCGGCGGCCTGCCCTCCCAGCCCTTCGAGTCGAGGCGGTGGAACGTGCTGAATATCGGCACACTCACTCCCGAGTACGGCACCGAGATGCTCATTCGGCTAGCGGCACGATCTGAACAGCGCTCATTGCCGTTCGTCTTTCAAGTGGTGGAACGATATCCGGCTCCTCGGTTCGAAGAGGAGTTCCGCAAACTTTGCGAATCGTACGGAAGCCCGAACAACCTACGCCTGCTCGCTACACGACCCACGCATGAGATGCCGGAGTTGTTGGCTACCGCGGGCTTTGGGCTCTCCTTGCTCATGGAGAACGGGCAGAACGACATAGCGATCCCGAGCAAGCTATATGAGCACGCGATGGCAGGACTTGTGAACGTCGTCACCAAGCGAGGCGCGCAGCACGATTTTTCCGAGAGGCATGCGGTGACGGTCTCAGGCAACCCCGGCGACGAGGACCGGATCCTCGACGAGATGCTCATCCTCGCCGAAGCTCCAAGGGAGACTCATTCGAAACTGCTTCAGAAGTCAGATGCGGCGAAGCAAGCTTTCACTTGGGAGCGTGGAGCCGAACCAGGGCTCGCGAACGTCTTGCGCGGGCTAACCGCGGATCGCTAGCCGCTCGACGACGAGAGGAACGCGCGGAGTACTCGGGCGGCCTCGGTGCCATCATGGACGCGCCGCACGAATTCGGGCCCCTGGGCTGCCGTTTGCCGCATCTCGTCGAGACTAGCCAGTATTCGCAGGAACGTTTCGCGGAACGAGGCCGGCGTCGCGTGAACGATAGGTGGCCGATCCTGATCAGAGAGCGCGAGATGCGCATCGATATTGGCGACAACCAGCCGCCCTGCTGCCATCGCCTCGACCCCGGTAACACCGTAAGTGCCGGTCTGCAATTGATCGACGACGATGTCTGCTGACTTCACCAATTCAACCATGCGTTCATTGGAGACGACCGGGGTCTTCATCATCACAATTCGGCCGAGCGCGTGGAGTTCTTCCAGCACAGGGATGATGTGCCGCGATCCTTTCGTCAGGTTGGAGCGCGACGACCGGTGCAGAACCCGCGGGACGCCGCGCGAGAGCGCTTGACTAGGGTCACTCCAGCGAGTTGCGTCCACGCTGATCGGAAGGAGCGTCGCACCTGGGACATGGAGAAGCATGTCCGGCGTGGTCACGAAGGTCTGGACGCCCAGCTCCTCGACCTGCGCGCGGTTCTGCGCGGCACGCTGCGCAACGCTCGCGATCCAGTCCGCGTCTGCATCCCGGAAGAAGCTGTAGTCGTGCCGACTCATCGAAAGATACGGGTCCCGCGCATCGGTGCCGTGGAACACGACGCCGGAACGCAAACCTAGATCGGCGATAAGCTTCGCGTCGCCCGACGCAAAGCTCGTGGACCTGGGATCGCCCGAAAAGGGCACGTTCCCCTCGTTGAGAAGATGCGTGAGACCCTGCAAGGACTGGCGCAACGCCACCCGACGGAACCAACTCGGTGCAAGCCGGTAGTGCGGCAAGTGAACGTCAGCCGGTGCAGTGACGCGGATCGACGAATTCAACAGGCGCGCGAACGGCCCGTCGTGCGCGAACGAAACGGATGCGATTCCCTCGCGTCGCGCTGACATAGCCCAGATCCGCGCTTGACTTGCAGCGTTCATCGGGCCGATACCGAGCGCCAGCTGACCCGAGATCGGGGAACCCATGCTCGATGCCACTTCCATAGCCTACAATGGCTGGTGCAAGCGGCGGCGGGCGGGACCAGTTTCCCACGTGGCGTCGCTCGGGTCAGGGGAGAGCGTGCGCGGCGGTTCGGAGTATTTGGGAAGAGCCGACGAAGGTCTCAGCGCCAAGGGCGCGCTCGCGGTTGTGTCGAAGGTCGCTCCTGGGCTTGGCACGCTAGTGACGAACTTGCTGATCGGGCGCTTGGGTGGGGCCGGCCTTCTCGGCCTGACCCAGACCGCTGTCTCGACGGCTGCACTTGCATCATTGGTGTACTCCTCGCCCGCAGCCGCAGCCGCCAGTCGATTCGTGGCGGCCGACGTTGCCGCGGGCTATCCGGAGCGCGCCAAAGCAGTCGCGGGCTACCTCAGTCGCCGCGTCATCTTCGCGACATCAGTGTTGTGCGCCTTGGGTGCTGTCGCGCTGTCGTGCGCTGGCGCCTCCAATCCGCAAGCAATCGCTGTCGCTTGCATCATGACACTTGGAACGTCCGCTCGGGTGTTCGTCGAAGGCCTTCACTTCGGCGGCGGGAAAGCTCGACGCCTTGCGGGATGGAGCCTCGCGATAGCCGTGGCCGGCGTCGCGGGATCCGCCCTCATGCTCGTCACGGGCGTGAGGTCAACGTGGGTGATTGCTCCCGTCGCCGTCGCAAACGTCGTTTTCGCGGTTTCGACCTGGCCGACCACTGCTCGACTCAAACTCGAGCGACAGCACCGCCTCCGCCTCAAGCGCTTCCTGATCCTCGCAGCCGTTGGAACGCTCTCCAGTGCAGGTTTCTTGCAATTGACGACTCTAGTGGCGAGCGCTGCCGGCGGTATCGCGTTCGCGGGAGCATATGCTGCCGCGTTGACCTTGACTGCTCCGCTTGCAATCGCTTCCACCGCGATCAGCTCGACTCTCTTCCCAGCGCTATCCGCGATGGGGGCGAACGGCCAGCTCAAACAGGCAAAAGCACGAGTGTCGCAGGCAACCCAGATGCTCGGTACGGTCATCGGAGCGGCCGTCTGTCTCCTCATCGTCCTGTCGGCGCCGGTTGTTTCAGTCGTCTGGGGTCAGGGGTACGCCGATACCTGGTGGATCCTGTGCTTCTTGCTTTCCGGCACGCTCGTGACTTCTATCGCGGTTCCTTCGGTGACCTCGATCACTTCAGCTTCGAACCGCGGGATGTTGGTCTCCGCAGCGTCGAGCGTCCTCGCAGCCGGGATCGGGCTCCTGATCTGGCTCTTCCTGGTGCCGAGCCAGGCGGAGCTCGGGGTTATCGTCGGCTGCACCGTCGCCACGGTCCTCACTGGCACGATCCCGTACGCCATAGCCTGGCGTCGATTCTCCATGGCGTGGTTGCGCCCGACCGCTGAGCTTGTCGGTCTGATCAGTCTCGGCTGGGCCTCCGCCGTCGCTGCGAGCGTCGGGCTCGTCGACTCTGCCATGCTCCCATTCATCGCGGCACTGCTCCTCCTGGCGTGGTGCGTGCTGCGCCGACGCGATCTGGTTCAGATCTGGCTACTAGTGGGAAATGTACGGAGACGACGTTGACGACGCCACACCGTTCTCTTGCCGCATACGGATTCGGCGGACGCTTGCCTGTTGGATCGGGACGTTCCGATGGACCGGGGAAGACCCGCGCGCGTCTATTGCATATAGCAGTGTTCATTGCGCCCGCCTTGGCTGCGATGGGCCCCTTCGCGCCGGGAATCGAATCGCTGTTCGCGTTCCGCTTGCTAGCGCTTATGCTTCTCCTCTCGCAAGTCTTCATGGCGATCCGGCGACCCCGTTCTGCAGCACGACAGATGACTGTGCTTCTGGCCATAACCTGGGCTGCCGCAACCATCTGTGCACTGATCTTCCTCGGGCCGGTGTCAACCGGGTGGGGCGAACTGCTATCCCTCGCTACTGGACTCGCACTGCTCATCGCGATAGCGCTCCTGCCCGAGCCGCTCTCCTATGCCAAGACGCTTCTCGCGGGCTGGCTCGTCGGGTACCTGATTGTGAGCGCGATCGCGCTGGTTGAACTTGCGACGGGCCGCTCGATCAGTTCCCAAGTGGCGCTTGAGCTTGCCCTCGAAGGCTGGGGCGTCTCGGCGACCTTTTTCAACCCGAACAATTACGCAACCTTCCTCCTCTACTCGTTCCTCGCGCTGTTCATGCTGTGGCGATGCGCCGAGCGCGCGCTCGTTCGATTGCTTTCCCTCGCTTCTCTGATCTCGGTCCCAGCGTTCATGATGCTGACGAACAGCCGTACCGGCGTGCTGTTGGTCTGCGTCCTCATCGTCGCCGCTGCGCTCCGGTTGCTCAGAGCGAGACCGGTGCTGGCTTCCCTGCTCGCCATAGCGATCCTCATCCTGGCGGCGATACTGGTTAATTCAGTCGCGAAGAGTCCATTCGACGAGTTCGCAAACTATCTCGGTGGCAGCAGTTTCGCGATTCATGTTCTTGGCTTTGAAGTTCGCGTCGACTCGTCTACGTACGTCCGATGGGAGTTGATTTTGGCGGGCATCGCTCTGGCCGCGACGTCACCGCTGTTTGGAGCCGGACCGGGCGCCTTCGAGGCCTTCATGAGAAGCGGTGGTGCGGGGTACCACACCCTTGGAATTCAGAGCCCGCACAACGGGGTCATTGAGGTCGTGTCCCAATATGGCGTCCTCGTCCTCGTCGCTCTGGTGCTCTGGTTCGTCACCATCCTGAGGGTTACGCGATCAAGCAAGCGGAGCACGCATGATTTGCTCGCATCAGGCTGGTTTGCTCTGCGTGCGGCCGTGATCTTGCTCCCGCTGATCGTCACTATGCACTCCTCTGCAATCGATCCGTCGACCACCTGGCTATTCCTCGGCTTGCTCCTTTGCGTCGCCAGGGCGGCAGAGGGCACGGTCAGCGAGGATCGGGGCGCTCGTCGCAGCGCAAATCAAGAACTCAATCAGCGGGTGCCCGCACGACGCCGCACTGGACTCGCCTAGCTGTTCTTCCCCGTGACGTTGTGGAGGCGTTGCATGGGGGTGAGGCCATCGATGCCGGTGTGGGGTCGGTGGTGATTGTAGTGATGCAGCCAGGTCGGATAGTCGACGGCTCGTTCGGCTTCTGAACGGTAGGTCTTCGCGTACGCCCATTCGTGTTCGAGGGTGCGGTTGAAGCGTTCGACCTTGCCGTTGGTCTGGGGCCGGTACGGGCGCGTCCTTCGATGCTTCACGTCGTTGCCGAGTGCGTCCTTGAACGCGTGGGAGCGGTAGCAGGAGCCGTTGTCGGTCATCACCGCCGTGACCTGGATACCGAGGGAGGCGTAGAACGCTCTCGCGCGCTCCCAGAACCCGGCCGCGGTGTCCTTCTTCTCGTCGTCGAGGATCTCGGAGTAGGCGATCCGGGTGTGGTCGTCGACCGCGTGGTGCAGGTAGGCGTAGCCGAGGCCCTGCTTCTTGTTGTTGCGGTTGCCGACCGTGCGGCCGAGCTTGCGATGGCCGCCGCCGTCGGGGATCCGGCCCTGCTTCTTGATATCGACATGCACCAGCTCGCCCGGTCGCGACATCTCGTAGCGGACCGGCTTGGGCTTGCGCGCAGGCAGGCCGGTGGCCTGATCGAGATCCCGCAGCCGGGGCATCTTGAACCGGGCCAGCACCCGCCCGACGGTGGAGCGGGCGATGCCCAGGTGGTAGCCGATCCGGTGCGGTCCCCAGCGGCGGTTGAAGCGCAGCGCGATGATCCGCCGCTCCAGCCTCGACGGGATCCGGTTCGGCGACGAATGCGGGCGCGAGGAGCGGTCGCTCATCGGCTCGCCGGCACGGTAGCGGCAGGCCCACTTCTGGACCGTCCCGTACGCGCACTGGAAGCGATCAGCGACCCGCTGGATCGGCCAGCCCTCGTCGACGACCAGCTGCGCGAGCTTGAGCCTGCCGAGCTCGGTGAAGGGAGCATTAGCGTGTGTCATGAAGGCCTCCGTGTGTCGACGTGAGTGTGGTTACCCACATCCTCCACGGAGGCCTTCCCTCAGCTCACACCCTCACAACCTCCCGAGGAAGAACACCTAGCTCGGGCACGGATCGCGCGCCATCCCAGCCGGGCAACGGCGACTGCATCGCTCGCGCGCGAGATCGCGCCCCGCTCAGGCACGCCCTGTCCCATAGGATTGGGGCGATGTCCTCTCACGCTCAGATTGCTCAATCCGCCGATGTGTCACTGAACGCCGCAGTGGGGGCCAACACTCGAGTCTGGCATCTTGCGCAGATACGAGAAGGCGCGACGGTGGGGCGAGAGTCGATCATCGGTCGCGGAGCGTATGTCGGATCCGGCGTACGAATCGGGGATCGTTGCAAGATTCAGAACTTCGCTCTCGTTTACGAGCCCGCCACCCTGGAGGACGGTGTGTTCGTAGGGCCGGGCGCAGTACTCACGAACGACGTGCACCCCCGAGCCATCAATCAAGACGGTTCGCTGAAGTCGGCCTCCGACTGGGAAGCGACGGGCGTCACAATCAAGCGCGGGGCCGCGATCGGCGCTCGCGCGGTGTGTGTCGCGCCCGTCACGATTGGTGAATGGGCAACAGTCGCCGCGGGTGCTGTGGTGACGCGCGATGTGCCGGCCTTCGCTCTGGTGGCCGGAGTCCCCGCACGACGCATCGGATGGGTCGGCCCGGCGGGCCGCAAGCTCGAGCAGCGCGACGACCGTTTCGTCTGCCCGGTCACCGGAGATGAATTCATCGAGAACGAAGGAGCACTCGCCCGTGCCTGAACTGATTCCAGCCGCCAAGCCCATCATTGGCGACGAGGAGCGCGAGGCGGTCGATCGGGTCATGCGCTCTGGCATGATCGCGCAGGGCCCGGAGGTCGCGGCGTTCGAACTCGAGTTCGGAGCGCAGCTGGCCGACGGCCGCGTTGCGATCGCCGTGAACTCGGGCACTGCAGGGCTGCACCTAGGCCTCCTGGCCGCCGGGATTGGGCCTGGCGATGAAGTCATCGTGCCGTCGTTCACCTTCGCCGCCACCGGCAACTCCGTGGCGCTGACAGGTGCCGCGCCCGTGTTCGCCGACATCGAGCTTGAAACCTATACGCTCGACCCCTCATCGGTCGAGGCTGCAATCACTCCGCGCACGAAGGCGATCATGCCGGTGCACCTGTACGGACACCCCGCCCGCATGCGCGAGTTGCGAGCCGTCGCCGATCGGCACGGCCTCCTGCTCTTCGAAGACGCCGCACAGGCGCACGCTGCGACCCTCGGCGGCACGCCTGTTGGCACCTTCGGCACGTTCGCGATGTTCAGCCTGTATCCGACGAAGAACATGACGAGCGGCGAGGGCGGCATGGTCGTCGTCGACAGCGAGGAGCTCGCGCGCCGCGTGCGCCTCCTCCGCAACCAAGGCATGGAGCGCCAGTACGCCAACGAGGTGATCGGCTTCAACGCCCGCATGACCGACATCCACGCGGCGATCGGACGGGTGCAGCTAACGAAGCTCGCCGGTTGGACCGCGCAGCGGCAGGCGAACGCCGCCCGGCTCGATCGGGAAATCTCCGGCGTCGTGACTCCCGTCGTCGCCCCCCGCGCAACGCACGTGTACCACCAGTACACGATCCGAGTCGAGAACGACCGCGACGGGTTCTCGCGAGCGCTGCGCGACGAGCACGGCATCGGCAATGGTGTGTACTACCCCATCCCGAACCACCGCCTTGAGTCGCTTGCGTCGTTCGCTCCCGACCTGGACCTCCCCAACACCGAGACCGCCGCTGCGACAGTGCTGTCGCTCCCGGTGCATCCGTCGCTTACCGAGAGCGACCTCGACCGGATCGTCGACGCGGTCAATACGGTCGCGACGGCCGGCGCCTGATGGCGGCGCTGCGCGCGGGCCTGATCGGCCTCGGTATGATGGGCCGGCACCACGCTCGAGTGCTGCGCGAGGTGGGTGGCGTACAACTGATCGCCGTCGCCGACGCGATGGGCGACCCGCACGGCGCCGCCAGCGGGCTGCCCGTGCTCTCGGGCATCGAGGAGTTGATCGAGACCGGCATCGACGTCGCAGTCGTCGCGGTGCCGACCCAGTACCACGAGGATGTCGCGCTGCGGCTGGCTGACGCGGGCGTGCACACGCTCGTCGAGAAGCCAATCGCGCACACCGTGGAAGCAGGCGTGCGGATGCGCGACGCGTTCGCAGCCAAGGGCCTTGTCGGCGCCGTTGGGCACATCGAGCGCTTCAACCCTGCCCTTCAGCAGTTGCGCAAACGGATCCAGGGCGGCGAACTCGGGGCTGTCTACCAGATCGCCACGCGGCGTCAAGGGCCCTTCCCCGCCCGCATCGCCGATGTCGGAGTCGGCAAGGACCTGGCCTCGCACGACATCGACCTCACCGCATGGATCGCGGGCAGCGCATACGCCCGGGTCTCGGGCCAGACCGCGATGAAGTCCGGACGCCCCCACGAGGACATGGTGCTGGTGACCGGCAAGCTCGAGAACGGCGTCAACGTCAATCACATCGTCAACTGGCTGAGCCCCATGAAGGAGCGACTGACGACCGTCACCGGAGAGAAGGGCACCTTCGTCGCCGACACCATGACGGGCGACCTCACGTTCTACGCTAACGGCACGGTCGACGTCGAGTGGGAGTCGATCTCGTCGTTCCGCGGCGTTTCGGAGGGCGATGTGACCCGCTTCGCCTTCGCGAAGCGAGAGCCGCTGCGCGTCGAGCACGAGGCATTCCGGGATGCGGTCCTCGGTCTGGACAGCGACGTGGTCACCATGGAGCAGGGGCTCCACACGTTGGAGATCGTCGAGGCGGCGCTGCAGTCGGCCCGCTCGGGCGAGACCGTCCACATCGAGCAGCACTGAAGACGACACGAGAGAACCAGAACCAGCATGCGCATCGCAGTCATCGCCCTCGGGAAGATCGGCCTCCCGCTCGCCGTCCAGTTCGCTGACGCCGGCCATGAGGTCATCGGCATCGACATCAACGAGCACGCGGTCGCGTTAATCAACGATGGCGTCGAACCATTCCCTGGTGAGGCGCAGCTGCAGGAGAAGCTTGCGGCTGCGGTCGCGGACGGGCGCCTGCGCGCGACCACCGACTACGCCGAGGGGGTGCCGCGAGCAGACGCGATCGTGCTCGTGGTGCCGCTGTTCGTCGACGATGCGTCGTGGGTGCCCGACTTCGGCTGGATGGACACCGCGACCGCGTCACTCGCGCAGCACCTGACGCCCGGCACGCTGATCTCCTACGAGACGACCCTGCCTGTGGGCACGACTCGTGCGCGTTGGAAGCCGATGATCGAGGAGATATCGGGTTTGACTGAGGGCGAGGACTTCCACCTCGTCTTCTCGCCCGAGCGCGTGCTCACCGGTCGCGTCTTCCAGGATCTGCGCCGCTACCCGAAACTGATCGGCGGGCTTTCGCCCGCCGGAGCGGAGCGCGCACGCGAGTTCTACGAGGCCGTGCTCGCATTCGATGAGCGCGCGGACCTGCCCCGAGCGAACGGCGTATGGGATCTCGGCAGCGCCGAGGCGGCCGAGATGGCCAAGCTCGCCGAGACGACATATCGGGACGTCAACATCGGTCTCGCGAACCAGTTCGCTGTTTACGCCGACTCGATTGGAGTTGACGTCTACCAGGTGATCGAGGCGTGCAACTCTCAGCCGTACAGCCACATCCACCGGCCCGGCATCGCCGTCGGCGGGCACTGCATCCCCGTGTACCCAAGGCTCTATCTATCCACTGATGCTGACGCCGAAATTGTGCGGACCGCGCGCAAGTTCAACGCGTCGATGCCGGAGCGTCTTGTGGCCCGCGCGGTGTCGACACTCGGCGGAGTCGAGGGCATGCGCGCAGTCATCCTGGGTGCGGCCTACCGCGGCGGTGTCAAGGAGACGGCGTTCTCCGGCGTCTTCGCCACCGCTGAGGCTCTGCGGAGTGCCGGGGCTGACGTCCGAGTGCACGACCCGCTGTACTCAGACCAGGAACTGGCTCGCCTCGGCTTCGAAACGTACACCATCGGTGAGGAGATCGACCTCGCCATCATCCAGACGGATCACGCCGACTACCGAATGCTTGCGGCGACGGACCTTCCGGGCGTCAAACTGCTCGTCGATGGCCGCAATATCTCCGACGCTGTGCGGTGGAGAGGGACGCCGCGGATCGTCTTGGGCAAGGGGCATGCTGCGGACTGATCCGAGCCTGACTTTCGAGCGCTGCTCAAAGCTCGATGACCTCCAGCGAGTCCCCGACCCAAGCCCAGACTTGGTCTGCGCCTCCCTCGCTCACCGCGATCGGGACGTCGGTCGGGATGTCGGTGCAGACGGACTGCAGCGCGCCGGCGCGGATGACGCCGACGGTGATGCCCTCGCATCCCTCCGCGCTTCGCAGCGCTACTGCTACGCCTCCGTCGGCCGGACCGATGGCCGTCACGTCTTGTGCGACCGGCACCCAGCCACCGCTTGAGGTGCGGGCCTGGGCGACGCCCGCGCAGAGCACGACGCCTCCGCCACTGGCTGCCGCGGCCTGCGGCTCCTCGCAGGGGGCGTCGATCGACGTACCGTCCAACGTCACGTCGCCCTGCGGGGTCACGTAGCTGCCCACCGCTTGGTCGGGAGCGGGCTCCCACCCAAGCCCGCCTGTGAACGTGCGCTGCACGATAGGTTCGCACCCGGCGTCCGCCACGACAACGAGGCCGCGCCTGCCGTCCGCGTTCGGCTCGAGCGCAAGCACGGGACCCGCCGGGTCGAGGGCGCTGGGCGCCCACGTCCGCCCGCCGTCGGTCGTCAGCTCTACCGAACCCTGCTGGCCGCACGCGCCCGCCTCGGCCCGCCATGCGACCGTGCTCGACACTGCGCTGAGTAGCCGTAGGCCGGTTGGCGCAGCCGACTCCGACGGTTCCGGCTGCGGCGCGATCGAGGACGACTCGGATGGCAGAGGATGCAGCGACGAGGCCGGCGCCGGTGGCGACTCCGGCGCGTCATGCGCCCGCAACGCGAGCGCGACGAGGACAACGTCGACCACGAGGAGGACGGCGATCGCGATCAGCCCGACCGCCAGGCGGCGCCCATTCGCCCGGTCCCCGAACAGCGCGGGCATCATCGCACCTTGGGCAACGCCAGGCGCTTCGCCTTCCGCTCCTGCTCCTTGCGCTCCATATAGCCGTAGTGACCGTAGCCGTAGTGACCGTAGCCGTAGGCATCGGCTCCGCGCGTCGGAACCATCGTCAGCACGACGCCGCCAACCTCGGAATCAACCGTGTCGAGCAGCTGCACTGCCGTCTCCAATTGGTGCTTGGTCGCCTTGCCCGCCGAGGCAACCAGCACGACGCTCTCGACGTGCTTCGAAAGCACGGCCGCGTCAGTCACAGGAAGGAGCGGCGGCGCGTCGAAGAGCACCCAATCGAACTCGGTCTGCAACTCCTTGAGCAGCGTCGCCATCGCTTTCGACCCGAGCAGCTCCGACGGGTTCGGGGGAATCTGCCCCGCCGGCAGGACGTACAGCGACTTCGTGCCCCACTGCTGCACCGCGTCCACGAGGTCAACACGACCGATCAGCACATCGGTCAAGCCGACACCGCCGTCGAGGTTCATATTGTCGGCCACCTTCGGCTTTCGGAGGTCGGCGTCGACGAGGATGACCGTCTGTCCCGCATCGGCCATCGCGATGGCGAGGTTCGCCGTCGTCGTGCTCTTGCCCTCGCCGGGCGTCGCCGAGGTGACGACGAGCGAGCGCGAGTCCTCGTCGACCTCGATGAACTGCAGGTTGGTGCGCAGCGTACGAAAGGACTCGGAGCGCGGACTCAGCGGATCGACGTGCACGATGAGCGGCCGCTGCTTCGCCTTCGGGTCGAAGGCTATGGCGCCGAGCAAAGGGGCGTCGGTGACCGCGCGCACGTCCCGCTCGTTGCGGATTCGGGTGTCCAGGACCTCGCGGAGAAGCGCAAATCCCACGGCCAGTGCGAGCCCGATCAAGCCGCCGAGCGCGATGTTGACGGTCGTGCGCGGGCTGATCGGAGACGTCGGCACCGAGGCCCGCTCGACAACTGCAAGCTGCACTGGGCTCGTCTGATCCGGCCGTGCCTCGATCGCGGATACGGTGTCGGCCAGACTCGCCGAAGTGGCGTCAGCGAGAGCAGCAGCCTCGGCCGGGTCATCGCTCGTCGCCGTAATCTCGATGATCGTTGCTTGAGGCACCGTCGTCGCGCTGATGCGATCGTCCAGCGAGGAGTACGTCTCGTCGAGCTCGAGCGCTTCGATGACTCCATCGAGTACGCGCTGCGAATCGACGAGGTTGGCGTAGGTGGAGACTCGAGACAAGGCGAACGCGTTGCCCTGAGCGAGATCGGTCGTAGTCTCCCCCGCTTGCAGCGAGACGAACACTTGCGTCGAGGAGGCGTACACGGGGCGCTGCAGTAGCGAGACGACCGCGCCGAGGCCGACTCCGACCAGGGTCGCCGCAACGAGGAGCACCCAGTACTTCCTGATGATCCGGACGTAATCCGACAGCTCCAACTTGACTCCCCGTGCGTCTACTGGCGCGACAAAGAGATGCGGCACGCCGCGATCATACTGTCACACCCGGGGTACCGATCAGCGGCCGCTCGCCAACCGCCGCAGGCCTGACGAGATACAAGTCACGTGGGCGTCCACCGCGTCTGCTGACCGTCGGTAGACCCCCGGCTCGAGCCGGTAGGGATCCTCGACGTCGAGCTCGCTGGGCGACTCGGGCGTCGGCATCATGCCGCGCGCAGTCACCGCCGCGTCGACGACGCGGCGCATGAAGGCGGCAAATCCATCATCGCCGAGAGGTGCGATCGACGACTCGACCGTGCCCTCCGCGAGCGCCTCGACGATGCGGGCGAACTCGACGAGCGTGAACGAGCGCCGATTGGCGCGCGGTACCAGGCTCGTCGCCGCCGCACGGTGCTCGCGCGCCATGCCGAGGATCAGGTCAGCCTCTTCGACGTGCGGCTCTCGGATACGTCGCGCACGATGAGCGGCGGTGTCCGGGATGCCGAGGCGCACAGCCTCTGCGACCGCGAGCTTGTCCATGGGGTCGTCGTCGAACGCCTTCGTGCCGGCGCTCGAGACTTGCAGCGCCGGGATATCCGTGCGGCCGAACGCGGCGGGAATCCGCGCTCGAAGCAGCTGCTCAGCCTGGGGAGAGCGGCAGAGGTTGCCGGAGCACACCGTCAGGATGCGAAATACCCCGTCGTTCCGCGTCGTGGTCTCCCTGGACTGTCGACTCGGCAGCGGCATGTGACAAGGGTATCGGGGGCACCTTGGCGAATGGCTAGTGTTGAGTGTCTGTCACGAGGCGAACAGGAGGTCTCAGCATGCCGCTCGAGGGGCAGCAGGGCTGGGCCATCGCCGGACTGGCCGCCGCCGCGGTCTTCGCGGCCGGGTCGCTGACGGCGGTCTCGATCGCGAACGAGCAGCGGGCAGCAGACGCCCGGGAAGCCGGCAGCGCGACCACCGTGCTCGACGAGCGCTACCGCGCCGCAGTCGCCACGATCACCGCCGCCGAGTCGGCGCGCGCTCAGGCGGAATGCGAGCTCGACGCGCGAATCGTCGAGGCGGTGCAGCTCGAGGACCGGGTCACCGCGGCGCTCGACGCGGCCGCCGTCGTGGAGGACGCCACGCTCATCCTTCCCCGCGCCGCGCGGGTGGACTTCGAGTCCGCGCGCGCCAACGCCATCGAGTCCCTCGCCCCCGGGTTCACGACCGAAGCCGACGCCGAGCTCGCCACGCGCTACGTCGACGCCACCGACGTCGTCGCCGCGTGCCTCGCGGGGCGCGTGACGGCGGAGACGCCGGCGCCGAGCCCGCTCACCGAGACGGCGGTCGCCGAGGCCGAGGCACGCGCGGCGGCCGCGCCGGCCGTTCCCGCCCTCGACACCGCTCGGCTCGACGCGCTCGACCAGACGATCACCGCGCTGGCCGGCCCAGTGCTCGCCGCCATCGACGCTCGTGTCCCGGTTGCGGGCCTCGAGGAGACGGACACGGTCGTCGCGAGCGCCGCCGACGCGGTGCGCACCGGGACCACGAGCGCCACGACCGTCGAGGCGCTCGAGGCGCTCACCGCGCACGCGACCGCCGCCGTCGACCGCGGCGCACGGCGGGTGCAACCGGCACCGTCGCCTTCGACAACTCAGCCGCAGCCCGCGCCGGAGCCAGCGCCCGCACCGCGACCGCGCCGCCCGGCGAACCCCGCCCCGCCGGCTCCGCCGAGTTCGGAACCCGCGCCCGAACCGACCGCGCCGCCCGCGGACGGCGGCGACGGCGCTGGCGACCGCGACGACGCCATCATCACCCCGCTGATTCCCTGACCCGCGGGAGCGAGCAGCGACCGCGCTCGTCGCAGTTCTCGCTCTGCCCCTCGACCCCGACCCAGGAGTGCCCATGCGCGTGCTGCTCACCGGCGGAGCCGGCTTCATCGGCTCCCACACCGCCATCGCGCTCGTCGAGCACGGGCACGACGTCGTCATCCTCGACGACCTCTCGAACGCGAGCGAGGAGGCGGTGCGCCGCGCCGAGCGGCTCGCGGGCGCGGCGATGCCGCTCATCGTCGGCGACGCGGGCGACGCCGCGCTCGTCGGCCGCGTGCTCGCCGAGCACCGCATCGACGCCGTCATCCACTTCGCCGGGCTCAAGGCGGTCGGCGAGTCGGTCGAGCGGCCGCTCACCTACTACCGCGTCAACCTCGGCACCGCGATCGCGACCCTCGAGGCCATGGCGACCCACGGCATCCGCCGCTTCGTCTTCTCGTCGTCGGCGACCGTCTACGAGCAACCGGGCGAGCTGCTGCGTGAGGACGCGCCCGTCGGCATCGACCTGCCCAACCCCTACGGCCGCACGAAGGCGATGATCGAGGCGATCATCGCCGACGCGGCTGCCGCCGACCCGGCGCTCGAGGCGGCAGTGCTGCGCTACTTCAACCCGGTCGGCGCCCACCCCTCGGGCGACATCGGCGAGGACCCGAAGGGCATCCCGAACAACCTCATGCCGTTCATCGCGCAGGTCGCGGCCGGCGAGCGCGAGCGGCTGCGGGTCTTCGGCGACGACTACCCCACCGCCGACGGCACGGGCGTGCGCGACTACATCCACGTGCTCGACCTCGCCGAGGGGCACGTCGCCGCGCTCGAGGCGCTCGAGCCGGGCGTGCTCACCGTCAACCTCGGCACCGGCCGCGGCGGCTCGGTGCTCGAGGTGCTGCGCGCGTTCGAGCGCGCGGTCGGGCGGGAGCTGCCGTTCGAGGTCGTCGCGCGCCGCACGGGCGACGCCGCCGTCTCGACCGCCGACCCGACGCTCGCGCACGAGCGGCTCGAGTGGCGCGCGACCCGCTCGCTCGACGACGCGGTGACGGATGCGTGGCGCTGGCAGGAGCGGAACCCGCGCGGCTACCGAGGCTGACCTCGACCGGGAGCCGTGCTGCCAGGGTCAGAGCGATGCCAGCTCTGTCAGCCGATGGGCAGCTCTCTCGGCTCGCGTGAGATCGGTATCGCTCATGGGTCGTGGCCATAGCCGGCTCGTGTCTTCATCGCGAGCAGGACGCTCAAGGCCTTCGCCGCCGACGGGTCGACCGTGTCGAGCAGTGCGATGGCCTCCTCGTGATCCTGCCCCTTCGCATGCTTCCCGAGCGCTCCAGCGCACAGCGCGTCGGCCGCAGCGATGCCGGCGTGGACGTAGAGCGTCACCGCTGCATCGGCAACGCCGTCGCCGTCAGCGAGCTCCCGCGCCTCGTCCGCCACGCGAAGGAACTGCTTCGCCTTCGCGAGCCGACCCTGCCGCACCGACCTGTCGGCGGGAACGGTCCTGTGATCGCGCTGCTTCGGCGTCACGCTCGAACCCCTTCGCGCAGGCGCCGACGGAGCCACGAAGGCTCACCGGCGATCTCGACCCCGTCGCGGAGGATGGACTCGAAGATGCTCGCTGGCTCGATCTCGCGGTCACTGTAGACGAGCGGCCTCACGTCGTTGCCCGTCCATGCCGCGGCACGGGCGACGAGCTGCTGCACCAGCTCGTGAGCGAGGTCGTCCGGCGCATCGTCCGGGAACACGAAGAGCAGATCGATGTCACTGTCGGATCGCATCTCGTTGCGCGCCGCCGACCCGAACATCACGACGCTGAGGGGACGCAACGGCCATGCCACGACGGCGTCGCGCAGCCGCGCCAGGAACTCCTGCTTGGCTCGGCTGATCGACGCGATCGCGTCCGCCAGCAGGTGCTCTCGGTTGATGCCGTACGCGCGACTGCGCCCGGCCACACGCTCTCGCACCGTGCCTTGCTCGAGGAGCCTCTCGACCGAGTTGCGCACGCCCTGCAACGAGCCGCGCTCCGGCAGCAGCTGCTGGATCTGATGTACCGAGAGGAACTGCTCAACGCGCGCCAGCACGGTAAGCACCTGGGAGTCGATGCCCGAAGGGGCGAGCACGGCGAACGGATTCTGCAGACGCATGCTGACCTCCTTCGACGGTCGATCATCCCACGAATGTGGACGGATAGCCACGAAAGTTGGCGTCGCCGCCAGACTGGTTCCGCACTCTCGACACTCTCAGCAACCGGGGCCATGCTGGCGCCATGGCTGAGACGTACCACCACGAACCCCCGTACACGATCGGCGTCATCTGCGGCAGCATCTCCGCGTCGTCGATCAACCGCCGGCTCGCCCGCGCGCTCATCAAGATCGCGCCCGACGACCTGCAGTGCTCGTTCATCGAGATCGACAAGCTCGACCTGTACGACCACGACCGGGACGGCGACTACCCGCCCGAGGCCCTCGAGCTCAAGCGGCAGATCACCGAGGCCGACGGCATCCTCATCGTCACGCCCGAGTACAACCGGTCGATCCCCGGCGCGCTCAAGAACGCCATCGACTGGGCCTCGCGGCCCTACGGCGAGAACGCCCTCTCGCGGAAGCCCGTCGGCATCATCGGCACCTCGCCCGGCGCGATCGGCACCGCGGTCGGGCAGCAGCACCTGAAGACGATCATGTCGTTCTGCAACGCGCCGCTCATGAACGAGGTCGAGGCGTACGTGCAGTACAAGGACGGGCTCGTCGACGACGACGACAACATCACGGTCGAGTCGACGAAGGAGTTCCTCTCGACCTACATGCGCGCGCTCGACGACTTCGTGCGGCGGGTGCTGACGGTCGTGCCGAAGCCCGACGGGTCGACCGCGGCCTGAGCGCGATGCGCGAGGGCACGTTCCAGGCATGACGCCGCCTCGCTCCCGATCGGAACGCCGGCGCGACGCGGAGCGCCGGCTCGCCGACGACGTCGACGTCTGGTCGCGACCGGAGCTGAAGGTCTGAAACTGCTCGGTCAGGGGGCGCGGCGCGAGGCGCGCTGCGCCGTGAGGTCGTCGAGCGCGCGGCGGAGGCAGCGCGACTGCGCGGGCGTGAGGGTGTCGGGATCGAGCTCGTCGATGAACGGCTCGCCGCTCGGGTAGGGCGCGGCATCGCGGTCGAGCGCGTGGAGCGAGTGCGGCTCTGCGGGGACGGCGGGCCGGCGCCGGGCGGCGAACGACATGCTCCGGACCCTAGGACGGATCCGCGCCGCGGAACCGGGTCTGCACGCACTCTTCGGCGATTCTTGAGGATCCGTCGCCCGGCCGGGGCGCTCGGGCCTCGGCGCGCAGCCAAGGTTCATCCCGGAGGATGCTTCCATGCGCAGCGTGCCCGATCCCTCCGCCACCGCGCGGCAGGACGGGACGCACCCGCAGCCGAAGCGCCGCTGGCTCGCGCTCGCCGTGCTGCTGCTGCCGACCGCGCTCACGCTCATGAGCGTCACGAGCATCAACGTGGCGCTGCCGTCGATCCGCGAGAGCCTCGGCGCAGGTCCCATCGAGCAGACGCTCATCCTCACCTCCTACACGATCGCGTTCGCGCTCGTGCTGCTGCCGGCCGGGCGGCTCGGCGACCGCTACGGGCACAAGCGCGTCTTCATCGTCGGCGTGGCCGTCTTCACGCTCGCGAGCGCGTGGTGCGCGCTCGCGCCCGACCCGACGCAGCTCATCCTCGGTCGCGTGCTCTCGGGCGTCGCCGGCGGGCTCGTGCTCACGCCGCTCAACGCGCTCATCCAGCTGCTCTACTCGGGGCAGGAGCGGGCGCGGCCCTTCGCGATCATGGGCGCAGTCTTCGGGGCCGCGAGCGCGGTCGGGCCGATGCTCGGCGGGCTGCTGCTCGAAGTGGGCGGCGAGTCGGGCTGGCACCTCGTCTTCTGGGTCAACGTGCCCTTCGGCGTCATCGCCGCGATCGCCGCGGCGCTCGTCATCCCGCGCGGCACGCCCCTGGGCGTGCGCGGCCGCGACCCGCTCGGGCTGCTGCTGTTCAGCGTCGGCATCACCGCGGTCGTGCTGCCCTTCTCGCTCGGCAGCGGTGTGACGCCCGCGAACCTCGGCGTGCTCGCGGCCGGGCTCGCGCTGCTCGTGGGCTTCGCGCTGTGGGAGCGGGTGCGCGAGCGGCGCGAGCGCTTCGCGATCGTGCCGCTGCGGCTCTTCCGGCAGCGGGCACTGCCGATCGGCATCGTCACGACCTTCCTCGGCTTCGCGAGCTTCACCGCCTCGTTCCTCATGCTCGCGCTGCTGTGGATCGACGCGCTCGGCAACGCGCCGCTCGAGGCGGGTGTCGTCGTCGCGCCGTTCGCGCTGGGCTCGGTCGCGGGGGCGCTCGTGTCGCAGCGGCTGAGCCGGCGCTTGGGCGTGCGCACCGTGACCTTCGGGCTCGCGCTCGTCGGCGGGAGCCTCGCGGTCGTCGGGGTGCTCCTCGTCGCGCTGCAGCCCTCGGCGGTCACGCTGGCGGTCATGGCGGCGCCGCTGCTTGCGATAGGCCTCGGCGTCGGGCTGTTCGTCGGGCCGAACACCAACGCCGCGTTCGTGCAGACCGAGCCGCGCGACGCGGGCATCGCCTCGGCGCTCATCACTGCGGCGCAGCGCACCGGTACCGCCGTCGGCGTCGGCGTCATCTCGGCGCTCTACGCGCTCGCGCCCGGCGGCTCGGCGGAGGTCGCGAACCACGCCGCCGCGACCTTCACGACCGCGGCCATCGCAGGCGCTGCCGTCGCGGTCATGCTCGTGAGCCGGCGCAGCCGACTCGAGCCGCAGGCTTGACGCGGACCGCCGTCAGTCGGCGGTCGGGTCGAGCGTCGTCCCGCCGACAGCAGCGCGTCAGCGACCGGGCACGCTGAGCAGCTCAGCCATCACCGCCTTGTCGTAGAGATCGACGCCTTCGCGGAGCTGCGATCGCAGGCTCGCTGAGCATTCTCCGCACGGCCTCGTCGAGCACCGATCCGATCGACTGGTTCGTGCGAGCCGCGCGCACCTTGGCGGCGGCGAGCAGCTCCGAATCGAAGCTGACCGTCGTACGCATGCGTGCATCACGGCATCACGACTTCGGCATCGGATGGTCGCGCCCTGGTGTCATGGCGCCGGCATGTCTGACTGCCCCTCCGCGATCGCGCGCAGGGCGCGGAAGTGCTCGGCGAACGCGCGGCGACCCGTGCTCGTCAGCTGGAGCCAGGTGAGCCGGCGCGCGTCGCCGCGGCCATCCGAGGCGCGCTTGTCGACCGCGAGGTAGCCGGCGTCGGCGAGCGCCTTCACGTTCTTCGACAGGTGCGCGTCGGTGATCTCGAGCGTCTCGCGCACGACGCGGAACTCGATGCGCTCGACGCCGTTCAGCAGCCCGCAGATGCGCAGCCGCACGGGCGAGTGGAGGAACTCGTCGAAGCCGTCGGCACCGTCACCGGCCACCGGTCGCCTCCCCCGCGGCGAGCTCGGCGCGCTGCGCGCGGTCGTAGGCGAGGCCGAGCAGCAGCGTCGCGCTGCAGGCGAGGGCGCCGATCCCGGCCAGCAGCCACGCAGAGCCGTCGAGCGCCGAGACGGCGCCCGAACCGAGCATGAGCACGATCAGCGTCGAGACCATCGCCGCGAGCAGCGCGCGCGTGCGGCGGCCGGTCGGATGCGCGGGCATCGCGATGCCCCTGCGCCGCGCGAGCAGCGGCACCGCGACGAGCAGGATCACGACGACCGCGAGCACGCTCGCCGTCCACGCGACATCGCCGGTCGCCGCGGGCAAGCCCGGCGCGACGCTCGCCGCGGTCGCGAGCGCTGCGACGACCGGGTGGTACCAGCGCGGCGTCGTGACGCGCGCCGCGAGCCGAGATCGGTCGTCGCCGAGGGCGTCGAGCGCGGCGCGCGCGGCAGCCGCGTCTCGCCGGGTTGCACCGAAGTCACTTGCCATGTCGACAACTCTCGCAACGAGTTGCCGAATCGTCAAGTCTCGTCGGCTCCGCCGGTCATGGGTGCCGCATGGGAGCGGGTGGGACGATGGATGCGTGCCGCGCCCGAAGTCTGACACCGCCGAGACGCTCGTGGAGACGACGGATGCGTCGGCTGGCGCAGGGCGCGAGACTCCAGCCCGGAGCGTCGACCCGTGGGTCCTCGAGGCCGAGCGCAGCGCATCCGCTCCCCGGTTCCGCCCGCCCGCGCTCGGGCCGGTGCCGAAGGGGCCCGTCTACCTGCTGGGACTCCTCGCGGCGCTGCGCGCCGCCGGCCTCGTGCTCGTCGCCGAGGCGATCGCGCGCGGGATCGGCGCGCTCGCGGCGGGCGACCTCGCGGCCGAGACGACGCGGCTCATCGTCGTGCTCGGCATCGCCGGCGCGCTGCTGCGCGCGGGCGCCGAGTGGGCGACGTCGGTCGTCGCGCGGCGCATCGCGACGTCGGTGAAGCAACGCATCCGCGGGCGGCTGTGGCGGCAGATCGCGGCGGGCGACGCCGCGGGCGGCGGCACCGCCGTGCTCGCCGCCGACGGGCTCGACGACCTCGACGACTACTACGTGCAGTCGCTGCCGGCGACGATCGCGGCCGCCGTCGTGCCGCTGCTCGTCGGGGTGCGCGTGCTCGGCGCCGACTGGCTGAGCGCCGTCATCATCGTCGTGACGATCCCGCTCATCCCCTTCTTCATGATCCTCATCGGCCGCCACACCCAGCAGCGCACCGACGAGGCGCTCACGGCGCTCACCCGCCTCGCCGACCACCTCGCCGAGCTCGCGCGCGGCCTGCCGGTGCTCGTCGGCCTCGGCCGCGTCGACGAGCAGGCGAAGGCGCTCGAGCAGCTTCAGCGCCGCTACCGCGAGCGCACGCAGGAGACGCTCCGCTGGGCCTTCCTCTCGGCGCTCGCGCTCGAGCTCGTCGCGACCATCTCGGTCGCGATCGTCGCGGTCTTCCTCGGCCTGCGGCTCCTCAACGGCACGATGGAGCTCGAGCCCGCCCTCGTCGCGCTCATCCTCGCGCCCGAGGCCTACGCGGCGCTGCGGCAGGTGGGCACCGCCTTCCACGCCTCGCAGGACGGCCTCTCGGCGCTCGACCGCTCGCGGGAGATCCTCGAGCGGCCCGCGCCCGCCGACGTGCGTGCCGCATCCGACTCCGGCCCCATCCGCCTCGAGTCGCTCTCGGTGCAGTACGCCGGCCGCGACGCCCCGACCCTCGCGGGCATCAGCGCCGAGCTCACGGGCATCGTGTCCATCGCCGGACCCTCGGGCGCCGGCAAGTCGACCCTGCTCGGCGCGCTCGCGGGCGCGCTGCCCGACGACGCCGTCGTCAGCGGCCGCGTGCACGGCGTGGGGGCGGATGCGGTGGGCTGGACGCCGCAAGCACCTCGCGCGTTCGCCGGATCGCCCCGCGCCGAGCTGGCGCTCTACGGCGCCGATCCGCTCGCCGCGCTCGACGAGCTGGGGCTGGCTCACGTCGCCGACGCGGCCGTCGCGGAGCTCAGCCCCGGCGAGCAGCGGCGCCTCGCCGTCGCGCGGGCGCTCGCGCGAGTCGATGCCGGAGCTCGCCTGCTCGTGCTCGACGAGCCGACCGCGCACCTCGACCGCGCCTCGGCCGAGCGGGTGCGCGCGGCGATCCTCCGCCGCGCCGATCGCACCGTCGTGGTGCTCGCGAGCCATGAGCCCGAGACGACGGCTCTCGCGACGATGACCGTGCCGGTCGGCGCCGCTTCTCCGGTGGGTGCCCCTCCGCTGGCTGAGGAGCGCGCGGCCGCAGGCCGCACGCGTCTCGAAGCCGCTGCTGCGGCGGACGGTCTCGATACGCCCAGCGCGCTACGCGCGCTGGGCTACTCGACCAACGGGAAGGGCGCGCAGGGCTACTCGACCAACGGGAAGGGCGGGAAGGGCGCGAAGGGTTCCTCGACCAACGGGAAGGGCGCGCGCCTCACCATCCGCTCCCTCATCCGCCCGCACTTCGCATCCTGGGCCGGCTCGATCGCGATGGCGGTCATCGCCGTCTCGATGGGCCTCGCCCTCACCGCCGTCTCGGGCTGGCTCATCGTGCGGGCGAGCATCGAGGAGCACATCATGATGCTGCTGCTCGCGATCGTGGGCGTGCGCGCGTTCGGCATCTTCCGCTCCGTCGGCCGCTACGCCGAGCGCCTGCTGACCCACGACGCCGCCTTCAAGGTCGTCGACCGGCTACGCGTGCGGCTGTGGCGGTCGATCGCGGCGCGCGGCGCCGGCTCTCGGCGGCTGCTCGAGGGCGGCGCGCCCCTCGACTACCTCGTGACGCTCGCCGACGAGCTGCGCGACCAGCTGCCGCGCGTGCTGCCCCCCATCGCGGTCGGCGTGCTCGTGATCGCCGGCACCGGGTTGACGACCGCCTTCATCGCGCCGGAGCTCACGTGGATCGTCGTGCTGACCCTCGCGATCGCGACCATCGTCGCATCGGCGCTCGCGATCTGGTCGGAGCGCGGCGCTGCCGCCGCTCGCGTCGGCGCCAGGTCGCGGATCGTGCGCGGCACCGCTGCGCTCGCCGCCGCCGCGCCGGATCTGCGCGGCAACGGCGTCGAGGGCGCGGCGCTCGCGCAGCTCGACGAGGCGAGCGCCGAGCTCTCGGCCGCCGAGCGTCGCGGCGCGTGGGCCGCGGGCCTCGGCTCGGCCGTCGTGACCGCCGCACTGGCGGCGCTCGCGTGCCTCGTGCCCGTGCTGGCTCCGACGCTGACGGCCGAAGCCGCATCCGTCATCGCCCTGCTCACGCTCGCGCTGCTCGAGCCGCTCGGCGATCTCGTCGCGGCCGCGCACCGGGTGCCGGCGCTGCGGGCGGTGCTCGCGCGGCTCGCGCCGGTGCTGCGGCCCGCGGCGCAGCCGGAGTGGGGCGACGCCGAGCCGCCCTCACCGGTCGCCGCGGTCGAGCTCGACGAGGTGAGCGTGCGCTACGCCGGCATGTCGCGCCCGGCCGTCGCCGACGTGTCTGGCCGCGCGGAGCGGGGCCGCTGGCTCGTGCTCGACGGCCCCTCCGGCTCGGGCAAGTCGACGCTGCTCTCGGCGATCATGGGTGCGCTGCCGGTCGAGCGCGGCGCCGTCCGCGCCGCCGCCGCCCCCGCCACCGTCTCCCCCACCGCAGATATAGGGCGAGTCGCTGACACGGCGGACGCTTCGGAGCGACACACCCTATACGCGGCTGCGAGCGCGGCGGGCGGCGTGCCGCTCACCGAGCTCGACGAGCGCGCGTGGCGCTCGCGCGTCAGCTGGTGCCCGCAGGACGCCTACGTCTTCGACTCGACGCTCCGCGGCAACCTGCTGCTCGCCCGCACGCGCGACGACGCGCCCGACGAGGCGGCGATGCTGGCGGCGCTCGAGCAGGCGGGGCTCACGCGGCTCGTCGACTCGCTCGGCGACGGCCTCGACACGCGCGTCGGCGCGGGCGGCTCGGCGCTCTCGGGCGGCGAGCGTCAGCGGCTCGCGGTCGCGCGGGCGCTGCTGACCCGCGCGGACGTCATCCTGCTCGATGAGCCGACCGCGCACCTCGATGCGCCAACGGCAGCGGCGATGATGGCCGACGTGCGCGAGGCGACGGCCGACCGCGTCGTCATGCTCGTCTCGCACCGCCACGACGACCGCCTGCCCGCCGACGAGATCGTCACCCTCGCGTAGACCCGCCGCTCGGGCCGACACGACGATGTGCACGGTGCTGCGGTACGAGGCTCGTCCATCGCGCAAGAGCGTGCACACCGAAGTTCGAGGCGGGTCACGAGCCGCAGCCATGTGCACCGACTTGCGGGCTGCGGCGCGTCGGAGCCGCAAGAGCGTGCACACGGATGCGCGGGGCGGTGCGCCGGCAGCTGGCCACCCGCAGCCGCGGCGACCGCCTACGCGACGAGCCGCTTGAAGCGGTCGCTCCCCCGCGACGACCCGCTCGAGTCGACCTCGGCCCCCGGCACGCCGCTCGCGCCCACCTGCAGGATCGCCCGCGCGAGCACCTCGTCGCGCACCTCGCGGCGCGCGTGGTCGTCGGCGAGCATCTCGACGAGCGCGGCGACCTCGGCGTCGGCGAGCGCCGCGACCGGGAACCACGGCAGCGCCGAGCGCCACGCGCGGAACGCGAGCAGCAGCAGGTCGTGCCGCTGCTCGACGTGCGCGCGCTCGTGCGCGATCACCGCGACGAGCTCGTCGGCGTCGAGCCGGTCGAGCAGCCCTTGCGAGAGCACCGTCACCGAGCCGGCGCCGCGCGGCAGGCAGTAGGCGACCGGCACCGCATCGTCGAGCACGCGGGTGCGCGCCCGTGTCGGGTGCGGCGACGAGAGCATGTCGAGCAGCTGCAGGTGGCGGCGCCGCTGCGCGGTGACCTGCACGATCGTCACCGCGAGGTGCGAGAGCAGGTAGATCGTGAAGACCGCCGCCGGGATCGCCGCGAGCCACGGCTGCCCCGGCGCGATCGCGAAGCCGGTGAGCGCGAGCGCGCCGATCATCGACAGCCCTCCCGCGAGCCCCACCGCTTGCCACACGAGCAGCGCGATGACGGGCGCGCGCATCGGCCACGTCGCGCGCGAGAGCCACACCGGCACGGGCCACGCGAGCATGAGCGCGACGAGCCACAGCATCACCGCGCCCCAGACGATCGCGCCGTGCGGGATCACGAGGGCTCCGCTCGGCACCGCGGCAGCGGTGATCGGCGGCACGGGCACGGGCGGTCCGCTCAGCTGTCGCCGCGGAGGAGCTTGCGCAGCACGGCCGCATCCTCTTCCGACACCGCGCCGACGAAGCGCTCGAGCACGGCCATCCGGTCGCGCGACTCGCCCAGCACCTCGTGCATGAGCTCGGCGACGTGGTCGGCGCGCGAGGCGACCGGCGAGTAGCGGTAGGGCCGCACCGTGCGGTCGGAGGCGACGAAGCCCTTCTTCTCCAGCCGCGAGAGCACCGTCAGCAGCGTCGTCGCCGCGAGCGGGCGGCCGGCAGCCTCGAGCTGCTGCTGCACGTCATACGCCGACAGGGCCTCCGTCGAGTCCCAGACGGCGTCCATCACGACGCGCTCGAGCTCGCCGAGCGCGGGCATGTTCTTCCGCATCGTGCCTCCCGGGCCAGTGTGACGCATCCGTCGTGCTCCCGATTCTACAACGAGTCGAACTTCTTCTATGCTTGGTAGAAGTGGTTCTACGCGGCGTAGAACTCAGCGGAGCAGAGGAGGGTCGGCGTGGAAGCGCTCGACATCGCCCGGTGGCAGTTCGGCATCACGACCGTGTACCACTTCATGCTCGTGCCGCTCACGCTCGGGCTCGGCATGGCGATCGCCGTGATGCAGTCGATCTGGGTGCGCACCGGCGACGAGAAGTTCCTGCGCATGGTGAAGTTCTGGGGGAAGCTCTACCTCATCAACTTCATCCTCGGCGTGGCCACCGGCCTCGTGCAGGAGTTCCAGTTCGGCATGGCGTGGAGCGAGTACTCGCGCTTCGTCGGCGACGTGTTCGGCGCCCCGCTCGCGCTCGAGGGGCTGCTCGCGTTCTTCGCCGAGTCGACCTTCCTCGGCATCTGGATCTTCGGCTGGGGGCGCCTGCGCAAGGGCCTGCACCTCATGGCGCTGTGGTGCGCGGTGATCGGCTCGTGGCTCTCAGCCTATTTCATCATCGTCGCGAACTCGTGGATGCAGCACCCCGTCGGCGTCGAGATGACCGCCGAGGGCCGCCCCGTCATGACCGACATCTGGGCGGTGCTGACCAACAACACGGCGATGGCCGCCTTCACCCACACGATCTTCGGCGCGCTCATCGTCGCCGGCATGTTCCTCATCGGCATCTCCTGGTACCACTTGTGGCGGCGCCGCCACGACGGGATCGACCGGGTGGATGCGTCGGGTCGCGTCATCGTCGGCGAGGCGGCCTCGGTGCCGGGCCGTGACCGCACCGACCACGGCGTGTGGCTCTGGTCGCTGCGCGCCGGCGCGGTCGTCGCGATCGTCGCCTTCGGCGGCACGGCGCTCACGGGCGACTGGCAGGCCAAGCTCATGTACGAGCAGCAGCCGATGAAGATGGCCTCCGCCGAGGCCGCATGCCACACCGGCTCGTCGTTCTCGGTGCTCTCGATCGGCGACCCCGGCACGACCGATTGCCGCGACGTCGTCACGCTCATCGAGATCCCCGGCCTGCTCGGCTTCCTCGGCACCGGCGAGTGGGGCGCCGACATGCCCGGCATCGTCGACCTCGAGCCGCAGTACATCGACCAGTACGGCGAGACGATCCCCGACGACGAGCTCTACGGCTCCTTCGCGGGCACCGAGGTGAACTACGTGCCGCCGATGTGGGTCACGTACTGGGGCTTCCGGCTCATGATCGGGCTCGGCGGCATCACCGCCTTCGGCGCGCTCGTCGCGCTGTGGCTCACGCGCCGCGGCACCGTGCCGTCGTCGCCGTGGATCATGCGGCTCGCGATCCTCGGGATCCTCGCCCCGTTCGCCGGCAACATCGCCGGCTGGATCTTCACCGAGATCGGCCGCCAGCCCTTCGTCGTCGCGCCGAACCCCGACCCCTCGGGCATCGACGGCGTGTTCATGTTCACCGCGGCGGCCGTCTCCCCCGGCGTCACGGTCGGCGAGCTGCTCTTCTCGGTCATCACGCTCACCGCGGTCTACGCGGTGCTCATGGTCGTCGAGATCTTCCTGCTCGCGAAGTATGTCCGCGGCGGGGTCGCGAGCGCCATGCCCGAGCTCGCGCCGCGGCACGATCGCGGCGACGACCCGGGCGACCGACCTGGCGGCGAGCGGGACGACGTGCTCGCCTTCGCCTACTGACCGCTGCATCTCCTGATCCGCCCGACCGCACTGGAGGCATCCGCCATGGAACCGCTCGCCATCACCTGGTTCGTGCTCATCGCCGTGCTCTGGATCGGCTACCTGCTGCTCGAGGGCTTCGACCTCGGCGTCGGCATGCGCATGCTGTTCGCGTCGCGCGACGAGCGCGAGCGCCGCGTCATGCTCAACACCATCGGGCCGGTGTGGGACGGCAACGAGGTGTGGCTCATCAGCGCCGGTGCCGGCACGTTCGCGGCCTTCCCGGAGTGGTACGCATCCCTCTTCTCGACGCTCTACGTGCCGCTCACGCTCGCGCTCGTCGGGCTCATCCTGCGCGCTGTGTCGATCGAGTGGCGCGGCAAGGTGCACACGCAGCGGTGGCGCTCGGCGTGGACGGCCGGCATCGGCATCGGCTCGCTCATCGCCGCGTTCTGCGTCGGCGCGATGCTCTCGCTCACGACGCTCGGGCTGCCGATCGACGGCAACGGCGACCGCGTCGGCGGCCCGTTCGCGTGGTTCGGCTGGCCGGCGATCGTCGGCGGCCTCGCGGTCGTGGGCTTCTCGCTCGCGCACGGCTCGACGTTCCTGGCACTCAAGGCGGATGGGTCGGTGCGGTCACGCGCGGCCGTGTTCGCCGAGCGGTGGGCGCCCGTGTGCCTCGTGCCCGCGGCGATCTGGGCGGTGTGGGTGCAGCTCGAGCACGGCGGCAACCTGCTCTCGTGGGCGCTCGTGCTGCTCGCGGTGGTCGGCGGCGCTTGGGGCTGGGTGCAGGCGCGGGCGCGGCGCGAGGGACGCGCATTCACGGGCTACGCGGCGTTCGGGCTCTTCGGGGTCGCGGCGATCTTCGCCGGCGTCTTCCCGAAGGTGCTGCCCTCGACGATCGACCCGGCGTTCGACCTGACGCTCATGAACGCGTCGAGCAGCCCGTACACGCTCGGCGTCATGACGGTCATCACCGCCGTGAGCCTGCCGATCATCCTCGGCTACCAGGCGTGGAGCTACTGGGTGTTCCGCAAGCGCGTGACGCCCGGCATGATCCCCGACGCGCACATCGTGCTGCCGGCGATCCTGCGCGACCGCGACGCGGACCGCGACGTCGCCCCGACCGCGTAGCCGCGCCCCCGCCCCGCGCCCGGCGGGCGTGAGGCAAAGTGCCGGAACTCTGCTGTTCTGCGGCCTCCGGACAGCAGAGTGCGGGAACTCTGCCGTGAGCGCGGCCGTTGATTCGAGCCAACACATTGCGTCTCAAGATCAGCGCGACGATGATCGACGCCGGAGGTGATTCATCCTGTCCACTTCGGAGGCGATAACGCTCCACGAAGCGATGCGGCTCGTGCTGGAAGCGCATGGACGCCCGATGAGCAGTCGTGAGATCGCGGACGCGGTCCACGCGCGCGGCCTCTACTCGCGGCGAGACGGCAAGGCTATCGGCTCGCGCCAGTACTCAGACTTGTTCGCACGGAGCGGGGGTTTGCTCCGGTTGCGCTGAGGCGCCGCGAGCTCCGCGGTCGTCGCGCTCGCCGCGCCGCGCCGCCCTGACCCGCCTCGCTACACGGACCTGTTCTCGGTAGCCGGACCCGATATCTCGGGTCCCGCTGCCGAGAAGGGGTCCGCTTCGCGTAGCAGCAAGAGCCGCGGTAGGCAATACGAGCCGCCGCAGTCACGGCTGCGGCAGCGCGGTCAGCTCTTCAGCTTGCGGAGCGCGGAGCCCTTGTGCGCCGCGAGGTGGTCGGTCTTGTCGCTCTTGATCTCGTACTGCGGCTCATCGCTCGACGCGCGCCGCGTGCGCCCCATGAACTCGAAGTCGCTCGTGTGCACCTTCGCGATCGTGCCGCGCACGCGGCCCGCCTCTGAGTTCCAGCTGACGTGGTCGCCGACCTCGAAGTCGCTCATGCCGCCATGGTGCTCCGCGCGGCTGGGAGCGCCCCGTCAGTAGGCGCGCGCGTACTGCGGCGCGTGCCGGTCCACCTTGCGCCGAGCTCGTGCGCCCCGAGACGGCGGCCGACTCAGCGCTGCTCGAAGGGGTAGCCCGGCGCCTTGACGTGCTCGTTGAAGTAGCGGCCGACGCTCTCGCCCGCGTCCGCGGCGGCCATGAGCCCCTCGAACACGCGTGCCGGCACGAGGAAGTAGCGGTAGACGTCGCCGTCCTCGAACTCGACCTCGAGCGTGCTCGAGCGCTTCTCGTAGCCGACCGAGCGGAGCACGCTGCTCGACACCGGCGCTCGCTTCACGCCGCCATCCTGCCGTGCCCTGCGGCATGCAGAAAGCCCCGCCGAAGCGGGGCTCTCCAGGATGTGGACCCGGGGGGAATCGAACCCCCGACCTTCTCATTGCGAACGAGACGCGCTACCAACTGCGCCACGGGCCCGGACTGGAACAGCGTATAGGACGCTGGGCCGCTCGACGAAATCGAGCAGTGAGCGGCCCGGCCCCTCCTCGGGAAACGCTGAGCGCTCCATTGTCGAGCAGCGTTACCGAACACTGTTGCATATGGTCATGGACCGAGCGATCCCCTTCGTCGTCAGCACCGTCGCGATCGTGAGCGGGCTCGCGCTCGCCGCGATCGTGCTCCTCGCCTGGCAGCCCTGCGCCGGCGTCGGCCTGCCCGCGACCGGTGAGAGCGCGCCCGCGTGCGCGGCGATCGGCGACGCGGCCCCCACGGGATGGATCGGCGGGCTCTGGCCGTTCGCCCTGATCGTCGCGCTCTACGCCGCCTTCCGGGCGGTCGCGACCCACTGGACGGCGGGCACGATCGCCGCCGTGCCCATGCTCGTGCTGCTCACGATCGCCGCGAACCCCGCGGTCGAGTCGACGCTGCTCGGCCTCCGGGCGACGTCGACCGGAGAGCCGCCCTGGACGGGCTCGCTCACCGCGCTCGTGCTGCTGCTCGCCGGGCTGCTGATCTCGTCGACCGTGCCGCGCCACGTCGCGACGCGACGGCCCGACGCCGCACGCGTGCAGCTCGTGCAGGCCTGAGCGTCGGCTGGAGCAGCGAGTCAGCCCACGCGGCGCGCGAACGCCGCGTGCACGTCGACCCCGTCGAGGTCGTCATCGATGAGCCCCATGGCGGCGAAGCGCGAACCGCCCGTGGCGGGCGTCCGCCGGGCGGGCTGCTCGCGGCGGATGGGGTGCTCGTCCCGCTGCGTCTCGAGCGGCTCCTCGGCGCGCACCACGTCGAGCGCCTCGGCCTGCGCGATCGCCTGCTGCACCGGCAGCTCGCGGATCGGCAGCGCGGGCTGCGTCGGCGCGAGCCGGCGCTCGGTCTCCGTCTGCGCGATCTCGCCCGTGACGATCTCCTCGAAGCTCGGCTCGAGCCGGGTGACGCGCGCGACCGGGCCCGAGAGGGCGCGACGGTCGGCGGCGAGCTGCTCGCGAGCGCGCTGCAGCAGGTCGTCGCTCGCCCTGTACTCGACGCGCACGCGCTGCTCGGGCACGGGCTGCGGCGACCACGAGCGCGACTCGAGCACCTCGGCGGTCGCGAGGCGCGCGACGCGCCCCGACTGGCGCGCGACGACCTGCTCGGCCATCCGCTCCTCCGTCGCGACCGCCTCGGCGGCCACCTTGCGCGCCTCGACGAGCGTGCGCACCTGGGGCGCCGTCGACGCCGCGACCCGACGCATCCGCTGCGCCGACGCGTTGACCGTCACGAGCCCGACCACGCCGAGCACCGCGACCACGGCCCCGACCGCGACGAGCACCTGCATGCCGGGCAGCAGGGCGCCGGCGACGACGCCGAGCAGCGCGACGAGCACGAGCGCGAAGCACGCGAGGCGCGTGCGGCGCAGGCGCTGGGTGCGCGACATCGACGACTTGACGGCCGCGCGCACCTCGCGCTCGACCGCCTTGATCTGCTCGTCGAGCTCGCGGGCGCGAGCGACGGCCTTCGCGTGCTCGAGCGCCTGCTTGAGCCGCTGCTCCTTGGCGACGGCCTTCTGCTGCACCGCGACGGTGCGGGCATCGACCTCGAGCCGCACCTCCTCGGGCGCCTCCTGCGACTCCGCCATGATGCGGAGCGTCTGCTGCAGCCGGATGGCGTTGCGCTCGGTCGCGAGGTACTCGCGCTTCCGCGTCCACACGGGCACGAGGTAGGCGACCCAGAGCACGACGGCGATGATGAGGACGATCGACGTCCCGAGACCTGCGAACTCTGGCATGGCCAGCACGGTATCTTTCCGCGACCGCAAGACCGGGGAGGTCGTGCGGCGGTTCGCGACGAGTCGAGCCGCGAACTACGCGGAGCGGTCGGCGCGCGGGTCGCCGCCGACCTCGACCGGGTACACCGAGCGGTCGAACGGCGGCACGCGGCCCGCGAGGAACCGCTGCAGCACGGGCTCGGCGAGCTCCTCGCGCACGAGCGCGAAGCACAGGTGGTCTCGCCAGTCGCCGTCGATGTGGATGTAGCGGCGACGGCAGCCCTCGTAGCGGAAGCCGAGCTTCTCGACCACGCGGAGGCTCGCGAGGTTCTCGGGCCGGATGCAGACCTCGACGCGGTGCAGGCCGAGGCCGAGCATGAGGTGGTCGGTGACGAGCGCGACCGCGATCGTCGTCGCGCCGCGGCCCGCGAACCGGCGCGCGATCCAGTAGCCGAGGGTCGACGAGGAGAGCGCGCCGCCCGAGATGTTCGCGACGTTCAGCTGCCCGGCGAACTCGCCGTCGACCTCGATCGCGAACGCGAGCCCCGTGCCCTCGCGGTCGGACTCGAGCAGCGAGCGGATCGACGACTTCGTGTCGAAGCGCCCGCTCGGCCGCGAGCCCGGCAGCGTCGCCTCCCAGGGCTCGAGCCACGGGCGATTGGCGATGAGCTCGCCCTCGAGGGCCTTCGCGTCGCGCAAGCGGATGCCGCGCACGGTCACCGGCCCGTGCGAGAGGCGGGGCGCGCTGTCGAACACGAGACCGAGCCTAGACGCACGCATCTCGATACGGCCCTGCGGGCCTACTCGATGAGCGGGTGGGGGCGGGCCTACTCGATGAGCGGGTGGGGGCGGGCCTACTCGATGAGCGGGTGGGGCGGGCCTAGTCGATGAGCGAAGAGGCGGGAGCGATGTTGAAGTTGTCGCGGAAGAGGTTCTCGGGGTCGACCTCGGCCTTCAGCGCCCGCAAGCGCGCGAGCGTCGCGGGCGGGAACGCATCCTCGAGCCTCCCCGGGCGCTGATCCGTCTCGAACGAGAGGTAGAGCCCGGTTGCGTGCGGTGCGACGAGCGTGTCCCATGCGGCGTCGAGGCGCGTGCGATCCGCCCCGAAGGCGATGACCGAGAACTTCGCATCGCGGTGCGCGAAGGCCGTGGCATCCGCCGGCACATCGGCGATCGCGCCGCCCATCGCGCGGATCTGGAAGAAGTAGTGCGCGCCGGCGTCGAGGAAGCGCGCGAGCGCTCGCGCAATCTCGGGCGTGATGGAGCCGATGAGCGCCGAGCGCGTCGTCGGCTCCCCCTGCCCCCGGTGCGCGCCGCCGGGCGCGTTGTCGATGACTTCCGCGTAGCTCGACCTCACGACCTGCTGGCCGACGAGCGGCGCCGTGGTCGCGAAGGGCTGCAGGTGGCCGACGATCGTCTCGGGGTCGGATGCGTCCACGGCGATCATCGCCTGCGCCACGCGCGGCTGCCGGGGCCGGTCGCCGCCGAGCAGCAGGAAGGGCGTCACGACGCGGTCGCTCGCCTCCGTCACCGCGCCGAAGCGCTCGAGGAAGTCGGCCGTGTCGCTCGCGTCGAAGGCGAGCTGCGCGAAGCCGATCTCGCCGACCGGCTGCGCGACCATCTCGAAGGCGACCGCGACGCCGAGGTTCGCGCCCGCCCCGCGCATCCCCCAGTAGAGCTCGGGGTGCTCGTCGCGACTCGCGCGCACGATGCTGCCGTCGGCGAGCACGACCTCGACCGCCTCGATGTGGTCGATCGTGAGGCCGTGCTCGCGGCCGAGGAAGCCGACGCCGCCCGCGGTCGCGAGCCCGCCGACCCCGACGCCGCCGTAGTCGCCGGAGGAGATCGCCCAGCCGTGCTCGTCGAGCACCGTCGCGACCCGGCCCCACGTCGCCCCGGCGCCGATGCGCACGAGGCGACGCGACGCATCCACGACGTCGATGCGGTCGAGCGCGCTCAGCTCGACCACGATGCCGCCGTCGTTCGTCGAGCGGCCCGAGATGCCGTGCCCGGCCGAGCGGATGCTGAGCGGCACGCGCTCGCCCGCGCCCTGCTCGCGCGCCCAGGCAAGGGCCTCCGCGACCTGCGCGGAGCTCGTCGGGCGCAGCACGACGCCTGGCGCGCCGCCGCGGAGGTAGGTGTTCTGCAGCTCGGGGTACTCCCACGAGCCCGGCTCGACCGCCGTCGCCTTGAGGCTCGCGGGGATCGACGCGTAGTCGAGCGCCTCGGAGCGCAGCCGCAGCGCCGCCGCCGGGAGCGAGCCGGCCGGCTCGGTGCCGCGCTCGCCGCGCTCGGCGGCGACCGCCGCGCGCACCGCGGGCGCGACCTCCTCGATGAATCGCTGCATGAGCGCCGGGTCGTCGGCCATGACGATGAAGGTGCTCATGCCGTCTTCGAGCGCGAGCTCGGTGAGCTCGCGCACCCACTGCGAGGGCGGGCCCTGCAGCGGGCCGCCGGGCACGTCGCGGAACGCACCCCCGATGTTGAGCAGCCGCCTGATCTCGCGCGGGTCGCGGCCCGCCTTCTCGGCCGCCGCGTCGATCGCGGCGTTGCCGCGCGCGAGATCGCCCGGGTGCAGGTAGCCGAGGCTCGGCAGCCAGCCATCGCCGAGCCTGCCGGTGAGGCGCAGCATGCGCGGCTTGTAGGCGCCGATGTGGATCGGCAGCCGGTGCGCGGGCCGCGGCCCGCGCTTCGCGCCCGCGACGCGGTGGTGCTCGCCGTCGAGGCGCAGCCCGCCGCGCTCGGTCGTGTCCCAGATGCCGCGGATGATCGCGATCGCCTCCGCGAGCGCGTCGACGCCCTGCCCGGGGGTGAGCCTCTCGCCGCCCATCGCGGCGATCGCGTCCCAGAAGCCGCCGGAGCCCAGGCCGAGCTCGAAGCGGCCGCCGGTGAGCAGGTCGAGGCTCGCGGCGCTGCGGGCGAGCACCGCCGGCTGCCGCAGCGGCAGGTTCGCGACGTTCGGGGCGAGGCGGATGCGCTCGGTCGCGGCACCGAGGTACGACAGCAGCGTCCACGTGTCGAGGAACGCCGGCTGGTACGGGTGGTCCTGGAATGTCGCGAGGTCGTAGCCGAGCCGCTCCGCGAGCTGCGCGAGCCGCACGGGCTGCTCGGCGGGGGCGTTCGTCGGCGTGATGAAGACGCCGAACTCGATCTCGTGGCCGTAGTCCATGCAGGGTGCAACTCGGATCGGGCCCGGACGCATCCCACGCTAGATTCACCGGCATGAGCGAGCACGATGACGAGACCGCGGTCGAGGATGCGAAGCGCGCGCTGCGCCGCCGGCTCCGCACCGAGCGGGCCGAGCGCGGCGAGGACTTCGCCGCCGAGCGCTCCCCCGGCCTGACGGCCAACCTGCAGCGCCTCACCGAGCAGCTCGGCGCCCGCACGATCTCCGCCTACCTGTCGCTGCCGCAAGAGCCCGACACCCGCGAGTTCCTGCAGTGGGCGGCGAGCGCCGGCGTGCGCGTGCTGCTGCCGGTCATCCGCGCCGACGGACTGCTCGACTGGGCCGAGCACGACGGGACCGAGACCGTCGAGGCGACCCTGGGCATCCCCGAGCCGACTTCGCAGTCGCTCCCGCCGACCGCGGTGGAGTCGATCGACCTCATGCTCATCCCCGCGACGGCGGTGGGCCGCGACGGCTCGCGGCTCGGCGGCGGGCGCGGATTCTTCGACAAGACCATCGCCGCCATGGCAGAATGTCCCCCGGTCTATGCGGTCGTGCACGACGAGGAGCTCTTCGACAGCGTTCCCCACGCGGCGTACGACCAACCTGTCGACGGCGTGGTCACGCAGTCCGGGATATTCACCACTTCGAGGAGCTGAGCCTTGCCCGTCTACGCCTACGCCTGTGCCGCTTGCGGCCACGCCTTCGACGCACGCCAGAGCTTCGACGAGCCCGCCCTCACCGTCTGCGAGCGGTGCGGCGGCGCGCTGCGGAAGCAGTACGGCTCGATCGGCGTGACGTTCAACGGCCCGGGCTTCTACCGCACCGACTCGCGCTCCACGGGCTCGAGCTCGAGCGCGGCGTCGAGCGGCAAGGGCGCGGATGCGTCGAAGGGCTCGAGCGCGACGGCCTCGGGCTCGAAGGACTCGGGCTCGAAGAGCTCGGCCTCGAAGAGCGCGGCGCCGGCGGCGACCGGCTCGAGCAGCGCCTCCTGACGCATGCTGGACGGCTTCAAGAAGTTCCTGCTGCGCGGGAACGTCGTCGAGCTCGCGACCGCGGTCGTGATCGGTGCGGCGTTCACGGGCATCGTCACCGCCTTCACCGAGGCGATCATCAACCCGCTGCTCGCGATGGCCTTCGACGCCGACGCGCTCGCCGACGCGACGCTCGGCCCGTTCAAGATCGGCCTGCTGCTCGCGGCGACCATCAACTTCCTCATCATCGCTGCGGTCGTCTACTTCGCGCTCATCTTCCCGATGGCGCGGCTCAAGGAGCGGATGGACGAGCGGCGCGGCATCCAGCCCGACGAGCCGGCCGAGACCGATGTCGAGGTGCTGCAGGACATCCGCGAGCTGCTGCGCGCGCAGCGGCAGTCGGGCCCCGCCGCCGGCTGAGCCGCGCCGCCGCCCGATCGCCGATCAGGCCACCGGCCCCGCACCACCGGGCCACATCCTGGCGGCAACAGGGCGGATGCGTCAGCCCCAGTGCGGCGGGACGTCGCCCTTCAGCCGGGCGTCGTTCTCGCTCGAGTGCTGCTGCGGCTCGGGCTCCGGCTCGCCCGTGTAGCCGGGCACCGGGGCGGTCGAGACCCGGCGGCCGCGCTTGCGGATGACCAGGCGCGCGGACTCGGCGCGATCGGCGGGCTCGGCTGACTCCGCCGGGCCCACCTCCGCAGGGCCCGCATCGATCGACCGGTCCTGTGCACCGCCGGCCGGATCATCCGGCTGGCCGCGCACGGAGCCGGTTGAACCAACGCGCGGGGCGCCGGCCGCGTCGAGCTCCCGGCCGTCAGGGGTCGGGACGTCGGCGGTCACGACCGCGACGCATCCGCCCCGACGAGCTCGGCGATGCGGTCGGCGACGCCCTCGGGGTCGGTGAAGAGCTCGAAGGCGTGCACGCGCATCGTGTGCCAGCCGAAGCGGCGGAGGATCTCGGGGCGCAGGCGCAGCGCCTCGCGCAGCGTGCGGTCGCCGTCGTCGTGGTCGGCTTCGATCGCCGCGCAGACGCCCCCGTTCGCGACCACGAGCGGCAGCTGGCCGTCGTAGGAGACGTCGGCGCGCAGGCCCCGGCGGCGGAGCCGCGTCGCGAGGTCGATCATGAGCGGATCGCCGCCGAAGAACGACTTCCGCGGCCCGTCGGCGGCCGCGTCGAGCAGGATCTCGCGCAGCATCGCCGCGCCGTGCTCGAGCCGCTCGGGGTCGAGCTCGGTCGCATCGAAGGCCGTGACGATCTGCAGCGCCTTCCGCGCGCGCGTCATCGCGACCGCGAGCAGCCGCTCGCCGCCCGGCTGGCCGAGCGTGCCGAAGTCGACGTTGCGGCCGTGCTTCGTGTGCCCGTAGCCGACCGAGAAGATGACCCGGTCGCGGCTGAGCGCTGCCGCGTGCGTGATGTCGACGATGACGAACTGCTCTTCGCGGTCGGCGACGACGAAGTCGGCCAGCTGGCTCGAGCCCGCGAGCGCCGCCATCACCGCCTGCTGCACCCGCACCGCGTGCCGCTCGTTCGCCGTCACGACCATGAGCGACTCCTGCGGCCGCGAGCGCGCGTGCTGCGTGACGAGCTGCACGACGCGGTCGACCTCGCCGTCGGGGCTCTCGACCGTCGCCGCGCCCTGCTGCGGCAGCCCGTGCGCGCCGTGCACGATCGAGGTGGTGAGCGAGCGATGCCCGAGGTAGGCGCCGGCCCACGGCAGCGCCTCGATGCGGCCCTCGTAGAAGCGCTCGTTGACCGCCGTCACGAGGTCGGCGCCGCCCGTGCGGTACGAGCGGGTGAGGCGCAGCATCGGCAGCACGGCGCCGAGCCGCGACAGCGCCGACTCGGCGTGCAGCTCGTCGGGGGTCGCGAGCTCCTCGCTCGGCCGCACGCCGAGGGTCGAGATGCCGACGTCGAACGGCGACGGCGTCTGCGTCACCGAGTCGCCGACCGCGATCACCTGCCGTGCGCGGCTGATCGCGCCTGCCGCCTCGGCGATCGTGATCGCGCCCGCGTCGGCGATCACGACGGCGTCGAAGGGGATGCGCTTGGGCACCCGGTGCAGGTCGTAGGGCGACGAGAGCCACACGGGCGCGACCGAGCGGGTGAGGTGCGGCGCGAGCCGCTGCAGCTCGTCGGCGTCGACCGGGCCCGCCTTGATGAGGCGACGCAGCGCATCCGCCTCGCCCGCGTGGTCGTCGACCGCGAGCCGCCAGCCGCGCGCGATCTGGTGCGCGAGCCGGGCGCTCGAGGCGTCGACGTGCGCCTCGTCGACGAGCGCGAAGTCCTGCTCGAGCCGCCGCAGCACGTCGGTGTTGCCGCGCAGGAGCGCGCGCTCCTTCGCGATCATCGACTGCAGCGCCGACTGCCACCACGCGAGGTCGAGCTCGTGCTCGATCTGGTCGTCGGCGACGTGCCGGTCGGCGAAGTCGGCGAGCAGCGCGTCGAGCCCGAGCCGCTCGATGCCCGTCATGAGCTCGGCGCGCTCGGTGATGTTCTGCAGTGCGTCGCTCGGCGCGGCGAGCCCGGCGATGCGCTGCTCGAGGTCGGCGAGCGGCAGGTCGACGCTCTTCGTCTCGGGGCTCAGCGCCGCGTCGAGCCGAGCGAGCTTCGCCTCGACCTCGCGCAGGGTCGCGTCGAGCGCGCCGAGGCCCGCCGGCACCGTGGGGATCGAGCCGTCGGGCGCGAACTTCGCCCACAGCCGCCGCTGCTGCTGCGCGGCGATGAGCACGTCGTGCAGGTCGGGCACGTGCGCGCCGGGCCGCACGTACTCCTCCGCGAGCTTCTTGAGCCTGCGCCGCTGCATGCCGCCGAGCGACTGGATGGCCTCGCGCCGCGGGCCGGTCGCCGCGATGAGCTCGCCGAGCGGCCGGTCGTAGATCGACGGCGTCATGACGTCGAGCGTCGCGCGCACGTCGGTGAGCAGCGCGACCTGGATCGCGAGCTCGGCGAGCGTCGCGGCGGGCCGCAGCTTCGTGTCGCCGATCACCTTGCGGGCGCTCGCGACGAGGGCAGCGAGCTCGCCGTCGCCGGCGGTGCCGGCGAGCGCCTGCGCGTCGGCGAGGGCGGCGGATGCGTCGCTCGAGCTCGAGAAGGACGCCCCGTACCAGGGCGTGTCGCTCGGCCCGTACCGGAACTGGCCGAGGGCGGCGGCCTTCCGCATCGTCGCGGCGACGCGGGGACGGTCGGTCGCGAGGGTGCGGGTCGCCTGCTCGCTGAGCCGGGCGCGCGTCGAGGGCGGCGTCGGCAGCATCGCGAGCCGCGAGAGCTCCTTGAGCGCGTCGAGCACGCTCACCTGCAGCTGCGGGTCGACGCGGCGGAGCGCGGCGCGGTAGTCGAGCAGCACCTTCCGCAAGCGCAGCATCGCCTCGTCGATCTCGGCCGTCTCGGGCCGCTGCGACTGCTCGATGCGGCGGATCCCGGCGATGAGGTCGCGGCGCAGCGTCGCCTCCGAGACGGCGAGCGCCTCGAGCTTCGTGCTCGCGAGCCGGTCGGCGATGTCGCGGAGCGTCGCGCGGCGGGGGCTCACGACGAGCACGCGCTTGTCATCGCTCACGAGCGCGGCGAGCACGTTGACGACGGTCTGCGTGAGGCCTGTGCCGGGCAGCGCCTCGACGACGATCGAGTTGCCGGCGGCGGCCTCGGCGATCACGGCGTCCTGCTCGTGGTCGGCGTCGAGCACGAGCCGGTCGATCTCGGGGTCGCGCTGGTCCTGCGGCGTCTCGTCGATGCCGCTGCGACCCTCGCGCACGCGCCAGCGGGCCTGCTCGTCGCCGCGCACGGCGTCGAGCACGTCGTGCGGCGCCTGCTGCAGGTCGACGGCCATCGGCTCGCCGACGTCGGCGAAGGTCGAGGCGAGCAGCCGCGCCTCGACGGTGAAGCCCGGGACGTGGGCCGCTGCCTGCCGCACGGCGTCGAGCACCGCGTTGGGGGTGAAGGTGCCCTCACCCGAGCCGAGCTCGATGAGGCGGCGCTCGTCGAGCTGCACGCCGTGGTGGCCGCGCAGGATGCTCGCGAGCCGCGGGTTGACGAAGGGCTGGCCGAGCAGCTGCAGCTCGAAGTCGCGGCCGCGGCGGCGCACGATGAGCGGGCGCAGCAGCACCGGCCCGTAGACCTCGCGGCTCTGCCCGTCGGGAGTGGCGTGCGGGAAGCGCGCCATGCCGATGCCGAGGTGCACGGCGTCGATCGAGCGGGCAGCGGCGAGCTCGATGCCCTTCGAGGCGATCGCGGCGGCGGCCGAGCGGGCGGCGCGGAGCGCGAGGTCGTCGCGGATGAGGCTCGACAGCGCAGTCGGCCGGCCGGTGATGAACTGCGCGAGGCCGCCCGGATGGGTCGCGGAGAGCTCGATGCGGGTCGCAGTGGTGTCGATGAAGTCGGTCAGCGGGCTCCGCCCGCCCACGCGCCGGAGGGCATCCGCCCATCCGGCCCACTCACCGTCGCGACGGCTCGCGGCGGGCTCGGGTGCGACGACGGGCGCCTCGCTCGTGAGCGAGCGATCGGGTCCGGACGCCGGCTCGACGGCCGGCTCCGGGGTCGCGGCGTCGACGGGCTCGTCGCCCTGGAACTCGATCTCGTCTTCGCGCACGCAGTCACGATAGCCGCGCGGCCCCGCCTCGACCGGGTGACACTGCGGGGAACCCGCGAACTGCCGCCTAGAACCAGGCGTCGCCCGTGCGGCGCGTGTAGACGGCGCGCAGCCAGCGGCCCGCCTTGTGCCAGAGCTGGTAGCGGCCGGTGAGCGGCAGCTCGAACGTCGGCATGTACTTCACCGGCTCGGGCGCCCACGCGGTCTTGAACGTGTAGAGGCCGCGGATGTCGCTCGACTCCCACTCGGCGGGGTCTGGGATGTTCGCGAGCTCGTAGAGCGTGACGCCCTGCGCGTGGAGGTCCTGCATGATCTTCCACTGCATGAGGTAGGGCGCGAAGATCTTCGCGTTCTCGCGGATCGAGCCCGCGTCCTTGTACCAGGCGGTGTCGCCGAAGCGCATGACGAAGGCCATCGACTGCACCTCGCCCTCGTACTCGGCGACGTAGAAGTGGCCCTGCCCGACGGTCTTGTAGACGTCCCAGATGCGCTGGAAGTACTCGGGGTGGCGGAAGTAGCCGCCCGAGCGCTCCTTCGTCTCGCCGATGAGGCGGTGCATCTCCGCCTCGTTCTCGGCGGTCATCTCGGTCTTGCGCACGGTGACGCCGAACTTGTTCTCGGCCGCGCGGTAGCTGTTGCGGGCGCGCTTCTTGAAGCGCGCGGCGACCTCGTCGAGCGAGCCCGACAGGTCGACCGCGACCGCGTGCTGGTACTGGCTCGAGGCGGCGCGCACCCAGCCGTTGCGCTCGAAGGCGGCGATGAGCTCGGGATCCTCGGTCTGGAAGGTCTCCATCTTGAGGCCGAACCAGCGCTTCGGGTAGGCCTTCGCGCGCGCCGTGATCGCGTCGACCGCGGCGGCGTCGATGCCGCTCACGCGCGGGAGGAAGAGGATGCGACCGGCGAGCGGCGCGGAGCGCTCGAACAGCTGGATCGGCAGCTCGCGCGTGCCGCCGCCCGTCGTCGGCACCGTCACGACGTCGCGCAGCGCCCTCCAGGGGCTCTCCTCACGGGTGCGCGCCCACGCATCCGACTGCATGTAGTGCGCGCGCGGCTGCCCCTCGAGCACCTGCGCGTCCCACGCGACCCCGTCGGTGGCCTTCGCGGGCGTGGGCTCGGTCGCGGAGATGCTCATGCGCTCGCTCTCGGGTCGATGGGGGCGGATGCGGTGGGGCGCTCGGGCGGATGGCCCCGGCGCGCTCGCACCGCCCTCGATCGTACCCGCGTCGAGCGCGGGAGCCGGGATCACGCGGGCTTCGTCGCCTTGCCGTCGAGCCAGAGCGTGTCGCTCTCGTCGCGGTGCGAGCCGGTGGAGCCGACGTGCTTCGCGTCGATCTGCTGGCCCTTCTTGATGACGTGCACGAGCGCCATGCCGTGCCCGCGGCCGAGGCCGTAGTCGGCCTGCAGCCACTCGAGGATCTGGCCCGCCTTGACGTCGGGGGCGTCGAAGCCGCGCTCCTTCGCGAGCTCGACGAGCTCGCGGGGCGTGAGGCCGGTCTTGTCCTCGATCGCGTCGAGGTACGCCTGGAAGGACATGCAAGCATTCTGCACGCCGCAGGCCCGCGCGTCACGCCCGTCTCGCTGCGCGCTCAAGGGCAACATCGTTGTCTCTCAAGGACCCCGCAACCCGCACCGCGAGCGGGCCGCCGTCGCTACGGTCGGCTCCATGACGATCGCGCACGGCATGGAGGGCGGCGCTGGAGACGAGGGCGTGCGACTGCGCAGCCTGCTCGAGGAGCTCCAGCTCCTGGGACCTCGACCGCGATCCGGCCCGATCGCCGAGCTCCACCAGCAGCTCTGCGCCGAGGTCGAGGCGATGCTGCACACCCGGCGGGACGCTCGCGACACGCGCCGCTCGGCTTGATGCGGCGCGCGGCCGTCGACGGCCGTGCCTTCGCGGGCGGACATTCGGTCGCCGACATGCGCATCCGCCCGCTCTCGGGTCGATGGAAGCGGATGCGGTGGGCACCCGAGTCGCGACCGCACCGCGCCCGGTGGTCCCATGGTCTGGTCGCCGCGATTGCGGGCCTTGCACACGACCTGCCGGGCAATGGTCAGCGGACGAGCCGCTGGATGGCCTGCGATGCCTCTCTGATCTTCTCGTCGGCCACGTCGCCACCCGAGCGAGCGGCATCGGCGATGCAGTGCCGGAGATGATCCTCGAGCAGCCCCACGGCGACGTTCTCCAGGGCGCCCGTCAGGGCGGAGATCTGCGTGAGGATGTCGATGCAGTACCGCTCCTCGTCGACCATCCGGTGGATGCCTCGAGCCTGCCCCTCGATCCGCCTGAGCCGAGCGAGGTATCGATCCTTGTCGGTGATGTAGCCGTGCTCTCCCTCGTCGCACTGCGAGAGGCCCTGACCGGGTTCCTTCATGTTCGCCTCTCGCTCTGTCGTGCTCATCGCTGGAGCACTGCGCGCGCAGTGGACTCGGGCCGCAGGTCCAGGCGGCGCAGGAGCTGCGCGTTGAGCGCGACGATGATCGTGGAGAGCGACATCAGGATGGCGCCCACTGACATGGGCAGCACGAATCCGATGGGGGCGAGCACGCCCGCCGCGAGCGGAACGGAGATGAGGTTGTAGCCCGCCGCCCACCAGAGGTTCTGCTTCATCTTCCGGTACGCGGCGCGCGACAGCTCGATCACGGAGAGCACGGAGCGCGGATCATCGCTGGCCAGGATCACTCCGGCTGACGCGATCGCGACATCGGTGCCGGCGCCGATCGCGAGTCCGACGTCGGCCTGCGCGAGTGCCGGAGCGTCGTTCACACCGTCACCGACCATCGCCACCTTCCGCCCCTCGTGCTGCAGCTCCTGCACCTTCGCCGCCTTGTCCTCCGGGCGCACACCCGCGAAGACCCGGTCGATGCCGAGCTCTTGCGCCACCGATTGCGCGACCGCCTCGGCGTCGCCCGTGATCATGACCACCTGGGCGCCGAGCGCGTGCAGCGCGTCGATGGCCTGTCGGGATTCCGAGCGGATCTCATCCGCGAGCCGCAGCGCACCGATGACCGCGCCGTCCTGGACGACGTGCAGGATGATCGCCCCCTGGGTGCGCCACTCGTCGGCGATGCCGAGCTCGCTCGCGGATTCCTCGGCGAGCATGTAGGGACCGCCGACGCGGACGGTCGTCCCGTCGACCCTCGCGGTGACGCCCACTGCCGCGGAGGAGGAGAAGTCGCTGCTGCGCGGCACCGCGAGCTCTTTCGTGGCGGCGGCTCCGACGATGGCCTTGGCCAGCGGGTGCTCGCTGTCGGACTCCGCGGCCGCCGCGAGCGCGAGCACGCGATCCGCGTCCTGTCCATCGACGACGGCGACCTCGGTGACCGTCGGCTCGCCCTTCGTGAGGGTGCCGGTCTTGTCGAACAGCACGGTGTCGACCATCCGCATGCTCTCGAGCGAGAGGCGGTCCTTCACGAGCACGCCGCCTCGCGCCGCTCGCTCCGTCGCGATCGAGACCACCAGCGGGATGGCGAGGCCGAGCGCGTGGGGGCAGGCGATGACGAGCACGGTGATGGTGCGGATCACGGCCGCATCCGGGAGCCCCACGACCGACCAGACGAACGCCGTGATCGCTGCCGCTGCGATCGCGAACCAGAACAGCCAACCCGCAGCGGTGTCCGCGAGGCGCTGCGCGCGGGAGGTGGAGTTCTGCGCCTCCGTGACGAGGCGCTGGATGCCTGCGAGCGCGGTGTCGTCGCCGGTCGCGGTCACCTCGACGCGGATGCCTGAATCCGTGGCGACCGTACCCGCGGTGACCGGATCGCCGACCGCGCGAGTGACGGTGCGGGACTCTCCGGTGACCATCGACTCGTCCATGGCGGCTCGGCCATCGACGATCTTGCCGTCGGCCGGCACGCTGCCGCCCGGGCGGACCACGACGACGTCGCCGACGACGAGCTCGGAGGGGGACACCACGACGACGCTGTCGCCGTCGACGCGGTGCGCCTCGTCCGGCAGCAGGGCGGCGAGCGAGTCGAGAGCGGAAGTGGTCTGCGCTAGGGAGCGCATCTCGATCCAGTGCCCCAGCAGCATGATGACGATCAGCAGCGCGAGCTCCCACCAGAAGTCGAGCTCGTGGTGCAGCACGCCGAGGCTCGCGCCCCAGGAAGCGACGAACGCCACCGTGATCGCGACCCCGATCAGCAGCATCATCCCCGGCTTGCGCGCGCGGATCTCGCTCAGCGCACCGACGAGGAACGGCTTGCCGCCCCACACGTACATCACCGTGCCGAGCACCGGGGAGACCCACGCGAGCCAGGAGACGTCCGGCAGCTCGTAGCCGAGCACGATGGCGAACATCCCAGAGAGCGCCACGGTCGGGATCGCCAGGGCGAGCATGATCCAGAACAGCCGGCGGAACTGCCCGACGTGATCACCGTGATCGCCATGATCACCGTGGCCGCGGTGCTGCTCGTGCCCGCTGTGCCGCTCGTGGCCACCGTGGCCGGCGTGCGACTCGTCGCCGTGAGCCTCGCGGACCACAGCACCGTCGGTCGCTGCCGACGCGTGCCCACCCATCCGATCGTGCGCACCATGGGACTGATGCTTGGGGTGCGCGGTGCCCTCCGAGGGATCCGTCGGGTGGCCTTGATGCGCGTGCGGGTGGGTCATGGTCTCATCCTCTCGAGTTCGAGGAAGCCGTGCCGGACCTCTCTCGCAACAGGTCCGGCACGACGCGGCTCAGGCTACGGAAGCGTACTTCGCGGGATCGGCGTCGAAGAGCGGTCCGCAAGCGGCGCAGCACAGGTAGTAGCGCTCGCCGTCGTGGTCGCGGACGAGGCCGGCGGCCTCGGCGTCGCCCTTCAGGATCGTGCTGCCGGGCATGACCGGGCACTCGGCGATGTCACCGGCCGCGGCACCTTGCCCGTGCGCATCGGCGCTGTGGCTGTGGCTGTGAGCCGCGTGGTCGCCGGCGTGGTCATGGTTGCCGTGGCTGTGAGCCTCGTGGTCGCCGGCGTGGTCATGGCTGCCGTGGCTGTGGTCGTGACCGGTGTCGCACATGGAGTTCCTCTCAGTGATGGGTGGTGACGGCTGCCGACCGAGCTGCAGGCTCCGGCTCGGTCGTGGCTGTCGGTGTGGGGTCCACCGCCTCGCTCTTGAAGCGGCGGAGGCGGAGGCTGTTGCCGACGACGAAGACGCTGGAGAACGCCATCGCCGCGCCGGCGAGCATGGGGTTGAGCAGGCCGAGCGCCGCGAGCGGGATCGCCGCGACGTTGTAGGCGAAGGCCCAGAACAGGTTGCCCTTGATGGTGGCGAGCGTCTTCCGGGAGAGCCGGATGGCGTCGGCGGCGCTGCGCAGGTCGGCGCGGACGAGCGTGAGGTCGGATGCTTCGATCGCGGCATCGGTACCGGTGCCCATCGCGAGACCGAGGTCGGCCTGGGCGAGGGCAGCGGCGTCATTGACGCCATCGCCGACCATCGCGACGGACTTGCCCTCTCGCTGCAGCTGCGTGATGACGTCGACCTTGTCCTGCGGCAGCACCTCCGCGATCACCGAGGTGATGCCGACCTCGGCCGCGATCCGCTCGGCGACCGCCTGGTTGTCGCCGGTGAGCAGCACCGGCGTGAGCTCGAGGCGCTTGAACTGCGCCACGGCGGCCGCGCTCGTCGGCCTGACGGTGTCTGCGACGACCAGCACGCCGCGCGCCTGACCGTCCCAGCCGGCGGCGATCGCGGTCTTCCCCTGCTGCTCGGCGGCGTCCTTCGCCTCGGCGAGATCGGCAGGCAGATGCATGGACCAGTCGGCTAGCAGCGAGGGGCGTCCGACGATCACCGCATGTCCATCGACGACGCCCTGCACGCCCTTGCCCTCGATGTTCGTGAAGCCTTCCGGGGTGGACAGTGCGCCGAGCTCCTGCGTGGCGGCCTTCGCGATGGCCTGCGCGATCGGGTGCTCGGAGGCGTCCTCCAGCGCGCCGGCGAGACGCAGCAGCTCGCTCCGGTCGGTGCCGACGGCGGTGTGCACATCGGTGAGCGTCATCTTGCCCGCGGTCACGGTGCCGGTCTTGTCGAGCACGATGGTGTCGATGCGGCGCGTGGACTCGAGCACTTCGGGTCCCTTGATGAGGATCCCCATCTGCGCGCCGCGGCCGGTCCCGACCAGCAGCGCGGTCGGGGTCGCGAGCCCGAGGGCACATGGGCAGGCGATGATGAGCACGGCGACGGCGGCGGTGAAGGCGGCCGCCGCGGGGAACCCCGCCCCGAGCCAGGCGCCCAGTGTGCCCACGGCGATGACGATCACGATCGGCACGAAGATGCCGGAGATCTTGTCGGCCAGGCGCTGCACCTCGGCCTTCCCGGACTGCGCGTCCTCCACGAGCTTCGCCATCTGGGCCAGCTGCGTGTCGGAGCCGACGCGCGTCGCGCGCACGACGAGTCGGCCGCCGGCGTTGACGGTGGCTCCCGTGACGGTGTCGCCCTCCCCGACCTCGACGGGCACGGATTCGCCGGTCAGCATGGAGGCATCGACGGCCGACGTGCCGGAGATGATGGTGCCATCGGTGGCGATCTTCTCGCCCGGCCGGACGACGAACTCGTCGCCGACCACGAGATCCCTGGTCGGGATCCGGATCTCCACGCCATCGCGGAGCACTGCGACGTCCTTCGCGCCCAGGTCGAGCAGCGCGCGCAGCGCGGCGCCGGCCTGCCGCTTCGAGCGCTTCTCGAAGTAGCGGCCAGCCAGGATGAACATCGTCACCCCCGCGCCGACCTCGAGGTAGATATTCGCGGCACCATCACTGGGTGCGACGGTGAGCTCGAACGGGTGCGTCATGCCGGGTATGCCCGCGGTGCCGAAGAACAAGGCGTAGACCGACCACAGCAGTGCGGCGCTCGTCCCCATCGAGATGAGCGTGTCCATCGTCGCGGCTCCGTGCCGCAGGTTCGTCCACGCCGCCTTGTGGAACGGCCATGCTCCCCACACGATGACCGGCGCCGCCAGCGCGAGCGACAGCCACTGCCAGTAAGTGAACTGCAGCACCGGCAGCATCGCCATCGCGATCACCGGGACGGTGAGCACAACCGACCCGATCAGCCGGTGCCGCAGGCTCATCAGCTCCGCATCCGGCGTCTCGCCGTCGTCGTCTGACGCGGCGGGCTGCTCAGGGGTGGGAAGCGCTGCGGTGTAGCCGGTCTTCTCCACCTCTGCGATCAGCACCGCAGGGTCGAAGTCGGCGGGCGCCGAGACCTTCGCCTTCTCCGTCGCGTAGTTCACGGTCGCGGTGACACCCTCGAGCTTGTTCAGCTTCTTCTCGATCCGCATCGCGCAGGACGCGCATGTCATCCCGCCGATCTCCAGCTCCACGCTGGAATCCGCGGCCGTCGGCTGCAAGTCGGTCATGAACGTCTCCTCGTCGGTGCACCGGGCGCAGCGCGCATCCGGAACGGATTCCTAGTCAGTGCTCGTCGTGCTCAGCGTCGCCGTCGGTGTCTTCCGGACCATCAGTGCCAACGGGTTCCTCCGTGGCGACCGCGGTGTCCGTCGAAGCGATCGCGTCGAGCACGAACTGCGCAGTGTGCACCTGTCCATCGACCTGGAAATCGAGATACAGCAGATACCGGCCGACGGTCGGCGTCTCTGCGGTGAACGCCACCTCCGGGCCCGCGACATCCCCGGGCTGCGGCTCGTCGCCGTGGGCATGCACGTGCATATAGGCGAGGTCGCCCTGGCGGAGCGCCACCAGATGGCCAAACGCTCCGAGATACGGTTCGAGGTCGGTGACGGGATCACCGTCTCGGGTCACTTCGACGCTCAGGTCGCTCGCACCGCCCGCCGCGAGCTCGCCGGTGATCGTCACGTCGAAGCCGTCGACGGTGTCGCGCTTGCTGACGGCGGCCGCAGGCTGCGGCTCGAGGGTGCCTGCGACGTCGACCATGCGGGAGAGCGTGACGGCGGTCCCGTCAGCGGTGACGAAGTCCGCGTACGCCCGGTAGCTGCCAGCGCTGTCCCAGCTCCACGGCAGCGACCAGGTCCCTGTCGTCCGATCGAGCCCCGGATGCACGTGACGGTACTGGCTGCCGTCGGCACGGACCGTGATCAGATGCAGATCCTTCCCGTGAGCGGTCTCGAACTCGGTCAGCGGTTCGCCGACGCGGTCGAGGATCTGGAACGAGAGCGAACCCGTCTCGCCCGTCGCCGCAGGCGCTGCGATCGGTCCCATGGTGAGACCCGATCGGGCGATGGTCACGCCGGTCACGTCCACCTCCTCTGCTCGCTGCGCCGTCTGCGATGGTGTTGCCATACCGGAGGATGGATCACCGTGGTCGGCCCGGTCGCCGTGCGACCAACTGGCGGCGGCGTCATCGGGAGCCAATGCGCCGGCGATGGTGAACGTCGCACCAAAGGCGAGCACGAGGCCAGCTCCGTACATGCCCAACCGGGCCGGTGCATTCATCGCAGCGGGGCTGCCTCATAGCCAGCCTCGTCGACCGCGGCGAGGATCGCTGCGTCGTCGATGGACTGCGAGCCGGCGACCACCAGCCGGCCGGTCTGTGCACTCACCTGGACGTTCTCGACCCCCGCAACCTGCTCGACTTCCCCGCGGATCGCGACCTCGCAGTGGCCGCAGGTCATGCCGGTGACCTTGAACTCGGAGCTGCTCATGGTGTCTTCCCTCTCGCTTGACAAGGTACCCCTGGGGGGTATTGATTTGCCTTGACCATATACCCGGTCGGAAATGCGGTCAAGGAGTGACCATGATGTCGATGCTCGAGCCTGACGTGCTGATCGTTGGAGCCGGGGCCGCCGGTCACTCGGCAGCGGTGATGTTGCGCGACCTCGGCTTCGCCGGCTCTGTGCACGTCGTCCATGGCGAGCCGCATCCGCCATACAACCGCACCCTGGTCGACAAGGGGATCTTGCCCGGCCTGCTCACCGTGGGACAGGCTGCGCTCAAGGATCTGTCACCGCTCGGTGTCGAGCTCGAGCACGGGCGCGCAACCGCAGTTGACGCAGATCGGTGCGCCGTCCGCCTGCAGGACGGCCGGACGCCGACCTACCGCGCCCTGCTGCTCGCGATGGGGAGCACGCCACGGCCGCTGCTCGACCGCGAACGGACAGGCGTCTTCCAACTGCACAGCGCGGACGACGCCATGCGGATCCGCGACCACGTCGGCGGTGATCCAACGGGGCGCACCGTGACGGTGCTCGGCGCCGGGCTGGTGGGGTCGGAGGTCGCGAGCTACTTCGCCACGGCAGGAGCCGACGTGCATCTGGTGGCGCGATCCGACGTGCCACTCGCGCGTGTGCTCGGGCGCCCGATCGCAACGCGGCTCAGCGACCTGCACGCCGAGCACGTCACCGCGCACTTCGGCCGTGCCGTGATCGTCCTGCCGCCGTCGGGGTCGCGAACCCGCGTGCGGCTCGACGATGGCAGCGAGCTGCCCTCTGAACTGGTGATCGTGGCCCAAGGGACAGCGCCCGATACGTCATGGGCGTCCAGCGATGCTGAGGGCATCAGGGTCGACGACCGCCTGCGGTCGATCACGATCCCCCGGGTGTACGCGGCCGGCGCGGCCTCAGCGCACACGATGCCGGACGGCACATTGCGCCGCATCGACCACTGGGACGACGCAGTTGCGCAGGGCGCCCATGCCGCGCGGACGATCATGCACGATCTCGGTGAAGGTGAGGACCCGGGCCCGTATCGCCCGGTATCCGGCTTCAGCTTGCAGGTGCACGGACTGTCGATCATGGGTGTCGGCGCCGCGGCTCCGGATCCGGTCATCGATACGGCATCGTCCCCCGACGGCAGCCTCATCACGACCTTCCGTGACAGGGAGGGCAATCTGACGGGCGCGGTCGGGCTCTCGACCGCACCCGAGATCCTCGCCATCAAGACCCAGCTCGCGGGCGGCCGGTAGGAACCGACCGCACCGCGGCCTGCGCTCAGGGGATGAGTGACTGCCAGGTCTGGCCGAGGTCACCGGTGCGCTGCAGTCCGGACTCGGTCGCCACGATCACCTCGCCGTCGGGCAGGAGTGTGAGGGCGTGGATCTGCTCTGGAGTCGTGCCCTCGGCCGTCCACCGCTGCGCAGGGCCGGATCGCCACAGCGTGCCGACGAGGTCGACACCGATGACCGTGTCCTCGGAGCCGGCGAGCAGCACCAGGGGCGGGGCGCCCTCGACCGGCTGGAAGCTCTGACCCATGTCGGTGCTGACGCCGAGACCGGCGATGCTCGTCATCAGCAGTCCGTCGCTGGTGGCCAGCAGGTCGTAGGGTTCCTCGGCGGCGCCCTCGCGCCAGGACACGCCCATATCGTCGCTGATCAGGATCTGACCCGCGTGCGCACCGACGACCGCACCCGCGAACCGGTCGTACGTGAGCGCGTGGAAGTCAGCCACGCCCTCGAGCGCCACGGCCTCCCAGCGCTCGCCCTCGTCGGAGCTCCTGATCAAGCCGAGGTTCGGCCCCTGCAGATGCTGTGGCCCGGAGGCTCCGGGATGGCCGGAGGCGAGCAGTTCACCATTGGCGCGGGTCAGGCCCATGAGGTCGATGACGTGCTCGCCCATTGGGCCGACCACATCACCGGAACCGAGGTCGACGGTGAACAGTCCGTTGTGGGTGCCGACGAGCAATGACAACCCGTCCTCGCTCGGGATGAGCTTATGGATGTGGTTGTCCGTCGTGAGGGACGCCGCGGTCGCGCCCGTGGCGGCGCACGCAGTGGTGGCCAGCACGATCGCGGCGGAGAGCGCAGCGGCCGCACCGACGCGCCGGCGGCTCGGTGATCGATGATGCTGCACAGACCCATCCTTCTCGAAGCGGTTGCTGAAAGGGGCGGGGGCGCCGGCGCCCTACTCGGCATCAATGCCTGCATGGTGCAGGAGCAGAGCCTTGCGCCAACCACGCGGTCGATGCTGCAGTCAGCTCGCGCACTGGCGCTCTGCCGGCTCCTCATATGCCGGCACGGGACGAGCCTCGGCCTCTCCCTGCGTGCTCGCCACGCCATTGGTCTCGATGTCTCCGATGAGCCAGTCCATCTCGAAGATCTCCCGCCGCTGCGCCTCGCTGATCTCGACCGCCAGCTCGCACACCCGCACGTCTTCGATGCCGGCGCGCTCGGAGCGCGTGATGGCAAGGGAGTGGTGCGGGATCATCGCGCTCATGAAATCAGTGTCATCGACCGTGGCCTGCGTGCGGTCGAGGACGATGCCACCCCGAGCAGCAGCACGCTGACCGCGATCACCGCGATGTTGCCCTTCGGGTTCTTGTACATCCGCAGCATCCACGCGAGCATGACGAGCGCCATCGCGCCGCCCATGGTCAATGCCATGAACAGGCGGCTCTCGCTCCAGCGGACGTCGCCCCACTCCCAGGAGCCGGCGTACATCGCCCCGTACATGATGACCATGCCGGTAAGGATCATGGCGGCGAAGCGGAGGTATGCCTTCGCACCGGTGCTGGACTGATGCTTGTCCTCGACGTGACCTCCTCGCTCATGCTGGTGCTCATCGTCGTGCTTCATCGTCGCCATGATCGGCACTCCCTTCTCGTCTTCGCACCGACGCCGAAGACTCCCGGTCTCCGGCTCATAGGCTGGAACCGGCGGTTTCTGGGCCATCGGAGCTCATGCCGTGGGCATGCCTCCACCATCCCACGGAACGAGCGACCCGCCAGCGCCGAGTGTTCGCGGTGCAGGCTCGCCGGTCGATGTCGCCGCAGCTGTTCGGACCGGGCTCCAGCATGGTGCTCTGGCTGCAGATAGGCGAGGTGAACCTCGAGTAGCACTCGAGTGACAGCGTCGCCCTGGTCGCGCGGGGGCTTCACCAGCGTGCCCCAAGCGCATCTGCGAGGGCAGCTCGCTCTCGCGCGCCTCTTGCGCTTCGCGCTCATTTCGAAGCCGCTCCTGGTCGGCTCACCACGATCGCGCAGCGATCTACGACGAACACTGAGGCTGCGCTTCATTCCTGTGGGCGTCTGGGCTGTCGCACGGCTTGAATACCCGCCGTCTGGCTTCGATTCCGAAGCCCAGCAGCAGCCCGCCGCGACTCGTCGTCGGGAGCTCGCAACGCGCGATTCGATCAGATGCTTCGCATTCTTCGTGTTCCCGTGTACCGTCGTGGCATACCCCCGGGTGGTATCAAGCAAGCGGCTCGATGACGAACCGAATGTTCGCTGGACGAGCCGGCTCGACACGAGCCCGATCTTCGAGATGCAAAGGACTGCGATGCTGAACCCGGAAGCAGATGCGTACTCGACGACAGCGCTGGCTCACCGCCCCGTGGCGTTGGAGATCACTGGTTTGAGTGTTTCCTTCCACACCGGCGGCGAAGAGATCCACGCTGTGCGCGACGTCAGCATCAACGTCCGTGCCGGCACGACGCATGCGATCGTCGGGGAGTCTGGATCCGGCAAGAGCGTCACGATGATGAGCGTGCTCGGACTGCTGCCGACTGAAGCGCGCGTCACCGGCTCGATCCAGTATCAGGGAGCGGAGCTGGTGAACGGCACCGATGCCGAGCTGCGAGCGGTGCGCGGCGCCGAGATCGGCGTGATCTTCCAGGATCCGCTCTCGTCCTTGAATCCGGTCAAGACCGTCGGAGCGCAGATCCTGGAATCCATGACCGCGCATCGTGGCACGGCGGCGCGGGCGACCTGGAAGCGGGCCGCTGAACTGTTGGCGGAGGTGGGCATCCCAGAGGCGGAGCGGCGCGTGAAGGAGTATCCGCACCAATTCTCTGGCGGCATGCGCCAGCGCGTCATGATCGCGATGGTCCTCGCCGCGGAACCGAAGGTGCTGATAGCCGATGAGGCAACGACAGCTCTGGACGTGACGGTTCAGGCGCAGATCCTCAAGCTGGTGCAACGCATCACAGCGGAGCGGTCCATGACGACCATCTGGATCAGCCACGACCTCGGCGTGGTGGCGCAGATCGCCGATGAGATCACCGTCATGCAGAGCGGGCGCGTCGTCGAGCACGGGACGTGCGTCGACATCTTCGCCAACCCACAGGAGCAGTACACGTCCGAATTGCTTCGGAGCATGCCGCGCCTGGACGCGCCGCTGCGCGAGCTGCCCACACCGAGCACGGCCGCCGCAGCCGCGTCAGTCGAGGTCCGAGATCTCGAGGTCGCCTACCAGATGAAGCGCAGCCTGCGCGGAGGCGATCGCGTCGTGCGAGCGGTCGACGGCGTCTCTCTCTCGATCGGGGCCGGTGAGACGTTGGGGCTCGTAGGAGAGAGCGGTTCCGGCAAGTCGACGTTCGCGCGAGCGCTCCTGGGCCTGGAGCCGACGCGTCATGGCACCGTGCGAGTCGCCGGGAACGACATCGTCGGCGCCAAGCGGGCGTCCCTGAGCGCCCTCCGGCGGAACGCGCAGCTGGTGTTCCAGGATCCCTCATCATCGATGAACCCGGGACTCCCCGTGCGAGAGATCGTGACAGAGCCGTTGCTGATCAACCACAGGATGTCGGCATCGGACCGCCGGACTCGCGCTGCCGAGCTCCTCGAGCTCGTCGAGCTCGACCCGCAACTGGCCTCGCGGTATCCGCATCAGTTGAGCGGCGGGCAGCGGCAACGGGTCGCGATCGCAAGGGCGCTCAGCCTAGAGCCATCACTGCTCGTTTGCGATGAGCCGGTCTCTGCTTTGGATGTGACTGTCCAGACCCAGATCCTCGAGCTGCTGCGTCGCCTTCAAGCGGATCTCGGCATCTCGCTGCTGGTGATCTCGCACGACCTTGCGGTGATCCGTGACATCGCCCATCGGGTGGCCGTCATGTACTTGGGCAAACTCGTGGAGGTCGGGGATCGCGCTGCCATCTTCGACTCCCCCCAGCATCCGTATACTCGCGCCCTGCTCGCCGCCGTGCCGGTCCCGGATCCCAGGCGGAGAACTCCGCCGACCCCGTTGCAGGGCGATCCTCCGAGCCCGCTCGCGCCGCCGGCTGGCTGTCGCTTCCACACGCGATGCCCCGCCGCGGTCCTCGGGCGGTGCGATGCGGCCGTGCCGGCGCTCAGGCCACGGGCACCGCGTCACGATGTCGCGTGTGTTCGCCTCGGTGAGTCAGACCTCTCGGACGCCAGACCTGGTTTGAGAACACCGAGCGCCTCGACCGAGGCACGACATGAGAGAACGGAGTGAAGGCAATGCATCGAATCAACCGACGACGACGTTGGGCACTGATCGCCCCCGTGGCCGCTACCGCCACCCTGCTTGCAGGCTGTTCCGCCGGGGGCGGCGCGACGCCGACGGACGATCCCGCAGCGGAGGGCCCGAGCGGCGCGGAGATCGTCCGGATGGCGAACTTCGGACAGGAGGGCAACATCACTCCTCACACCTACGAGACCGCAACCGGCTACAACCTGCTCGGCCTCGTCTACGACTCCCTACTGCAGATCGATGAGGACGGCGTTCCCCAGCCCTGGTTGGCCGAGGAGCTCACGATCTCGGACGACGGTCTCACCTACACGATGCCGATCCGCGACGACGCCGTCTGGCACGACGGTGAGCCGCTGACAGCGGAGGACGTGGCGTTCAGCTTCGACTACTACCAGAATGGCCCTCCCGGCCGATTCCGGACCGCCGTCTCGGCCGTCGAGTCGGCCACCGCCGACAGCGACACGGTGACCGTGCAGCTGACCCAGCCAGCAGCCTCGTTCGAGCTCCGCACGCTCGCCGAGGTACCGATCCTGCCAGAGCACATCTGGTCCAGCATCCCCGCTCCGGACGAGGCGCCGTTCGACGATTCGACGAACGTCGGGTCCGGCCCGTACCAACTCGTCGAGTCGGACCCGGGAACGAGCTACATGTTCGAGATGAACCCTGACTACTTCGCCGGCACTCCCACGGTCGAGGAGATCAGGGTCATCCAGTTCGCGAACGACGCCGGCGCGGTCGCCGCGCTCCGATCCGGCGAGGTCGACATGATCACTCGTTCTGTCACCCCGGAGCAGATCCCGGTCCTGAACTCGCAGGAGGGGTTGTCGGTGCTCGAGGGCCCGGAGTACGTCACCACGCTCCTGGTGTTCGACACGCAGAAGGAGCCCTTCTCGAACGTCGCGGTCCGTCAGGCGATGGATCTGGCAACCGATCGCGAGCTGCTCGTCTCGGATGTCTATCTCGGCGCTGCGATCCCTGGGAACGCGGGTTGGGTGCACCCCGAGTCGCCCTTCTTCGATGAGAGCGTCGAGACGACGTTCGACGTCGACGCGGCGAATGCGCTGCTCGATGACGCCGGCATCACGGACAGCGACGGCGACGGCGTCCGCGAGCTCGACGGCGAACCGCTCGAGGTCGAGCTGCTCGCCGTGTCGAGCAACGCGCTTCGGATGAGGATCGCCGAACTGCTGGCATCGCAGTATGCCGAGATCGGGATGAACATCGAGGTCGCATCTCTGGACCAGGAAGCCTTCGACCAGTTGACGTGGCCGGAGTACGACGTCGCGCTGGGACGCAACTACGACATGGCCGTGTTCGGGTGGTCCGCACCCACCCAGGCGGACATCGGGCAGATGGGGGCGCTCGTGGACAGCGACCCGACCCTCGGAAACCTGAACATCATGGGCTATGTCAGCGACGAGGCTGATGCTCTGGCCGCCGAGTTGCGCACCGAGTCGGATCCGGATGCGCGCGCGGCAGTCGCCGATGAGCTCCAAGCGCTCATCGCCGAGGAGCTTCCGCTGATCACGCTGCTCTACCCGAACGGGCTCTACGGGCACTCGCCTGCCGCATTCGACGGCTGGACTTCGATCACCGGTCAGGGTCCGATCAACAAGCTGTCCTTCATCCCCGCCGACGCGCGGCCCTGACGGTCGAGCACTGACGAGAAGGAGGTGGCCACTGTGGGCCCCTGGCGATTCTTCCTACCCCGAGTCGGGCAGTACGCGATCGTGCTCGCGGTGGCCATCTCTCTCAACTTCTTCCTCCCCCGGCTGATGCCGGGAAGTCCGCTCGCGCTGCTCGCCGGCGTCGAGCCGTCTGAGCTGACCCAGGAAGAGCGCCAGGCGCTCATCAGCGAAGCAGGGCTGGACCAGCCGATGATCGTCCAGTACTTCCGGTACTGGGGCAACGTTCTGACATTCAACTTCGGCAAGTCGTTCCGCATGAACGAACCGATCGGCGAGCTCATCCTCGATCGCTTGCCGTGGACCTTGCTGATCACCCTGACCGCGCTGCTGCTGTCGTCACTCATCGGCATCGCATTGGGGGTCCTTGCGGCCTGGCGGCGCGGCCGCGCCTCGGATGTCGCCAGTCTCAACACGATGATCGCCCTGGAATCGACGCCGTCGTTCTGGCTCGGGATGCTCTTCGTCGCGCTGTTCTCCGTGACACTGGGCTGGCTCCCCTCGTATGGAGCTGTGACACCCGGAGCGACGCTGTCGCCATGGGAGACGATCGTCGATGTCGCCGCGCATGCCGCTATGCCCATCCTGACCCTGACGATCCTCAGCGTGCCGGGCATCTTCCTCACGATGCGGTACTCCACCCTGTCGGTGATGGGTGAGGACTTCATCAGGACAGCGCAGGCGAAGGGGCTCACGAACACCCAGGTGCTCTCCCGCCATGTGGTCCGCAACGCCATCGTCCCCGTCAGCACAGTCATCGCACTGCGGCTCGGATTCGCATTCGGCGGCACTGTCGTGATCGAGACGGTGTTCTCGTACCCAGGGCTGGGCCGGCTCGTCTTCGAAGCTGTCTCATCGCGGGACTACCCGGTGATGCAAGCGACCTTCCTCGTGTTCACCATCGCCGTGCTCATCGCCAACACCCTGGCCGACCTGCTGTATCCGCGCCTCGACCCAAGGACTAGGACATGACGCCCAAGACCCCATCCCCGGCACGACCGAAGACGAGCGGGGTTCCGACGGTCAGCATCCGCACGTTCATCACCCCGCGCGACTCCACGCGCCTTGCCCCACGCGACTTCACTCGGGTCATAGGCACCGTGGGCGCCATCATCGTGAGCACGCTCGTGCTCGTGGCGATCTTCGCGCCGCTGATCGCTCCGTACGACCCCTCGATCCGTGCCGGTGCACCCTTCTCGCCGCCGAGTGCCGAACACCTGCTCGGCACGAACGACGTCGGACAGGACATCCTCAGCGAGCTGATCTTCGGCACGCGGGTGTCACTCATGGTCGGCGTCGTCGCCGCGAGTGCCGCCATGCTCATCGGCACGACCATCGGGCTCGTGGGCGGCTACTTCCCGCGGGTGGGGGGGATCATCATGCGCGGCGTTGACGTCGTCCTCGTGCTGCCCTTCCTGCCGTTGCTCATTGTGCTCTCCACGTACCTCGGACGCAGCGTGCTCAACACGATCCTCGTGATCGCGTTCCTGATCTGGGCGCCGACAGCACGGGTCATCCGCTCGCAGGTGCTCAGCCTGTCGCGTCGCGACTACGTCACCGCGGCGCGCTCCATGAATGCCGGGGACGCCTACATCATCCGGCGGCACGTGATTCCGCGCACGTTCCTGCTGGCGATCGGGGAGTTCGTCGCGGCGACGAGCGCGGCGATCCTCTTGGAGTCGTCGCTGTCGTTCCTCGGGCTCGGCGACCCTCTCCAGAAGAGCTGGGGATCCGTCCTGTACTGGGCGCAGGCTCGCGGAGCCTTTCTCACCCCGGCCTGGCAGTGGTGGGTGCTCCCACCGGGCGTGCTGATCATGCTCGCCGCCCTCGGCTTCGCGCTTCTCGGCTATGCCTTGGAGCAGAAGATCAATCCACGACTTCGCCGTGCTTGACGGCGTCCGTTAGAAAGGAACAGGATGACAAGAGTTCTCATGATGGCCAGCTATGGTCTCGAGATCGTCGAGTGCGGAGGTGCAATCGCGACCGCGCTCGCAGCCGGAGACTCGGTTCACGCGGCCGTGCTCATGTGCCGCGACGAGAGTCGCCCGCAGGTAGGCCGATCCGCCGAAGCACTCGGCATCACCACTGAGGTCGACTTCTTGGACGTCGCGTTCGGCGAGGTCGACTTCCTCGGCGATGCGAAGACGAAGGTCGTCTCGCTCATCCGTCGGGTGAAGCCCGACATCATCATCATGCAAGACCCGGAACACGCGCAGCATGACCTTGACCCCGACCGAAGAGTGATCGCAATTCTCTACGCAGAAGCGCTCTCGGTGGCGGGGCGCGACTGGCGGATCGAGGAGTGCGGCGGACATCAGCCGCACCCTGTGCCCACGATCTACTACATGACGCCGGAGCGCCCCAATTGCGTCGTGGAGATCGGCGAGCACCTGCCGAAGAAGCTCGACGCCCTCGCGACGCTGACATCGCAGAACACCTTCAGTGCCGAGCATTGGCTGGCGGACACGAGCCCGGAGATCCTCAAATCCATCGTGCCCGCGTGGACGGATGGGAAGACCGACACACTTGGCCTCGAGGGGCAACGCGCGCTCTTCACCGCGCTCGCCATCAGCAATGGACTCGCCTCCCATTCCGGCGCTGTGCTGGGCGAGCCGTACCGACGGGAAGGCACCTTCCTGCTCGACCGCCTCGTGAAGTGACGGGTGTGGTCGTCTCGTAACGGGACGGCTACAAAGCCGGAACTCAGCACGGCACTCAAGCGGCTCGTCAAGGGCTGGAGTTCCGCAAGCTGTCGTAGCAGCGAGCTTCGCCGGTCAGCGCTCCCGGGAGTTGAACGAGACGCTTAGTTCGATCCCGGGAGCGCCGTGGCAACGACGCGCACGCGATCGCTTCTTCCGGCAGAGGCTGCTCCGAATCGGTGGTTCAGCGGATGAGACGACCGATGGCTTGAGACGCCTCGCGGATCTTGTCCTCGGCGACGTCGCCGCCAGACAGAGCGGCGTCCGTCACGCAGTGGCGTAGGTGGTCCTCGAGAAGTCCGACGGCGACATTCTGCAACGCGCCCGTGAGAGCGGCGATCTGCGTGAGGATCTCGATGCAGTACTGCTCCTCGTCGACCATGCGTTGGATGCCGCGCGCCTGTCCCTCGATCCGTCGGAGTCGCGCGAGATACCGCGCCTTGTCAGTGATGTAACCGTGCTCCCCCAGCTCGCAGGCGGTCCCTGTCGTCGTGATGCCTGTCATGGTTCCCTCCGGTCCGGATGCTCTCATCGATGCTGAACGACTCGGGTCGTGGCGTCACTCCGCAGATCGAGACGGCACAACTGAGAACTCGGCGCAACGACAATTGTAAGACAGCTTCATCTTGCGGGCGCGGCGCGAGAGCGCTCGATCACGGAGACAACCGTTCTCCCAATCGCTGGCGAGAGTCACGTCTGCGCATGCGATCGCGACATCGGTGCTGATCCCGAGCGCGGACCCGACATCGGCTGGCGCAAGGGGTGCGTCGATGACGTCTCGTCGAGCATCGCGATCGTCCGGCCTTGGCGCTGCAACTGCGGCACATCCGCAACCTTGTCCATTCGCGTTGACTGACCGGGCGCCACGAGACACGCGCAGCCCCGCACAGCGGCCGAGGAGGGAGCACGGCCGAGCAGCCGGCCTGGCGGCGCTTCACCCTGCCGCTCTTCAGGAGCGATCGCCGATCAGCCGAGCGCGGCGAGAGATCGGCGCACGCGCGCTCCCAGCGCCGACATGCCTCGGCGCACACCCGGGAGTGCTCGTGTATCGCCGCCTGCTGCTCGCATCTCATCCGCGCAAGCCTTGCATGCCGCCCGCCAGGCCTCCAGGAACGCGCAGACGGCGCCTGCGTCGGAACCGGTCTGACGCCAGAGCACTCGACCAGTCGTCTCGCAAGCGTCGGCGCAGTCGAGGTTCATGCGGATGCATATGGTAAGTCGGCGACGAGGCACGCGTCAACTTACGCCGCGCAGGTCTGCGCACACTCGAAGCACGCTTCGATACAAGCTGCGAGCGCTTGCTCGTCGATACCGCCGAGGTCCTTCGGGCACGTGTCGAGCATCGCTCCTACGTGGTGAGTCATGGCTCTCTCCTTCGATCGTCGTCAGTGTTGCGCGGCATCGGTCAGCGCAGAGGCATGCCTCCCGCTCTCAGGAAGGCTCCGGGATTCGCCAGCGTGCCGCGCGGCGACGCAGCCTCGCGACGCCGTCGGCAGCGGCATCGTTTGCGCGCCGCGGCCGGCGGCGATGTCGACTCCGGCGTGCAGCTCGGGACGGAGCCGACCGAGCCGACCGTTTCGCATGCAGTCAGGCGAAGTGAACCGGCCCTGGAGGGACGAGCGCCAACCGCTCTCACCACCGCGGGAACCCGAGACGGCACCAGCGAGGACGCTACTGCGGCCGCGACACGCGCAGGGACGGCCGCATCGTCGCGAGCTCCGGCCACACCAGCACCTTTGAGGAGGCGCAGTCTCGGTCGGATGCGCTATCCCAGTACGGCGCAACAGGTTGCACTGCGGCGATGTAGAGTTTGCGCATGAATGCAAGTCTGCAAACGACAAGTGCCGAAGCCCACGTCGAGCTCGCTGTCGAGATCTTCTCGATGCTGGCGGATGCGACTCGCGTGCGTATCCTGCTCGCCCTGCGAGGCGGCGAGCTGGCGGTCGGAGAACTGTCCGAGGCCGTGGGCAAGACGGCGCCCGCGGTTTCGCAGCATCTCGCAAAGCTTCGGCTCGCTCGGATGGTTGTTGCACGGCATGAAGGGACGCGCGTCTTCTACCGGCGCAGCGATGATCATGCTTTGCAGCTCGTCCTCGATGCGATGCATCAGGCCGGGCATTCACTCGGGCTCGCAGTCGCTCACGCGGAAGAGCGCGCGAATGGTTGAAGTGCTGCGGAACTCGTCATACCGGAACCTGTTCACGGCGCAGGTGGTCGCGCTTCTGGGCACAGGTCTACTGACGGTCGCGCTCGGCCTGCTGGCCTTCGACCTGGCCGGCGTCGACGCCGGGATCGTGCTGGGTACTGCGCTGACGATCAAGATGCTGTCGTACGTGTTCCTCGGACCGGTCATCACAGCGCTGACCTCCCGAGTGCCGCGAAAGACCTTGCTGATCTCGGCGGACGCGGTGCGTGCCGGCGTCGCGCTGCTGCTGCCGTTCGTGACCGAAGTCTGGCAGATCTATGTGCTGATCCTGCTGCTGCAGGCAGCGTCGGCGACGTTCACGCCTGCCTTCCAAGCGGTGATTCCAGAGGTGCTACCGGACGAGCGCCAGTACACGCGCGCGTTATCGCTCTCGCGTCTTGCGTATGACCTGGAGTCTCTTGCGAGTCCCGCGGTAGCTGCAGCATTGCTGACCGTGATGAGCTACAACAATCTCTTCCTCGGTACGATGGCTGGCTTCGCCCTCTCTGCGCTACTGGTCGCCGTGACTCGTTTTCCGAGGATTGCGCACGAGGAGGGCGCGAGCTTCCTCGAACGGCTCACGCGAGGCGCGCGGGTGTTCTGGCGCAGCACGGAGTTGCGAGTCCTCCTGGCACTCAACATGGTGGTCGCGGCGCCGACGGCGATGGTGATCGTCAATACGGTCGTCGTCGTGCAAGGCGACCTCGGTCGAGGTCAAGCAGATGTCGCGCTGCTGCTCGCCTGTTACGGCGCAGGGTCGATGGCCGTGGCGCTGCTGCTGCCAAAGCTCCTGGATCGCCTGCCGGAGAAGCCGGTGATGCTCTCCGGCGGGATCGCCGCCGTGTCAGGGCTCGCCCTTACGGCACTGGTCATGAGCACGAGTGTTGTCGCGGTGTGGCCTATCCTGCTTGCCGTGTGGGCGTTGATGGGCGCGGGGAACGCCTGCATCCTCACAGCCGCGCCCCGACTGGTTCGTCGCAATGCCTCGACGCCCGAACGTCCCGCAGCCTTCGCCGCTCAGTTCGCACTGTCGCACGCATGCTTCATCGCGACCTATCCCCTTGCGGGCTTCCTCGGCTCGGCGATCGGCGTAGGCTGGACGGCGCTCTTGCTCGGCATCGTCACCGCGGCCGCTACCGCCACCGCCGCGCTTCTCTGGCGCCGCCACTCCATCGTCCATCCGCAGGCCTGACCACCATGGTTCGCCGGTTCGGGCCGATGTTGCCGACCTGAGTGACCCATCGCCGGGCGTCGTGCGCTCGACGTCTGACTCTTGGCGGCTGCGCCGAGCAGGACGGAACTGGTGCAGCTCTATCCTGATCGCCAGCGCGGCGACTTCGGCGCACTTGAGCACATCAGCACGGGTTGCGCGCAACCGTTGGCGAGGCTCCCGCCTGCGTAGGCGATCGCGACATCGGTGCGTCGGCCCGCGCAAGCGGGGCGTCGTTGCCTCCTTCGCCGCCCTGCCCACTGCTGGGGCCTCCGCAACTCGTCCCTTCGCGTCAAGCCAGCGAGCGCAGTCACCTTCGTAGAACCATCGCTGCGAGCGGAGACGCTGGAGGGCGGTCGCTTCAGCCGAGCGCGGCCAAGAGATCGGCGCACGCGCGCTCACAGCGTCGGCACGCCTCCGCGCACACGCGGCAGTGCTCGTGCATCTGCGCGTGCTGCTCGCACTCATCCGCGCAAGCCTTGCACGCCGCCCGGCATGCCTCCAGGAGCGCGCGGATGACGGCTGCGTCGGAACCGGTCTGACGCGAGAGCACTCGGCCCGTCGTCTCACATACGTCAGCGCAGTCGAGGTTGATCCGGATGCACTTGGTGAGCTCAGCGACCATGTCCTCCGCCAAGCAGGCGTCAGCACATGCCGTGCATGTCTGTGCGCACTCGAAGCACGCCTCGATGCAGGCTGCGAGCGCTTGCTTGTCGATGCCGCCGAGATCGCTCGGGTAGGTGTCGAGCATCGCTTCTACGTGGTGAGTCATGGTTCTCCCCTTCTAGCGTGGTGAGTGATGCAATCCATCCAACCCACCGGGGCGGTGCTCGTCACCCCGTGAACTCACAGGGTCCGTTCCCACTCGGGCGCCCAAGCCACCCAGGTGGCGAAATCGTTACCCATCCGTTACATTTGAGCGGTTCGCGCGCTCTTCGACTGCCTGGAGCGTCGCATGCGCCGACAGCTCGTGCGGCTCGCGAACCCCGCCTGACGCCGATCGAGGACCCGCCCAGCGTGACCAACCCCGCCCCAGAACCGTCGGTCGAGTCGTGCGCTCCCGCCGAGGGCGCAACCACCCGCCGAGCGCTGCGCGAGCGCGAGCGTGCCGCCCAAGCCATCGCCATGACGGGCGCCGAGGCTCGCGCGAGTGCACGAGTCACCGTGCGTCACGGCGCTCCGCCCCTCTACACGACTCGTGCGGCGCTGCGCGCGCGAGCAACGCAGACCGCGCGTGAGCTGCACGTCACCATGGCGGAAGCCGTCCCGGCGCAACGGGCGGCATCGGCCCCGAACCCCGCTCTCGGCGCCGACGAAGCCCCGTCGGCGAGGGCGCCGGCCCGACGCCCCGTGCGGCTGACCGCGCACGAGGTACGGCAGACGCCCCACGCGTCCCCACGCCCGCGGCGCATCGGGAGCGCTCGAGGAATCGCGAGGAAGGTCACCGCTGCGAGCGCGCTCGCGTTCATCGGAGCACTCGTCGTGGTGACGACGCTCCCGGCGCAAGCGATGCAGGCGCCCGACCGGCTCGATCCCCAGGTGGCATCGATCGAGCCGGAGTCGCAAGAGCTCGCACCGATCGATGCCGAGGGCGAGACCGTGTTCACGCGCGACGACATCATCGTCACCGATCCCGTCGCGGCCGCCACGATCTCCGACGACGAGCTCGCGCGGTACCAGTCGGTGGCCGATGCAGAGCCCCGCGGATCCTCCTACGGTGGCGACCCGGCGCTGCCCGACGTCTGGAGCATGCTCCGAACGGATTACGTGCAGAGCCCGTTCCCGGGCCTCGCGCAGCTGCGGATCACGAGCCCGTTCGGCAACCGGGCCGGTGGATTCCACGGAGGCACCGACATCGCGCCGGGACTCGGCACCGAGATCCGACCGATCGCGAACGGCGTCGTCTCCGAGGTCTGGCAGGGCGACAACCCCGGTGGCGGCGGATACGTCGTCTTCATCGATCACAACATCGACGGCCAGTTCGTGCAGTCCTGGTACGCGCACATGGTGCCCGGCTCGATCCAGGTCGAAGTGGGTCAGGTCGTCGACGTCACGACCGTCATCGGCCAGGTCGGGAACTCCGGCCGCTCCACCGGTCCCCATCTGCACCTCGAGCTGAAGAACGCGGACTACGTCTCCTTCGACCCGATCCTGTGGCTGCAGACTCGAGAGCTCAGCCTCGAGCGGCCCTGAGCGACCGCTGCCCCGGCTGGTCGTTGCACGTCAGGCGTCCGTGATCGACGTCTCGACGTCGAGCTCCTCGCGGTTTCGTCGCGTGGCGCGGAACTGGCGCAGCTCGAGCTCGATCGGGAGGTCGGCGATTCCTGGCCCTCCCGATCGGACGTACTCGCAGAGCGCCGCGTTGACATCCGAGTCGTTCACGTCCCCGATCCACACCGGCTCGCCCTCCGATGCCGCGGCCGCTGGGACGACGACCACGACGTTCGAGTGCTCGCAGGCATCCAAGCACTTGCTCGGCGCGACCTGCGCCGACCGCCCGACCAACTCCCTCGTCTCGCGCAGGAGTCCGACGTGGTCCACGCCGGGATGCTTCGCTCGACTTCCGCAGTCGCCGCCCCTGCACACCACCACGGTGAGTGCGTGCCCGTCAGCTGCACGCTGCCGCCGCTTGTTCCTCGCGCGTGTCATGACGACACCGTATTGGTCGTGGCTGGTCAGCGGCACGCTGGCGGACCTCATAGGCTCACCCGGTAGCGTCTCCGATGCAGATCGGAGGAGGTGGCCATGGATGCCTTGCGCAGCATGACCATGCCCGCTCCGATCCGAGCCCGCACGATGCTCGCCATGGCGGTCGCCGTGGCCGCGGTCATCGCGGGCCTCCTGGCCATGCACGTGCTCGGCGGTGGATCGCACCATTCCCCGCACGCGAGCGCGCCCGCGGTCGTGCACACGACGGCGGCGGCAGAACAACCTGCTCCCGTCGGGCTCGATTGCGGCATGGTGGCATGCGATGAGCTCGGTCTGATGGTGGTGACTTGCGTCATCGCCCTACTGGCCGTCGTGGCGCTACTTCCGCTGGCCCGCGTTCGATGGACGATCCGGGCTGGCGCGCCGCCTCTGCGAGCGACTGCTGCTGCAGCTCGTGCAGTGCCGGGACCGTCCCTCATCCTGCTCTCGATCAGTCGGACATGATCGCGCGACTCGGTTGCCCTGTGCATCCGAGCTCCGAACCGACCATGCTCCACCACTGAAAGAGATGCAAGACATGACCATGAAGTTCCGCGCGCTCGCACTGAGCGCCGTCGCGATCCCGCTGGTGCTCACCGGCTGCGCGACCAGCAGCAACCCGGCTCCGAGCAGCGAGCCGACGACCCCTTCCGCCTCCGCGACGGCGCAGGCGGCCTTCAACCAGGCCGACATCGTGTTCGCGAGCGGCATGATCGTGCACCACCAGCAGGCGATCGACATGTCAGAGATGGTGCTGGCGAAGGACGATGTCGATCAGGGCGTCCTCGAGCTGGCAGAGCGGATCCGAGCCGCGCAGCAGCCGGAGATCGAGACGCTCGAGGCGATGCTCGCCGAATGGGGAGTGGATTCGTCTGAGCACGCCGGCATGGATCACGGCGGTGACAGCGGGATGATGTCGGAATCCGACATGGCACTGCTGGAGGAAGCCCCGGGGCCCGAGGCGTCGCGGCTCTTCCTCGAGCAGATGATCATGCACCACGAGGGCGCCGTGGAGATGGCGCGCACCGAGGTGACCGACGGCCAGGACGCCGAGGCGGTCGAGATGGCCGAGCGGATCATCGCCGACCAGTCCTCCGAGATCGCCGAGATGGAGTCGATGCTCTCCGAGCTTTGACCCTTCGCTGATCGGGGCGGCGGGTGTCGCCGCCCCGATCAGTCGTGCGGGCGGTGACGCCTGCCGCCGCGCCGCCATGCGCGCTTCAGCTTCCGGATGCCACGAAGGACACATCATGCCCACCAATATTCGAATCGGTCGCCGCCTGCTCGCGGCCGCCGCCCTCTCGACCTCGATCGGCGCTCTCGCCTCCTGCGCCGCGCCCCCACCCTCGGTTGCCCTCACCGAGGACAATCACGTGCACGAGCTCGCCACCAGCCCTGACGGCCAGTCATTGCTGGTCGCGACGCACAACGGACTGTTCACCGTCGACCTCGCCGACGGTGATGTCCGCGGTCCCGCCGGGGACCTGAGGATCGACCTCATGGGGATGGCTGTCGCCGAGCACGCTCTCCTCGCGTCGGGCCACCCCGGCACGAGCGGACCTCAACCCCTCCGCGGCCCCAATGTGGGCCTCATCCGCAGCGACGACCTCGGCGAGAGCTGGGATGCCGTCTCGCTCGAGGGTGTGGCCGACTTCCACGCGCTGACCTACGATCCGAAGGCGGAGACGATCGTCGGATCGCACGCCGGACAGCTGCTGATCAGCGAAGACATGGGTGTCAGCTGGCGCGAGGGCACTGCCGTCGACACGTACGACCTGCTCGCCGCCGACCGAGGCCTGCTGATGACGAGCTTCGCCGGGCTCTCGAGCAGCCTGGATGGAGGCGGGACCTTCGAGCCGGTTGCCGATGCCCCGGCGCTCGTGCTGCTGGGCGGCTCAGGCGACGCCATCGTGGGCGTCGACCAGCAGGGCGCGCTGTGGGAGTCCGGCCCTGACGAGGCGTGGCGCGCGATGGGAACAACGCCGGAGCAGGTTTCCGCGCTCACGCGACTGCCCGATGGCGACGTCGTGGTCGCCGGGGAGTCAGGACTTCAGCGGACGAGCGACCAGGGACAGACCTGGCGTCCGTTGCAGTCCTGACCGCTGCTGAGAGCCGATCGGAGGAAGCATGCTGGGTTCGATTCGTCGGGGTCTTGTCGCGGTCGGCCCAGCCGCCGCGCTGCTGCTCAGCGGCTGCGCGGAAGGGCCCGCGGGGCAAGCGGGCGATGCGGGCTACATCGCGGGCGACGGCATCGTCACGGAGATCCCGCTCGACGAGCGCACGAAGCCCGGATCGTTCAGCGGGCCGGTCGCGACCGGCGGCGAGTTCGACTCGGCGGAGCTCGACGGGGTCGCGCTCGTGAACTTCTGGTACGCCGCCTGTCCGCCCTGCCGCGTGGAGGCTCCCGTGCTGGCTGAGCTCCACGCCGAGTACGGCGACCAGGTGGACTTCATCGGCATCAACGTCCGGGACGGCGGCGCGCAGGCGACGGCGTTCGAGGAGGAGTTCGCGATCGAGTACCCGTCGGTCCTCGACGACGTCTCCGCGCAGGGTCAGCTCGCGTTCGCAGGCGTCGTGGCCCCCAACGCGGTCCCGTCGACGATCATCCTCGACGCCGAGGGGCGCGTCGCCGCGCGCGTCTCGGGCGCGGTCAGCGACACCAGCATCCTGTCGACGCTGCTGCGGGAGGAGCTCGAGCGATGATCCAGATGCTCGCGCAGCGAGCGCTCGACCCCGCCGCGGCGGTGCTGAGCGGCGAGCTGCTGCTCTCCGTGCCGGTGGCCCTGCTGGCCGGCATCGTGTCGTTCGCCAGCCCGTGCATCCTCCCGCTCGTGCCGGGCTACCTCGGCCTGATGGGATCGCTCGTCGGCGAGGACGGCGGACGCGGTCGGCTCATCGCGGGCGTGGCGCTGTTCGTCGGCGGCTTCACCACGGTGTTCGTGCTCGGCACCGCGCTCGTCGGCGCTGTGAGCTCGTTCCTCCTCGTGTGGTCGTCGCTGCTCGTCCGGGTGCTCGGCGTGCTGCTCATCGTGCTGGGGCTGGTGTTCATCGGTCAGATGCGCTTCCTGCAGCGCGTCTGGAAGCCGCAGCAGCTGAAGGCGGGCGGCATGTGGACGGCGCCGCTCGTCGGCGTGATCTTCGCGCTTGGGTGGACCCCCTGCTCCGGCCCGACGCTCGCCGCGATCAGCGCCCTGACGGTCACGACGGGCAGCGCGGGGCAGGGGGCCGTGCTGGGACTCGCATACGCGCTGGGCCTCGGAATCCCGTTCTTGCTGCTCGCGGCCGGACTCGGGTGGATGGGCTCCACGATCGCGTGGATGCGACGCCACGTGCGAGCGATCAACATCGCGGGGGGCGCGATGCTGATCCTCATCGGCCTGCTGATGGTCACGGGCGTCTGGGACCTCATCATGAACGAGATGCAAGGGTGGATCGCGTCGTATGCCACGGTCATCTGAGTCGGGCCCGCTGCGGCCGGGAGACCACGTGGATGCGCCCGACCGTGCTGCGCCGATCGCCGGGGTGCCGCGTCTCGGACCCGCGGGATGGGCGCGTTTCCTGTGGCGCCAGCTCACCTCGATGAGGACCGCGATCGTCCTCCTGCTGCTGCTCGCACTTGCCGCCGGGCAGCCTCGTGCCGCAGCGATCGAGCGACCCGAACGGAGTCATCCAGGTCCGCTCCGACAATCCGGAGCTCGTCTGGCTGTACGACGTGATCTCGCTGCACGGCGTCTACACGAGCCCGTGGTTCTCGGCCATCTACATCCTGCTGTTCACGTCGTTGGTGGGATGCGTCATCCCCCGTCTTGTGCACCACTCGAAGGCCATGCTTGCCGCACCGCCGAAGACGCCCGCGCGACTGTCGCGGCTCGTCGGATTCCAGACCGCGCCGGGGACCGTGGACGATCTGGATCGCGCAGAGCGCATGCTGCGGCGCCTGGGGTACCGCACCGCGCGATACGGGCAGAGCGTCTCTGCTGAGCGCGGCTACCTCCGCGAGACCGGCAACCTGCTGTTCCACACGTCGCTGCTCGCGATGATCCTCGTCGTGGGCATCGGCTCAGGCTTCGGCTACGAGGGGCAGCGGCTCCTCGTCGAGGGTCGCGGCTTCGCGAACACGCTCTCGAGCTACGACACCTTCTCGGCTGGGCAGTGGTTCGACGACGGCTCGCTGGAGCCGTTCGCCGTGCGTCTCGACGACCTCGAGGTGGAGTACGAGACCGAGAACCGCCACGCGGTGGGCGCCCCGCTCGACTTCACCGCGCGAGTCGCCGTCAGCGAGCCGAGCGGTGAGCGGCCCGCGCAGATCAAGGTCAACGAGCCGCTCTCGGTTGCAGGCGCTGATCTCTACCTGATCTCGAACGGCTACGCACCCCGCATCTCGGTGCGCGACCCCGATGGGAACGTTGTCTACGACGAGTACACGCCCTTCCTCGCCCAGGACGACTTGATGACGAGCCTCGGCGTGATGAAGCTGCCCGACGGCCTCGAGCAGCAACTCGGCCTGCGCGGATTTTTCTACCCGACAGCCGTGCAGTTGAGCAGCGGAGCACTCGCCTCCGGCTACACCGACGTGCTGAATCCGGTGCTCTCCCTGCAGGCGTTCACGGGAGACCTGGGACTCGATGCAGGCATCCCGCGCTCGGTCTACTCGCTCGCGACGGACGAGATGACGCCGATCGCCGGTGGCGACTCGGCAGCGGAATCCCTGATCCTCGTGCCCGGCCAGTCGCTCGAGCTCCCCGGCGGGCTCGGCACGATCGCGTTCGAGGACGTCCTGCGGTACGGGGTGATCGAAGTGCACGTCGACCACACGCAGACCGCGGTGCTCTGGATCACGATCGCGCTCATCCTCTCGCTGCTCGCATCGCTGCTCATCCCACGTCGCCGGATGTGGGTCAAGGCGACCGATGCGGGACTCGAGCTGGCAGGACTCGCGCGCGGAGAGGACCCGATGCTCGAGCGCGCGGTGGACGCCCTCGCGGTCCGCCTGCGTGACCGGGCCGCAGCGACGCATCCACCCGGAGAGAGGATCACGACGTGACGATGGATCAATGGGACGCGGCAGCGCTGCTGGCCGTCTACTCGGCGATGGCGGTCTACACGCTCGCCTTCGCGGCGTTCGCCATCGATGTGGCGAAGCGATCGGCAGCCAGGTCCGCCGCTGACCGCGAGCTGGTGAGCATCGGCGGCGGCTCCTCGGTGGGCGGGCAGACATCGCCCTCGATCGCTGCGGCCGAGGCTGGCCGCGGCGCTCGGATCGGCTTCGTCCTGACGGTGATCGGCTGGACTGTGCATGTCGCGGGCGCCGTCTTCCGGGGACTGGCCGCCGGCCGCGTCCCGTGGGCGAACATGTACGAGTTCGCACTGACGGGCGTCGCGATCATCGTGGGCGTCTTCGTCTTGTCCCGGCTGTGGCGAGACCTCAGGTTCCTCGGCGTCTTCATCACCGGTCTCGCCGTGGTGTTCCTCGGCACCGCGACGGTCAACTTCTACGTGCCGCCGGTCCCCCTCCCTCCGGCCCTCCAGACCTACTGGCTCGTCATCCACGTCTTCGTCGCCACGCTCGCGACAGGGTTCTTCGCCCTGGGCGCCGGATTGAGCGTCGTCCAGCTCGTGAAGGAGCGGCGGACCAACGGCTTCCTCCGATCGCTGCCGAGCGCTGAGCAGCTCGAAGACCTGGGCTACCGCGTCGGCGTGATCGGGTTCATCTTCTGGACCTTCGCCCTCGTGGCAGGCGCGATCTGGGCGGAGCACGCGTGGGGGCGCTACTGGGGCTGGGACACGAAGGAGGTGTGGACCTTCATCATCTGGGTGCTGTACGCCGGCTACATCCACGCGCGAGCGACTCGCGGTTGGCGCGGCTCCCGCTCCGCCTGGCTGCAGATCATCGGCTTCGCGGCCGTGGTGTTCAACTTCACGGTCGTCAACCTCTTCTTCAAGGGTCTGCACGCGTACTCCGGACTCACCAGCGACTGACGAGGACTGCTCGGAGGGCAGAGCGATCCGCGCTTGTCGGACGCGGATGGCGCCGCAACCGCGGGCACCGCCAGTCTGGTGGCGAGGCACCGAACTGCCGCGGAGTTCTGCTCCGCCGCCTCCATCAGGTGGCGGGTGCCCAACCGCCTTCCCGCTGCGCTCCGACGATCACCACGCTGGCGAGGTGCTTCCTGGCCGGGAACCGGGCGATCGCCATGGGCAGCCCGATCGGACAGCGAACGCTATCCCGCTGGGAAGTGTCGCCATGGGCCGCCGACTCCTCGAGCGAAGCTCGCACGCGACTCACCGCAACGGTGCCCCTGGAGGTGTGCTGGTTCACGACATCGTTCACATATGAGTCGGGACATCGTTCACATATGAGTCGGGACATCGTTCACATTGAGGCGTGTCGAAGTCGCGCGTCATCGTCCTCTCCGTCGTCCGCCAGGGCCTGAGCAAGGCGGAGGCCGCTCGGCGCTTCGGCGTCACCTGGCGGTGGGTGCACGAGCTCGTCCGCCGCTACGAGGCCGGCGGCCTGGACGCGCTCGAGCCGCGCTCGAGACGTCCGCGCTCGAACCCAAACCGCGCCACCGACCCGGTGCGCGAGCGGGTCGTGGCGCTGCGGCAGGAGCTGACCGCGGCGGGCTGGGACGCCGGCCCCGCATCGATCGCCGCCCGGCTCGAACGCGAGGGCACAACGGCGCCGGCGACTTCCACCATCCGCCGCATCCTGCTCGAGGCGCAGCTGATCGCGCCCGAGCCGAGCAAGCGGCCGCGGTCGGCGATGATCCGCTTCGAGGCGCATCAGCCGAACGAGCTCTGGCAGTCCGACTTCACCCACTGGCGCCTGGCCGACGGCACCGACGTGGAGATCCGGGGCTGGCTCGACGACCACTCCCGGCTGCTGCTGTCCTGCACCACCCACCGCCCCGTGACCGGTGCCGCCGTGATCGAGACGTTCACCGCCACCGTCGCCGCCCACGGCGCGCCCGCCGCGACCCTGACCGACAACGGCCGCGTGTTCACCACCCGCGCCACCGGCACCCGCAACGGCTTCGAGCAGCTCCTCGCCTCGCTCGGCATCCAGCAGCTGGGCGGCCGCCCCTTCCACCCGCAGACGCAAGGCAAGGTCGAACGCTTCCACCAGACCCGGGGGCGCTGGCTCGCCGCCCAACCACTCGCCGCCGACCTCGCCGCGCTGCAGACGCAGCTCGACACCTTCCGGCACCACTACAACCACGACCGGCCCCACCGCGCGCTCGCCAGACGCACCCCGCAGACCGCCTACGACGCCACCCTCAAAGCCACACCCGCCGACAACCCCGACCACGGCTCCTGGCGCATCCGCCACGACCGCGTCGACCGCTTCGGCAAGCTCACCCTCCGCCGCGCCGGCCGACTCCACCACCTCGGCATCGGCATCGACCACGCCCGCACACCCGTGCTCATCCTCATCGACGAGACCACCGTCACCGTCAGCAACCGAGCCACCGGCGAAGTGAACCGTCCCCGGTTCTCTGCCGCTCCTATGCGGGTGCCAGCACCGGGTGTGATGGCGTTTCGAGGTCAGCGTAGTACGCGGCCTCGAACTCCTCGGGAGGGACGTCGCCGAGGGTGGAATGCAGGCGCCTGGCGTTGTACCAGTCGACCCATTCAGCGGTGACCCATTCGACGTCCTCCAGCTGCTTGAGCGGACCGGTCCGGAAGGGCGAGTCGTCGCGAATCGCTTCGGTCTTGAACAGCCCGATCGTCGACTCGGCGAGGGCATAGTCATACGCGTCGCCGATCGAGCCGATCGACGCAGCGATGCCCTCCAGGGCGAGCGTCTCGGCGAAGCTCACGGACGTGAATTGAGACCCGGCATCGCTGTGATGGACCAGTCCGTCGAGCGCCGGGCGGCCGGCTCGATCGCGCCGCCACAGGCCCATCCGCAGCGCCGTGGTCACCAACGGTGTCGTCTTCGTGGTCGCGGCCTGCCAGCCGACGATCGCGCGTGAGAAGCAGTCGATCACGAACGACACGTACGCGAACCCGGCCCAGGTGCGCACGTAGGTGAAGTCCGCCACCCAGCGCTGGTTCGGCGCGGGCGCGGTGAACTCCCGCTCGAGCAGATCCGGTGCGCGCTCGGCGTTCCGATCCGGGACGGTCGTGCGCACGCCACGCCCGCGCACCCGGCCGTTGAGGCCGAGATCCCGCATCAGCCGGTCCACCCGCCGCTGGGACACGTCGTGGCCGGCACGTCGCAGATGCGTGGTCATCTTCCGCCGCCCGTACATGCCCTCCGGCGTGCCGACCGTCGCCCGCAGCGCGTCGATCACCACCGCGTCACCCACAGCGCGGCTGCTGGGCTGGGCGCGCTTCCACGCCCGGTAGGTTCGCGCGGCGACCTCCACGCCCTGCTCCCGCAGGACCTGGCAGACCGACTCGACCGCGCGGCCCTTGGCCCGCTGCTCGTCGATGAAGCCGACGGTCAGCGGCGTCGGGGGTCGGGTTCCCCGGCGAAGAAAACCGCCGCGTCGCGCAGGATCGCGTTCGCCTCACGCAGCTCACGGTTCTCCCGCTCAAGCCGCCGCACCCGCTCCGACTCGCTCGTCGAGGCACCCTGCCGTTCGCCGGCGTCGATCTGAGCCTGCCGCACCCATCGGCGCAGCGACTCGGCCCCGAAGCCGAGCCGTTTCGAGACCGTCTCGCACGCGGTCGTCAGGTTCGGGTACTCATCGAGATGGTCGAGCACGAGCCGGATCGCTCGCTGCTTCGTCTCCTCCGGGATCTGCTTCGGCATGATGACTATCTTCCTTCCAGACTCGAAAGGAACCGGCATTAAACCGGCTCATCGCATTTGAGGGTGTAGCGCCGGTCTGAAGCCGCCGGCTTCGAGCAGGGATCGGGCGATGTAGTTGGCGAGGTTGCGGAAGCCGAGCGCGGAGCCGCGGAGGTGCTCGAGGC